>NZ_CP059453.1:250000-567500 GCF_022023855.1 Azospirillum brasilense
ATGGGCATGGCCTGCTTCGTGGTGCCCCCGGGCGCGTGAGCGCCCGGTATTCCAATGACAAGCGCGTGAGCGCCCGGTATTGCCATGCTAAGCGCGTTAGCGCCCGGCATCACCAAGCTGGACGCGGGATCAGATGTCGAGCGGCAGGGAGTCGAGGTCCAGGCCCAGGCGGCGGACGATCTCAGCCGCCGTGTTCAGGTTGGTCTCGAACTTCCAGGTCTGGCCGTTGGGGCGGTATTCGTTGACGTTGGGGCGCCCGTTCGCGAAGCGGTAGGGCTGCACGCTGTACCAGCGGGCGTCGCTCATGCCGATCCCCTGCTCCGCGGCGTAGGATTCGGCAACCTGCGGCCACATGATGCCGCCGGGCTGGGTGGGCTGATCGCTGTCCAGGAAAGCGACGATGCGAACGCCATTCAGTTCGAAGTCCACGCGCTGTTTCACACCACCGCCGGTGGAATTGTCGGGGACGGACGCGGCCGAATTCTGCGGCACTGTTACCTTTTCCATGACCTATAGCTCCGATTTGTCTGACAGCGTATAGGCAGTGGCGCACGGGAACCAGAGGCAAAATGCTCCCACGAGCCCGTCCGCTTGCAAAAGCGGCGGCCGGGTCCCGCGCAAGGTGCCGAGGCGGCGATGCACACGGCTTTCGTCATAACCTGCGATCGAAGAATTACCGCGGGCGGGCCATCGTTGGGGATTCCCACGGACCGTGCGATGCGCTAGATTCGGTTTTGGTTTTGTTCGCAGCCACCATCCCTGGTCAGAATGGCCCGCCTCATCGACCGTCCCGCCGAACATCAGGACCGTTCCATCGCCCCCAGCCCTGCCGCTCCGCGGTGCGAGCATTGCGGGCGTCCGCACGGCCATACGTTGCGCTGCCTGCCGGACGGCCGCTGGCTGTCGCCCGACGGGATCTGGTTCAGCGACGAAGGCGACCCGGCCCCCTGGCCGGACGTGGTCGAGTATGCCGGGGTCCGGACCTCGCGCAGCATCGTCGGACAATACCGCCGCGCCGCGGCGATCGAACGGTCGGCCGAGAAGGCGATGGAACGGCGGTGGCTGTGCCGGCGTTGTCATATGGTCACCGCGCGCGACGAGCATCGGCGCGTCACCCGGACCCGGTCCCTGATGCGCCTCGCGCTCGGCGACCTGTTCGAGGGAACCTACACCATCTGAAGGGCTGCTCGGCCCTTCCGGGGAAAGAAAGCCAGACATTCCATGCAGAACGGACATTCGACACGCCGCGGGGCCGAGCCGCGGCGTACGGTGGGGGACTCCGCTTCGCGCCCCGCGAGGCCGGTCGATCCGGTCGTGATGGCTCTGAACCTGCTGAACGGTCCCCGCACCCGGGCGGCGCTTCTGAAAGCCGTCGAGGAACGGGTGAAGACGGATGCGGAGGAACGCCGCCGCTTCGCCGCCGCCGCCGGACGGGTGCAGGGCGCCACGGGCGAGCAGGCACTGACCCAGGCGGTCGGCAATTACCTGCGCGACCTGTCCCGCCTTCCCGAAGCCGGGCGCAGCGGACCCTATCTGTGGCTGGCCGAGACGGTCGCCATCCTGGCCGGCGGCGGGCGTCCGGGACAGCCGGCCCCCCTCTTCCGCGACCCGCGGGCCGAGGCGGAGGCGCTTTTCCGCCCACGTGGAGCGGCCTCGGCGTAAGCGAAGCGCTTGAAAACGGGACAGGCCCGGCACCGGAGATCGTCCGGCGCCGAGCCTGTCCTTCAAAGAACGGAACGTACGATCAGGCGATCGTGCCGTCGAACAGGGCCGGCTCGATGGCGTTCATCTTCGCCGTGTTCACCGCCCAGTCGTCGGTCATGATGCCGCCGGTGTCGCCCGAGCCCGGGCTCCAGGCCCAGTAGGTGAAGCTGACGCCCTGGTCGCCCGCCGCCAGATCGGACTTGCCGTCGCCGTTGTAGTCGCCATCCATGTACTTGACCATGGCGTCGAGCCACTGCTTGTCCTGGCCGGTCTCCAGCTTGGTCCCGAACTCGCCGACCAGGACCGGCGCGATGTCCTTCTGGACGATCCAGCCCCAGGCGTCCGTCCAGATGTCCTTCATGTTGTTCGGATAGCTGGGGTCGTTGAACCAGCCGAAGCCGGCCATCGACGGCGGGTAATCGTGGACGGAATAGACCAGCTTGTTGTCGATGTTGAAGTCGACCGGGTCGGTCTTCACGCCGTCCAGGTTGCCGCCCCACCAGTAGGTGCCCTCGGACGAGTTCTCGACGCCCTCGACGATCAGCAGCCAGTTCGGGTTGACCGACTGGACGGCGTTGCCGATGCGCTCCGCCGCGGCCTTCCAGTCGGTGGCCTGGTTGCCGTCACCCCAGGTGGCCTGGCCGTGCGGCTCGTTGTGCAGGTCGGCGGCGACGACCGACGGGTTGTCGGCGTAGCGCTGGGCCAGCATCTTCCAGTTCTCGATCATCTTCGATTCCGGATACTGGCTGGTGTACCAGAGCCCGTTCTCATTGGCAGAAGCGCCGTCGCCGGAGCGGTGGTGGTCGAGGATGATCTTCATGCCGGTCTGATCGGCGTAGTCGATGATCTTGTCGAACACCTCGAGGCTGGTCTTGCCCTGAAGCTCCGGGTTCTTCGAATAGTCGATGCCGGTCGGCATGCGGCCGTTGTCCAGCATGGCGTCCGACCAGGGCAGGCGGATGGTGTTGAACCCCTGATCCTGCATCTGGTTCATGATGTTCTTGTAGCTGTCCTGCCACAAGCCCTGCGGGGCGAAGGCATAGCCCTCCGCGCCGAACCAGTTGACGCCGGTCAGCTTCACGTTGTTGCCAGCGCTGTCGACGATCTGGCTGCCCTCGGTGTGCAGGTAGCCGCCGCTGGACCCGGCGCCGCTGTCGGTGGAGGGGGTGGTCACCGGGGCGGTCGGCGTGGTCGGCGTCGTGCTCGGAGTCGTGGAGGGCGCGGAGGCGGAGGCGGAGGTGAACAGGCCCTTGTCGGCCTCCACCACCAGCGCGCCGTTCCACCACAGGTCGGCCTGCCCCTTGATGACGTCCTTGCCGTCGAGCACACCCCTGTCGTAGCTGACCGCGGAGTCGGTCGGGGCGTATTCGTGGCCGTTGATGGTCACGCTGCCGACATGCAGGTTGCGGTCCTGGCCGTTCACCGTGGCGTCATTGTCGTACTGGACCTGGATCTTGTGCGCCTGATCGGCGGCCAGATCGGTCTTGAAGGAAAAGTTCTTCGACTCCGTGCCGGCCGTGCCCTCGCCGATCGTCTTGCCGTCCGCCAGCACTGTGAAGTGCGCGTTCTGGCCCGCCGCGGCGGTGCCGCGGGCGTTGATGGTGATAGTCGAGGAGCCGGTGCCGCCCGTGGCGACGCTGTCGGCCTCCGGCGCGGCGGGGGTGCTGCCGGAATTGGCCGTATCGGGCGTGGCACCGTAGAGCGACGCCGGGGTGGAGAAGTTCAGCGCCCCGTTCCACCACAGGCCTTCCTGTCCGGCCATGGGCCCGCCGGCATCGTCGTGCCGCTCGTAGCTCGCGTCGGTTGGGCTCAGCGTGTGGCCGTTGATGACGATGGACTTGATGCCGAGGTCGCGGTTCGACCCAGCGTTCACGTCGTCGTTATCATAAACAACCTGGACTTTGTGTGCCTGACCAGAGGAAACGTCAACGTCGAATGTATAGGCTTTCGGCTCGGCCGAGCCCACCGACGCCTGACCAACATCCTTGCCGTCGATCATCAGACGAAAGTGAGGATTCACAGCGTCCGAAGAGGTGCCATAGGCGTTCACGACGATTTTGGACTTAGTCAAACCAGTGGAGGTCGTCGCCATTTGTCTATTCCATTGCGGTTTCGATGGCTAGACCGTGGCTCCAGATAGTTAATGAGATACTAAGAATTCCTTTAAAATGAATTAACCATTTGTGGCAAATAGGAGCGGCCGGCCGCAGGCTTTGCCTGATGCGGCGACGCAACAGCAGGCCCGCTCTGGGTTTGCCGGGGACGCGCCGGGAGCACCGCCGCCGCCCTCGCGCAGGACCGTTCGGCGCCCGTGCCCCAGTCTGGTCACAGGCGGAAGGCCAACCCGTTCACATCCGGGATGCCCCGATCGTCCCGGTGTGGACAGCGTGGTGCGAGCCGGCACGGAGTCCGCCCTTCCGAAGTGTCAACCCGTGGGCGAAGCCGCGCGTGCTACACTGTGCGTCACGACGGATGGTGGATGATGACGGGCATGAGGATGGTGGCGGCGCTTTGGAAGGCGGCTTTGGCGACGGCCTCGGCAACCGCGCTTGCCGGCGCGCCGGTTCAGGCGTCCCCGGCCCCCGCCGTGGGGCAGAGCGTGTCGCTGGTGACCACCAACGGGTCGGCGACCTTCAAATTGTGCCGCAACTGGGTGTTCACCCACACCTGCCGCGAGTACGGCAACGTGCCGGTGCCGGCGCGCATCGCGGCGGGCGATTCGTTTGAAATCACCTTCGGCAGCAACCCGAAGACGATGTGGTTCCGGGTCAAGGCCGTCCTGCTTCAGGACGGGCGCTGCCTGCTGATCCCCAAGCACGAGGACATGCCCGCCAAGGGCGAGGACGAGCCGGTGGACATGCTGATCGTGGACCCGTGCCGCGTCCTGCGATGAAGGTCCTGCGGTGAAGGCGCGCCCGATCGCGGGCCGCCTTCCGCAGGACGGCGGCCTCAGCGCAGCGGGATGTTCATCTGGACGCTGAGGCCCGGTGCGGGCGCGTAATAGACCGGTGGCGGCGGTGCGTAGACCACGCGCGGGGCCGGGGCGTAATAGACGGGCGGCGGGCGGCGCATCACCACGACCGGCGGGGGCGGCTCGTAGATCACCACGGGGCCGTGGCCGCGGTGGTGATGCTTGTGCTTGTGCTTGCGCCAATGCTTGTGGTCGTCGGCCATGGCCGGAGCGGCCAGCGCCACGGTCAGCACCAAGCCTCCCAACGCCACGCTCCAGCCGCGCTTGCCAGGCTCGCGCTTGCCGAAACCACCTTTGCCTGAATGGCCCGCGCCTGAGTGGACGGACATTCCCTGCATCCTTTTTCTGCTATCGGTTGGCCCGATCCTAACAGCAGATCGTGCGCCCAAGCTCTGGCTCCAACCATCCGCCCTGGGACAAATTTCGGGCACCCCTTATTCCCCGAAGGTGGTGCCCCCCGGCGGAAATGGCGGGTCGAAAACCGAACGAACGTCAGAGGTTGCGGCCATTCGATTTGGTGTTCGCAGGCGCCGAAACTGTGTCACACTGTCACATGGTGAATGGCATCGGGAGCGTCCGTATGGAAAGCCGCCGCAACCAGCCGCAACGTCACATCGTTCTCGCCTCGCACCCGACCGGCGGCGCCAAGCCGCGCTACACCCCGGTCCACTGGGGCGCCCCCACCGCCGCGGAGCGCGGGCCGGTCGTCGCCTCGCTCTCCGATCCGGCGCAGCGCAATTCCATCGGCGCCCACGCCGGCAGCTACGCGGTCTACCGGGCGCTCGCCGTCGCGGCGGGGCAGCTCAGCGCCTATCACGTGCCGGACCTGACCAACACCGCTCCGGCGGAGCCCATCGGCCCGCACCCGCAATGGGGCGATCCGGAGAAGATCGTCTCCATCGATCCCTTCGGCCACATGGTCAGCGAGGCCTTCGGCGATCATCTGGCGCGCGGCGTCGACGTCCGCCCCACCATCGCCGTGACCAAGGCGCGCATTAAGATGCCGGAGCTGGTGGACGCCATGCGGGCCGGGCGGCTGGCGGCGGACGGCCAGATCCTGCTGCCGAGCGGCGACGCCCGCGTGACCAAGGTCGCCATCGAGCCGGTGTGGTTCCTGCCCGGCATCGCCAAGCGCTTTGGCATCACCGAGAGCGCGCTGCGCCGCGGCCTGTTCGAGCACACCGGCAGCATGTTCCCGGAACTGGTGACCCGCCCCGACCTGAAGGTCTTCCTGCCGCCGATCAACGGGCTGACCGTCTACATCCTGGGCGATGTGGCGGCGTTGACCGACCCGGCGCGCAAGGTCGCCTGCCGGGTCCATGACGAGTGCAACGGGTCGGACGTCTTCGGCTCCGACATCTGCACCTGCCGCCCCTACCTGACCCACGGCGTCGAGGAGTGCATCCGCACCGCCCAGGAGAACGGCGCCGGCCTCGTCATCTACAACCGCAAGGAAGGGCGCGCGCTCGGCGAGGTGACCAAATTCCTGGTCTACAACGCGCGCAAGCGGCAGCCCGGCGGCGACCGGGCGGAGGCCTATTTCGAGCGCACGGAGTGCGTGGCCGGCGTTCAGGACATGCGCTTCCAGGAGTTGATGCCCGACGTCTTCCACTGGCTGGGCGTCACCCGCATCGACCGCATGGTGTCGATGAGCAACATGAAGTCCGACGCCATCCGCCGCGCCGGGATCGAGATCGTCGAGCAGATCCCGATCCCGGACGAGCTGATCCCCGACGACGCCAAGGTGGAGATGGACGCCAAGAAGGCCGCCGGCTATTTCACCCCCGCCGTGCCGACCGCGGAGGAACTGACCGTCGCCAAGGGCCGGGGGCTGACCGATTGAGCGCCGTCAGCGACGACGATGTGGGGTGGCTGCTCTCCGCCGACGCGGTGCGCCAGCGCGCCCACGCGATCCTGGCGAAGGCCGAGCGCGGCGACCTCGCCCATTTCGAGCTGCGCCCGGAGCGGCTGCTTGATGCCGCCGCCCTGGTCGCCGCGGTGACGCGGGAGTCCTACCCGGACCTGGACGTTCCCTACCACAGCCGCTGGCGACATTTCGTGGTGAACGGCGACGACCGCTGGGCGACGCTTGCGGACGGGCTGAGAGCGGACGCCGACGAGATCGCGCGCATCCGCTTCGACCTCGCGGTGACCAGCGTTCTGCTCGACGCCGGGGCGGGCGACCGCTGGCGCTACCGCGACGCGGCGGGGGTGGAGCTGGCCCGCTCCGAAGGGTTAGCCATCGCCAGCTTCGACCTGTTCCGCTCCGGCGGCTTCGCCGACGATCCGGTCCACGCCCCGCTGCGCGCCGACGCAGCGGTCCTGTCCGCGGTGACCGAAACGACGCTCGCCCGCGGCTTCCAGGCCGGGCCGGACAACCCGCTGGTCGGGTTGGAAGGGCGCGCGGCCCTGCTGCGCCGTCTGGGAAGCGCGCTGACCGCCGCACCCGACCTGTTCGGCACGCCGGGGCGGGTCGGCACCCTCTACGACGCGCTGAAGGCGCAGGCCGTGGACGGCATGCTTCCCGCCTCCGCGATTCTCGACGCGGTGCTGCGCGGGTTGGGGCCGATCTGGCCGGGCCGGATCGAGCGCGGCGGAGTCAATCTCGGCGACAGCTGGACCCATTCGGCGGTCGGCCTCGTCCCCTTCCACAAGCTGTCGCAATGGCTCAGCTACTCGCTGGCCGAGCCGCTGGAGGGGGCCGGCGTCGCCGTCACCGGGCTGGACCGGCTGACCGGCCTGCCGGAATACCGCAACGGCGGGCTGCTGGTGGACAGCGGCGTTCTGGTGCCGAAGGACCCGCGCCTCCTCACCGACGAGCTGGAGGTGGGGGACGAGGCGGTGGTGGAGTGGCGCGCCCTGACCGTCGCCCTGCTCGACCGCCTCGCTGACGAGGTGCGCACCCGGCTGGGCATGCCCGCAGAGAGCTTCCCGCTCGCCAAGGTTCTCCAGGGCGGCACCTGGACCGCCGGGCGCCGGATCGCCCGCGAGCGCCGCCCCGGTGGCGGCCCGCCGATCCGCATCCGCAGCGATGGAACCGTCTTCTGATGTGACGCCAACCACCCGAAGGGTTGCCCATGCCCATTCCGACGCTCACCGTCATCGACCACCCTCTGGTCCAGCACAAGCTGACCCTTCTGCGGCGGCGGGAGACTCCCACCGCCCGGTTCCACGAGGTGATGCGGGAGGTGTCGCAGCTCATGGGCTACGAGTTGACGCGCGACCTTCCTCTGGAGGAGCGCCCGGTGGAAACGCCGCTGGCCAGCTTCGACGCGCCGCTGCTGACCGGCAAGAAGCTGTGCCTCGTCTCCATCCTGCGGGCCGGGCAAGGGCTGCTCGACGGCATGCGCACGCTGCTGCCGTCGGCCCGCATCGGGCACATCGGCCTCTACCGCGACCAGGAGACGCTGACCCCCGTCGAGTATTTCTTCAAGGTGCCGGAGGACATCGAGGAGCGGATGGTCATCCTGGTCGATCCCATGCTCGCCACCGGCCACACGGCCGTCGCGGCGGTGCACCGGCTGAAGGACGCGGGTGCGGCCTCGATCAAGCTGGCGGTTCTGGTAGCCGCCCCCGAAGGCTTGCGCAATTTCCACGACGCGCACCCCGACGTGGCGGTCTTCACCGCCGCGGTGGACGAGCGGCTGGACGAGAACGGCTACATCCTGCCCGGCCTGGGCGACGCGGGCGACCGGCTTTACGGCACCCGCTGAGAATCGTTGCCGCCCTTTTGGTCACATGCCACCCTGCCGACCCGTGAGAGCCGCAGCAGGGCTGACGCGCACGGAATGGCATTGCCGTTGCAACGCCTCTGCTGCATTTCTGAGCTGAAACAGCAAAGCAGACGGAGGGGGTTTTCATGGGGAACGTATTCGGCGTGGCGCGGCGCGCCGTCCTGTGCGGTGCTGCGGCGGTCGCCGTTGCGGCGATGGCTCTGCCCGCCTGGGCCCAGTCGAAGGTCAAGGTCGCCGGCATCTACACCGTGCCGATCGAGCAGCAGTGGGTCAGCCGCATCCACACCGCCCTGAAGGCCGCCGAGGCCCGTGGCGAGATCGAGTATGTCTGGGCCGAGTCGGTCGCCAACACCGACTATGAGCGCGTGATGCGCCAGTACGCCGAGGGCGGCCAGCAGTTGGTCTTCGGCGAGGTCTTCGGCGTCGAGCGCGCGGCCCGCGCCGTCGCCAAGGACTATCCCAAAACCGCCTTCGTCATGGGCTCCAGCTTCAAGCCGCAGGAGCCGAACTTCTCGGTCTTCGACAACTACATCCAGGAGCCGGCCTATCTGACCGGTATGATCGCGGGTGCGGTGTCCAAGTCGAACGTCATCGGCATGGTCGGCGGCTACCCGATCCCGGAGGTGAACCGCCTGATGAACGCTTTCATGGAGGGCGCCAAGGAGGTGAACCCGAACGTGAAGTTCATGGTCAGCTTCATCGGCTCCTGGTTCGACCCGCCGAAGGCCAAGGAAGCCGCCTTCGCCATGATCGACCGCGGCGCCGACGTGATGTACGCCGAGCGCTTCGGCGTGTCCGACGCCGCCAAGGAGCGCAAAGTCCTGGCCATCGGCAACGTCATCAACACCCAGCCGCAGTATCCGGAGACCGTGGTCGCCAGTGCGCTCTGGCACATGGAGCCGTCGGTGGACCGCGCCATCGCCGCGGTGAAGGCGGGCAGCTACAAGGCCGAGGATTACGGCCCCTACAGCCAGATGGTCCACAAGGGCTCCAGCCTCGCCCCGCTCGGCACCTTCGAGGGCAAGGTTCCCGCCGACGTGATGACCAAGGTGAAGGCCCGCGAGCAGGAAATCCTCGATGGCAAGTTCACCGTGAAGGTGAACGACAACGAGCCCAAGTCGACGATGTGATCCACATCTCCCTCTCCTCTCTGTGAGGAAGCCCATCGAACCCTCTCCCCTCCGGGGAGAGGGTGGCCCGAAGGGCCGGTGAGGGGGTTGCGCGTGGCGGCACGTCCGGCAAACGCGCAACCCCCTCACCCTAACCCTCTCCCCGGAGGGGAGAGGGAGCATTCCTCCTCTCCCAAGGGAGCGAGAGGATTTTTATGCCTTCCGGCACGCCGCGGACATCCATGACATCACCCCCCATCGTCCTCCGCCTCTCCGGCATCACGAAGCGGTTCGGGCCGCTCGTCGCCAACGATTCCATCTCGCTGACACTCCACAAGGGCGAGGTGCTGGCCCTGCTGGGCGAGAACGGCGCTGGCAAGACGACCCTGATGAACATCCTGTTCGGCCATTACGTAGCCGACGAGGGCAGCATCGAGGCGTTCGGCCAACCGCTTCCCCCCGGCTCTCCCCGCGCGGCGCTGGCCGCCGGGATCGGCATGGTCCACCAGCACTTCACGCTCGCCGACAACCTGTCGGTGCTCGACAACATCGCCGTGGGCACGGAGTCGCTGTGGCGCCCGCGCTCCGACCGCGCCGCCGCCAAGGCCAAGCTGCTCGACCTCGCCTGCCGCTTCGGGCTGGAGGTGCGGCCCGACGCGCTGGTCGGCGATTTGTCGGTGGGCGAGCGGCAGCGGGCCGAGATCCTGAAGGCGCTCTACCGCGACGCCCGCGTCCTGATCCTGGACGAGCCGACCGCGGTGCTGACCCCGCAGGAATCCGCCAGCCTGTTCGACACGCTGCGCCGCCTGACCGCCGACGGCTTGGCCGTGGTCTTCATCAGCCACAAGATGAACGAGGTCTTCGCGGCCAGCGACACGGTCGCCGTCCTGCGCGGCGGTCGCCTCGTCGCCACCCGCAAGACCGCCGAGACCGACCGCGAGGAGCTGGCCGAGCTGATGGTCGGCCGCGCCCTGAAGCCGCCCACCCCGACCCCGCTGGAGCCGGGCGAGCCGGTGCTGACGCTGGCCGGCGTGACGGTCAGCTCCGGCCATGGGCGCCCGCTGCTCGACCGCGTGGACCTGACTGTGCGCCGCCGCCAGATCGTCGGCATCGCCGGCGTGTCGGGCAACGGGCAGACCGCGCTGGCCGAGCTGGTCAGCGGCCTGATCCACCCCGACTCCGGCACCATGGCGCTGAAGGGCGAAGCCGCCGGCAACGCCAGCCCGGCGGAGATGGTCCGCCGCGGCGTGGCCCGCATCCCGGAGGACCGGCACGCCGCCGGCCTCGTCGGGACCATGGCGGTGTGGGAGAACCTGATCGCCGAGCGCTACCACGAATCCGCCTTCCAGCGCTTCGGCCTGATCCGCCGGGGGGCAGCCCGCGCCTACGCCGAGGAGGTGATCGAGGCGTTCGACGTGCGCTGCCCGGGTCCGGACGCCCGCACGCAGCTGCTGTCCGGCGGCAACATGCAGAAGCTGATCCTGGGCCGCACGCTGGCCCACGGGCCGGACCTGATCCTGGCGAGCCAGCCGACCCGCGGCCTGGACGTCGGCGCGGTGTCCTACGTCCATGGTCGGCTGCTGGAGGCCCGCGCCGCCGGGGCCGGGGTGCTGGTGATCTCCGAGGATCTGGACGAGATCCTGGCGCTGGCCGACAGCATCGCCGTCGCCTATCACGGGCGCCTCACCCCCGTTCTGCCCCACGGCCGGGTTTCGGTCCGCCAGCTCGGCCTGCTGATGGCCGGGCATTGGGAGATTTTGCCGGAGATTGTCGATGCGGCTTGAACCGCGAGAGCATACCCCGCTGGCCGCCCGCCTGCTGGCGCCCGTGGCGGCGGTGGCGGCGGCGCTGGCGCTCTGCGCGCTGCTGGTCGCCTGGACCGGCGCACCGGTGCTGCGCGCCTACGGCCTGCTGCTGGAGGGGGCCGCCGGCTCCCGCTTCGCCCTGACCGAGACGTTGACCCGCGCCACCCCGCTCATCCTCACCGGCCTCGCCGCCGCCGTGGCCTTCCGCGCCAAGCTGTGGAACATCGGGGCGGAGGGGCAGCTCTACATGGGCGCGCTGGCCGCCGTGGTGCTGGGCGGCGGGATGCTCGACCTGCCCGCCTGGCTGCTGCTTCCCACGGTGATGATCGCCGGGGCCGCCGCCGGGGGCGCCACGCTGCTCGGTCCCGCCGTGCTGAAGGTGCGCTTCGGCGTGGACGAGGTGGTGACGACGCTACTGCTGAACTTCATCGTCCTGCTGCTCGTCTCCATGCTTTTGGAAGGCGCGCTGAAGGACCCCATGGGCATGGGCTGGCCGCAGTCCGCCCCCGTCGTCGAGGCCGCCGAGCTGCCCAAGCTGGTCGAGCGCACGCGGCTGCACACCGGCCTGCTGGTCGCGCTCGGCCTGTCGGCCCTGCTCTGGCTGATCGACACCCGGACCATCTGGGGCTACGAGAACCGGGCGGTCGGCGCCAACCCGCGCGCCGCGGCCTTCGCCGGCATGCCGGTGACCCGCGTCATGCTGCGCACCGCCCTGCTGTCCGGCGGTCTGGCGGGACTGGCCGGGGTGATCGAGGTCTGCGGGCTGAAGGGCTACCTGACGCTCGACCTGTCGCCGGGCTTCGGCTACAGCGGCATCGTCGTCGCCATGCTGGCGCAGCTTCACCCGGTGGGCGTGGTCGGGGCGGCGGTCTTCATCGCCGGCATCTTCGTCGGCGCCGACGCCATGAGCCGCGCCATGCCGGTGCCCAACTACATCGCCGACGTGCTCGTCGCCACCAGCCTGCTCTGCATGCTGGTCGCCGGGCTGCTGACGCGCTACCGGCTGCGGCGGGGGTGAGCGCCATGGAGCTGTTCCAAACGATCCTCGACATCCTGGTCTCCGCCGCCTTCTGGACGGCGGTGCTGCGCATCGCCACCCCCTACATCCTCGGCACGCTGGGCGAGCTTCTGTGCGAGCGGGCCGGCGTCCTGCACCTCGGCATCGAGGGCATCATGACGATGGGCGCCATGGCCGGCTGGATGGCCGTCTACCAGGGGGCCGACCTGTGGGCCGGCGTGCTGGTGGCCGCACTCTGCGGCGGGCTGATGGGGCTGCTGCACGCCACCCTGACGGTGCCGCTGGGCCTGTCGCAGCATGTGGCGGGCATCGGCGTGACGCTGCTGGGCACCAGCCTGTCCTACTTCGTCTACCGCCTCGTCCTGCCGCAGGCGAGCACCCCGCCGACCATCGAACCGTTCCAGCCGCTGGACCTGCCCGGCGCGCTGGCCCAGACACCGATGACCTACATGGCGCTGATGCTCGTCGCCGTGGTCGCCTACGTCCTCTACCGCACGCCGGTCGGGCTGGCGGTGCGCATGGTCGGCGAGAATCCGGCGGCGGCGGAGGCCCAGGGCCTGAGCGTCACCGCGGTCCGCATCGGCGCGGTGGTGGCGGGCAGCGCGCTGATGGCGCTGGCCGGGGCCTTCCTCACCCTGTCGGCCTTCAACGCCTTCTTCTTCAACATGGTCAACGGGCGCGGCTGGATCTGCATCGCGCTGGTCGTCTTCGCCTCCTGGCGGCCCGGCAAGGCGCTGCTGGGGGCGGTGCTGTTCGCCGCCTTCGACGCGCTGCAATTGCGGCTTCAGCAGGTGGCGGGGGGCGTCCTGCCCTACCAGCTGTTCCTGATGATGCCTTACCTGTTGAGCATCCTGGCGCTGGTGCTGGTGGCGCGCCGCGCCTCCTACCCGCGGGCGCTGATGATCCCGTACCGCAAAGGAGAACGCTGATGTTCGATCTGATCCTGCGCCGCGCCACGCTGCCCGACGGCCGCACCGGCATGGACATCGGCGTCCGCGAGGGCCGCATCGCCGCGGTGGAGAAGGACCTGCCCGGCCCGGCCGGGGAGGAGATCGACGCCACGGGCCGGCTGGTCACGCCGCCCTTCGTCGATTCGCACTTCCACATGGACTCCACACTCAGTTACGGCCTGCCGCGGGTCAACCGCTCCGGCACGCTGCTGGAGGGCATCGCGCTGTGGGGCGAGCTGAAGCCGCAGCTCGTCCAGGACGCCATCGTCGAGCGGGCGCTGGCCTATTGCGACTGGGCGGTGGCGCGCGGCCTGCTGGCGATCCGCAGCCATGTCGACATCTGCGACCCGCGCCTGCTGGCCGTGGAATCGCTGCTGGAGGTCAAGCGGCGGGTCGCGCCCTACCTTGACCTGCAGCTGGTCGCCTTCCCGCAGGACGGCGTGCTGCGTGCCCCCGGCGCGGTGGACCTGCTGAAGCGCGCTCTCGACATGGGTGTGGACGTGGTCGGCGGCATCCCGCATTTCGAGCGGACGATGGCCGACGGCGCCGCCTCCGTGAAACTGCTCTGCGAGATCGCGGCGGAGCGCGGGCTGCTAGTCGACATGCATTGCGACGAGTCCGACGACCCGCTGTCCCGCCATGTCGAGACGCTGGCCTACGAGACGCAGCGGCTGGGGATGCAGGGCCGGGTGACCGGCTCGCACCTCACCTCCATGCATTCCATGGACAACTACTACGTGTCCAAGCTGATCCCGCTGATGGTCGAGGCGAACCTCGGCGTCATCGCCAACCCGCTCATCAACATCACGCTCCAGGGCCGCCACGACAGCTACCCCAAGCGCCGCGGCATGACCCGCGTGCCGGAGTTGATGGGCGCCGGCCTGACCGTCGCGCTGGGCCACGACTGCGTGATGGACCCCTGGTACCCGCTCGGCTCCGGCGACATGCTGGAGGTCGCGCACATGGGCCTGCATGTCGGGCAGATGACCGGCTATGACGGGATGCTCGCCTGCTTCCGCGCGGTGACGGAGGCTCCGGCCAAGCTGCTGCACCTCGACGGCTACGGGCTGGAGGTGGGCTGCCACGCCGATCTGGTGGTGCTCCAGGCCGCCGACCCGGTGGAGGCGATCCGCACCCGCGCCACCCGCCTGTTCGTCCTGCGCCGCGGCGCCGTCGTCAGCCGCTGTGCCCCGGTGGAGGCCCAGCTCTCCCTGCCGGGCCGCCCGGAGTCTGTGTCCTTCACCCTGCCCACCGCGCGGGCGAGGTAACGCCCCGCAGATCAGGCCTTGTGGACACCGGCGATGAAGCGGTCGATTTCGCGGGCCAGTTCCTTGGACTGACCGGCCACCCCGGCGGCGGCGGCGAGGAGTTGGTCGGCGGCGGCGCCCGTATCGCCGGCCCCGGCCCGGATATCGCCCATGCCGCCACTGACCTCGCGGGCGCCGTCAGCGGCCTGCAGGACGCTTCGGGCGATGTCGCGGGTGGCGGCGGACTGCTGGTCCACCGCTGCCGCGATGCCGGACGCGATGCGGCTGACCTGGGCGATGGTCTGACTGATGCCGCGCACCGCCTCCACCGCCTCTCCCGTCGCGTCGCGGATGCCCTTGATCTGACCGACGATGTCCTCGGTCGCGCGGGCGGTCTGATTGGCCAGGCTCTTGACCTCGCCGGCGACCACCGCGAAGCCTTTTCCGGCCTCGCCCGCCCGCGCGGCCTCGATGGTGGCGTTGAGCGCCAGCAGGTTGGTCTGGCCGGCGATGTCGTTGATCAGGCCGACGACGGCGCCGATCCGCTCCGCGCTGTCGGCCAGCACGACGACCGCCGAGTCGGCGCGCTTCACGTCGGCCACCGCCGCCTCGGCGATGCGGGCGGACTCGCCCACCTGCTGCCCGATCTCCTCCACCGAGGCCGACAGCTCCTCGGTCGCCGCGGCGGCGGTCTGCACGTTGTCCGCGGCGGAATGGGCGGAGAGCGTCATCCGCTCCGACCGGCCGTGGGTCTGCTCGGCGATGCCAGTGAGGGCGCGGGCGGTGGATTCGAGCTGCTGCGCGGCCGAGGCCAGCGCTCCGGTCAGGCCGCCCGCCCGCTCCTCGAACCCGCGCTGCAGGTCGAGCAGGGTGGCGGTCCGTGCCTCCCTGGCGCGCCATTCCGCCTCCTGCTGGCCGCCCAGATCGCGGGCCTGCACAAGCCCCTGCTTGAACACCTCGACCGCGCGGGCCATGGCGCCCGCCTCGTCCTTGCGATCGGCGCCGGGAATGGCGGCGTCCAGATCGCCGGCGGCCAGCCGGTCCATGGTGACGGTCAGCCCGGCGATCGGCCGGGCGATGCCGTCGCCCACCCGCCACGCCACCAGACCGCCGAGCAGGATGCAGCCCACCCCGACCAGGACGGTCAGCAGGGTCAGCCGGTTGGCGTCGGCCATCACGCTGGCCTGCGGCGCGGCGACCAGGAACGACCACGCGCCGTCGGCGCCGGTGAAGCGCACCGGCGACAGGCGCAGGTAATAGGGGGCGCCGCCGAGCGTGACGACGCCGTCGTAGGCCCGCCCTTCGGCGATGGCGCGGCGCGCCTCCTCCGGCAGGTCGTCGGCGGGATGGGAGAGACGGCCGGCGTCGGGATGGGCCACATAGACCCCGGCGCCGGTGAGCACCGCCGCGTGGCCATCGCCATAGGGCTTCACGCGGCGGACCAGATCGGTCAGGCCGCTCAGCGTCAGGTCGACGCCGGCGACGCCGATCACCCGGTCGCCGTCCTTCACCGGTGCTGCGGCGCTGGTCATCAGCGTCTTGGTCAGATCGTCCAGATAGGGTTCGGTCAGCACCGGCTTCCCGGCCGCCGCGGCGGCCCGGTAATATTCCTTCTCCTTCACGTCGGAGAAGGGATAGCCCTCGCTGTCGTCGGCCTTGGGGCCGGGCAGCCACAGCAGGCTCATCCGCCCGGTGCCGGGTAGGCCGAGGATCTCGGCGGCGCGGTCCAGCCCGGCGATCTCGCGGTCGCGCCCGTCAAAGCCGTCGTCGGCCATGTCCACCCACACCCCGGCGTAGAGCGGACCGACCGCCATCAGGCGGTTGAGGTAGCGGTTGACCGTCTCCCGGCGCGGGGCGCCGGTGGAGCGCTCCACCTCCACCAGCGCGGCGGCGGAACGGGCATCGGCCAGGGCGGCGGAGATGTCGGCGGCCACCCGCGCGCCGTGATGGTCGGCGGTTTCGGCCACCAGGGTCGTGACCGCCCGCTCCGCGGCGTCGCGCGACAGGAACAGGGAAACCGAGGTGACCGCCGCTGCTCCCACGGCCAGGACAGCGGTCATGCCGATGATGATCTTGGTTCTGAAACGCCCCGTCATGCCCCTACCCTGTTCGAGCCGCCACCCCGGATCAGGGGCGGTCGGTCATCTTGGCACACCGAAAACCGGACGGCCATATCTGCCGGTCACGGATCATCCGCCGGCTCAACGGTGGCGGGTGCGCGCCGCCGCCACCATCCGCCGCGGACGAGGCGGGTGCCGGTTTTATACCGGAGGCTTCATGGCGGTTCCCTGGTGCCGGATCGGACCGGGATGCGCGCATCGGGCCGCCCCCCTCTCCCATTCTCCGGCATTTGCCGCGAAAGGTCCGGAGCGCGATTAGTTCGCCTAACGCACAAAAGAGCTTGCCAGGCATTTCGCATCTGGTATACGGTATCTCACATCCCATCGTGCTTCGGAAACGAAGTGCAAAACCAACGGCGCGGGCGTGTTTTGAAGGAAACATGACGGTGCCGGAAGGTTTCGGGTCCGGTGTCGGAGCGAATGCTTTCATGAGCGCAACAGTCGATTTCGCACAGCTGGTCATGGCCGCCGGGGACGCGATCGTCGTGTCCGACGCGCAGGGCGCCATCACTCTGTGGAATCCGGCGGCCGAACGGATGTTCGGCTTCGCGGAGGGCGAAGCGCTGGGGCAATCGCTCGACATCATCATCCCGGAACGCCAGCGCCAGCGCCATTGGGACGGCTACGCCAACACCATGCGCACGGGCCAGACGCGCTACGGCAGCGACGTGCTGCGCGTCCCGGCCCTGCACAAGGACGGGCACGCCCTGTCCATCGCCTTCACGGTCGCCCTGCTGACCGCGCCGGACGGCACGGTGACCGGAATCGTCGCCATCATCCGCGACGAGAGCAGCCGCTGGGCCGAGGAGCGCAAGCTCCGCCGACGCCTGTCGGAGTTGGAGTCCGCAAATCAGTAACCCACAACCCATCCCGCCAGTTTGTCCGTGTTGTCCAGTGCTCAACAACGGCATCGCAATAAGTGAGAGGGAGTAAACGAGCCATGAGCAAGCCGCTCGAAGGAATCAAGATCATCGACTTCACCCACGTTCAGGCTGGCCCCGCCTGCACGCAGCTCCTCGCTTGGTACGGCGCGGACGTCATCAAGGTGGAGCGGCCGGGTTCCGGCGACGTCACCCGCAACCAGCTCCGTGACATTCCCGAAGCGGACGCGCTCTACTTCACGATGCTGAACAGCAACAAGCGCTCGCTGACGCTGGACACCAAGACCCCGCAGGGCAAGGAAATCCTTGAGAAGCTGATCAAGGAGTCCGACGTCCTCGTGGAGAACTTCGGGCCGGGCGCGCTCGACCGCATGGGCTTCACCTGGGAGCGCATCAACGAGCTGAACCCGGGCATGATCGTCGCCTCGGTGAAGGGCTTCAGCGACGGCCACCATTACGAGGACCTGAAGGTCTACGAGAACGTCGCCCAGTGCGCCGGCGGCGCGGCTTCGACCACCGGTTTCTGGGACGGCCCGCCGACCGTCAGCGCCGCCGCCCTCGGCGACAGCAACACCGGCATGCACCTCGCCATCGGCATCCTGACCGCCCTCATGGGCCGTTCGAAGACCGGCAAGGGCCAGAAGGTCGCCGTGTCGATGCAGGACTCGGTCATCAACCTCTGCCGCGTCAAGCTGCGCGACCAGCAGCGCCTCGACCGCGTCGGCTACCTGGAAGAATACCCGCAGTACCCGCACGGCGAGTTCTCCGACGTGGTTCCGCGTGGCGGCAACGCCGGCGGTGGCGGCCAGCCGGGCTGGGTCCTGAAGTGCAAGGGCGCCGAGACCGATCCGAACGCCTACATCTACTTCACCATCCAGGGCCATGCCTGGGCGCCGATCTGCAAGGCTCTCGGCAAGCCGGAGTGGATTGACGATCCGGCCTACAACACCGCCCAGGCGCGTCAGGACAAGATCTTCGACATCTTCGCCTTCATCGAAGGCTGGCTGGCCGACAAGACGAAGTACGAGGCGGTCGACATCCTGCGCAAGTTCGACATCCCGTGCGCCCCGGTGCTGACCATGAAGGAAATCGCCGAGTGCCCGTCGCTCCGCAAGAGCGGCACGATCGTCGAGGTCGATCACAAGGCCCGCGGCAAGTACCTGACCGTCGGCAGCCCGATCAAGTTCTCCGACATGACCGTCGAAGTGACCGGATCGCCGCTGCTCGGCGAGCACTCCGACGAGGTTCTGGCCAGCCTCGGCTACAGCAAGGAACAGATCGCCGAGCTGCACGCCAACAAGGTTGTCTGATCGCTTCCCGACAGTCTGACGGCACACCTCGCGAAGACGGCGCTCCGAAAGGGGCGCCGTCCTTTCTTTGCGCGGGCGCAGGTTTCTTGTCGGGCAACAGGGGCTTCACGGATTGCACGGATTTGAACACGGATTTCCCGGATCATCTTATTCGTGCGCATTGCATGCCTTCTCGGTCCGCAACCACTGGGCAAGCCAAAGAAAAATCCGTGAAATCCGTGCTTGAATTCGTGAAATCCGTGAAGAAGCTGTTGTCCAACAAGAATCTCGAATCTTACCGCAGCCACTCCCTCACTTCGCGGATGCGCTGGTTGCCCTCCGGCGTGCGGGCGTAGGCCTTCCCGTACTGGGTCTCGTACTCGCGCACGAAGCCCTGGCGCAGCAGCCCGTCCAGCACCGGGCGGACGATGGCCGGCTTCAGGTTCGCGGCCTTGGTGATCGTCAGGAACGAGGCCGGCAGAGCCGTCACCTCCGGCCCCGGCGTGGCGCGCAGGGTGTTGAGCGAAGTCCAGTCGACGGAGGTTGGTGAAATCATCGGCTACCCTCGATGCGGCACGCTGTTGACTCTCTCTCGATACGACCTCAACTTCACTTGAGGTCAAGAGGTTCCGAACCCCAGGGGAGGCCCGGCGATGGCGATTCTCGATCCCGCGGACATGGACAAGGACCTTTCCGTGGGCGAGGTCGCGGAACGCTCCGGTGTGGCAGTGTCCACCATCCACTTCTACGAATCAAAGGGGCTGATCGCGAGCTGGCGGAGCAGCGGCAACCAGCGCCGCTTCCCCCGCGACGTGCTCCGGCGCATCGCCGTCATCAAGGTGGCCCAGCGCCTGGGCGTCCCCCTGGCCACCATCGCGCAGGCGCTGAAGACCCTGCCGGACGGCCGCACCCCCACCGCAGAGGACTGGAAACGCTTGTCCGCGGCCTGGAAAGCGGACCTGGACGAGCGCATCGCCGTGCTCACCAGGCTGCGCGACGGGCTGGAGGAGTGCATCGGCTGCGGCTGCCTGTCGCTCGGCGAATGCCCGCTGCGCAACCCCTGGGACGAGCTGTCGGAGGACGGCCCCGGCCCGCGCCTGCTCGATCCGCGATGACATCCGCGCTGTTTTGCCGCACTGCAGCATAGCCTCCTCATCCGGCGCCGCCCCGGCAATAAAAAGGCCGTGCTGTTTCCAGCACGGCCAGTATCCGAGAGGCTCGCATATAATGCGGAGCAACAACCCGCCCGATACAAAGGGTGATGAACCCTGTGTAAGAAGAATGATGCCCGAGTCTTCCCTGGTACGCAACAAGGAATCTCAAGTTTCCACATTGCGGAAACAAAGTATTTTTCCCAAAAAAAGACCGCGCCGTTGCGGGCGCGGTCAGTTTCTTCAGGGCAGCACTACGTGACAGGAAGGAAAACCGGGGTAACAGCCGCCCCAACCCAATCCGAGGGATTTGCGGATCGGGGCGGATCGCGCCTCCCGGCCGGCGCGAATTCGAATTCCGTAAGGGTGCTCCGGATCAGGCCCAGGGATCAGGTGGGGAAACGCCCGCCGATCTCGGCGGTCACCGCCGCGGCGGTGCGCTTGACCATCTCACCGAAGGCCACGACGCGGGCGTCGTCCAGGCGCCGGTTGGTGCTCGACAGCGACAGGGCACCGATGACGCGGGCCTGCTCGTCATAGATCGCCGCGGCGACACAGTGCAGGCCGCTGACCCGCTCCTCCTGGTCCACGGCGTAGCCGCGGTCGCGCGTCAGGATCAGCTCCCGGTGCAGGGCCGGGATCGACGACACGGTGGTCCGGGTGAACTGGCGCATGCCGCGCTGGGTCACGATGCTCTGCACCCGCGTGTCGGGCATGCCGGCGAGCAGCGCCTTGCCGACGGCGGAACAGTGCAGCAGCGTGCGGTCGGTGACGGGAAGCGCCGCCTGGGCGACGCGCGGGCCGCCGACCCGGTGCAGATAGATGGCCTCGCCATTCTCCTCGACGGCCAGATTGACGACCTCGCTGGTCTCCTCCATCAGCCGGCGCATCCGCGGGCGGGCGACGTCGAGCAGGCTGCGCGTCTTCAGGAAGCCGGTGCCGGTCATGTAGGCCTGCACCCCGACCGCCCAGCCCCGCTTGCCCTGGTCGAAGCGCACGTAACGCTCCTCCTGCAGGGTGGTCAGCAGGCGGTGCGCCGTGGAGGGCGAGAGATGCGCCGCTTCGGCCACCGCGGTCAGGCTCATCGGGCTGTCCGACTGGCCGAGGATGGTCATGATGCTCAGCGCCCGCGACAGCGACTGAACGAGATTGCCCTTCGCCGCACGGTCCACGGTTTCCGCGCGGCCTTCGGCCCGCGGGGCCGGGGGTGCCATCATCAGCGCTTGCGTCTTCATCGTCCCATCCCTCTCGAAATCGTCCGGCGCTGTTGAATCCGCGCCGTTGTCGTCCTCGGGTGTGGCGGCCCCCGGTTCTCCCTTGCGGGGAGCGGGAGCCGCCGGTTGGCTATGCCGCCGGCTCGATGCGGGCCGCGGCGAACTTGAACTCGGGAATCTTCCCGTAGGGGTCCAGCTTCGGGTTGGTCAGCACGTTGGCCGCCGCCTCGGCGTAGCAGAAGGGCACGAACACCAGCCCGGACGGGACGTTGTAGTCCGACCGCGCCTTCAGCTCGATGGTGCCGCGCCGGGTGGTGACCTTCATGCGGTCGCCGCCCTTGGCGCCCATCCGCCGCAGGTCCGCCGGGCTCATGTAGGCCACCGCCTCCGGCTCCAGATCGTCCAGAACCTGGGCGCGCCGGGTCATCGAACCGGTGTGCCAATGCTCCAGCTGGCGCCCGGTGGT
The DNA here is from genome assembly GCF_022023855.1 of Azospirillum brasilense. Lineage (NCBI taxonomy): Bacteria > Pseudomonadati > Pseudomonadota > Alphaproteobacteria > Rhodospirillales > Azospirillaceae > Azospirillum > Azospirillum brasilense. The sequence goes on from NZ_CP059453.1 coordinate 271,660, forward strand.
CAGGACCATCGGGAACTCCGCGTCCGGCTCCTCCGCCGGCGGGATCACGTCGGCGGGGACCAGACGCCCGCGGCCGGTGGCCGTGGGGAAGCCGTCGCCGAACACGATCTCCTGGCCGGGATCGTCCGCGGACAGGCTGGGGTAGGTCACCGAGCGCTCACGCTCCAGCCGCTCCCAGGTGATGTTGTCGAGCGACGGCATCGCCCCCTTCATCTCCCGGAACACGTCGCGCGGATGCTCGTAGTTCCAGTCCAGACCCAGGCCGCGGGCCATGGCGTTGACGATCCACAGATCCTGCCGGGCGTCGCCCGGAGGCGGCAGGGCCTGGCGGCCGAGCTGGACCTGGCGGTTGGTGTTGGTCACCGTGCCGGTCTTCTCCGGCCAGGCCGAGGCGGGCAGCACCACGTCGGCGTATTTGGCCGTCTCGGTCAGGAACAGGTCCTGCACCACCAGATGGTCGAGCTTGGCGAGCGCGTCGCGGGCGTGCTCCACGTCCGGGTCGGACATGGCCGGGTTCTCGCCCATCACGTACATGCCGTTCAGCGAGCCGGCATGGATCGCGTCCATGATCTCCACGACCGTCAGGCCGCGCTTGGAGTCCAGCTTGGTGTCCCAGAAATCCTCGTAGAAGGCGTGGACCTCGGGATCGTCAACCGGGCGGTAGTCCGGGAACATCATCGGGATCAGGCCGGCGTCGGAGGCGCCCTGGACGTTGTTCTGGCCGCGCAGCGGGTGCAGGCCGGTGCCGGGGCGCCCGATCTGGCCGGTGACCAGCGACAGGGCGATCAGGCAGCGCACGTTGTCGGTGCCGTGGGTGTGCTGCGACACGCCCATGCCCCAGAAGATGATCGAGCCCTTGGAGGTGGCGTAGAGGCGCGCGACCTCGCGGAGCTGCTCCGCCGGGATGCCGCAGACCGCTTCCATGGCCTCCGGGGTGAAGCTGGCGATGTGGGCGCGCAGCTCCTCGAAGTCCTGGGTGTGCTCCGCCACATACCGCTCGTCGTACAGCCCCTCGCTGATGATGACGTTCAGCATGGCGTTCAGCATGGGCACGTCGCGGCCCGGCTTGAACTGCAGCATGTGGCTGGCGTGGCGCTTCAGCACCTGGCCGCGCGGGTCCATGATGACCAGCTTGGCGCCGCGCTTGGCCGCATTCTTGAAGAAGGTCGCGGCGACCGGGTGGTTCTCCGTCGGGTTGGAGCCGATGACGACGATCACCTCGGCGTCCTTGGCCGCCATGAAGGGGGCCGTCACCGCGCCCGACCCGATGCCCTCGATCAGCGCCGCCACCGAGGAGGCGTGGCACAGGCGGGTGCAATGGTCGACGTTGTTGGTGCCGAAGCCGACGCGCACCAGCTTCTGGAACAGGTAGGCTTCCTCGTTGGAGCCCTTGGCCGAACCGAAACCGGCGAGCGCCGAGCCGCCCCGCTCGTCGCGGATCTTGCGCAGGCCGGCGGTGGCGACCTCCAGTGCCTCCTCCCAGCTCGCCTCGCGGAAGTGGGTCAGCGGGTTGAGCGGGTCGATGTCCACGTCGTGCTTGGAAACGCCCTCCTTGCGGATCAGCGGCTTGGTCAGGCGGTGCGGGTGGTGGATGTAGTCGAAGCCGAAGCGGCCCTTCACGCACAGCCGGTTCTTGTTGGCAGGACCGTCGCCGCCCGTCACCGACAGCAGCTTCTCGTCCTTGATGTTGTAGGTCAGCTGGCAGCCGACGCCGCAATAGGGGCAGACGCTGTCCACCTTGCGGTCCGGGGCGGCGGCGAAGACGCCGCTGTTCAGGTCCACCTGGGTCTTCGGCATCAGCGCGCCGGTCGGGCAGGCCTGGACGCACTCGCCGCAGGCAACGCAGGTGCTGTCGCCCATCGGGTCGGCGAAGTCGAAGACGATCGTCTCCTTGTGGCCGCGCAGCGCCATGCCGATCACGTCGTTGACCTGGACCTCGCGGCAAGCGCGGACGCACAGGTTGCACTGGATGCAGGCGTCGAGCTGCACCGCCATGGCCGGGTGGCTGAAGTCGGGCTTCGGCGCGCATTCCCGGCTGGGGAAGCGGCTGTCCGAGACCTCCAGGCGGTCGGCCCAGCGCCAGAACTTGCTGTCGGGGTCGTGGGCCTCCTCCCGCTTCGGCTGGTCGGCGACCAGCATCTCGATGACCATCTTGCGGGCGAACTTGGCGTTCTCGCTGGCCGAACGGACGCGCATGCCCGGCGTCGGGTGGCGCACGCAGGAGGCCGACATGGCGCGCTCGCCGTCGATCTCGACCATGCAGGCCCGGCAGTTGCCGTCCGCGCGGTAGCCCGGCTCGTCGGCGTAGCAGAGATGCGGGATCTCGGTGCCCAGGCGGTTGGCGACCTGCCAGATCGTCTCGCCGGCGTGGGCTTCGACGAGCTCGTCGTCGAGGTGGAACAGGATGCGGTCGCTCATATCACCGGACCTCCCCGCGCAGATCGTCGCGGAAATGCTTCAGCGCACTCTTGAGTGGGTTCATCGCGGCCTGACCCAGGCCGCAGATCGACGCCGTGCCCATCAGCCGGGCGAGTTCCGTCAAGAGCGGCTCGTCCCACACCGGCTGCTTGATGAGCGCCACCGCCTTCTCCGTTCCGACGCGGCAGGGCGTACACTGGCCGCAGCTCTCGTCCTCGAAGAAGTCCAGCAGGTTGCGCACGACCTTGCGCATGTCGTCCTTGTCCGACAGCACGACCACCGCGGCGGAGCCGATGAAGCAGCCGTGCTGCTCCAGCGTGCCGAAGTCCAGCGGGATGTCGTCCATGCTGGCGGGCAGGATGCCGCCCGACGCGCCGCCGGGCAGATAGCCCTTGAGCGTGTGGCCGTCGGCCATGCCGCCGCAATACTCGTCGATCAGCTCGCGGATGGTGACGCCGGCGGGGGCCAGCTTCACGCCCGGGTCCTTCACATGACCGGAGACGGAGTAGCTGCGCAGGCCCTTGCGGCCGTTGCGCCCGTGGCTGCCCCACCAGTCGGCGCCCTTCTCAAGGATGTCCCTGATCCAGAACAGCGTCTCGACGTTGTTGATCAGGGTCGGGCGACCGAACAGGCCGACGACCGACGGGAAGGGCGGCTTGTGCCGCGGCAGGCCGCGCTTGCCCTCGATGCTCTCCAGCATCGCGGACTCTTCGCCGCAGATGTAGGCCCCGGCGCCGCGCCGCAGATGGATGCGGGTGTGCCCGGCGAGGCCGGCCTTCTCCACGGCGGTGATCTCGTGCTCCAGCACCTCGCGGATGTGCGGGTACTCGTCGCGCAGGTAGATGTAGACGTCGGTCGCCTCGACCACCCAGGCGCCGATCAGCATCCCCTCCAGGAAGCGGTGCGGATCGTTCTCCAGATAGTAGCGGTCCTTGAAGGTGCCCGGCTCGCCCTCGTCCCCGTTCACCGCCATCAGGCGGGGGCCGGGCTCGTGGCGGACGAAGCGCCACTTGCGGCCGGTCGGGAAGCCGGCGCCGCCGAGGCCGCGCAGGTTGGCCCCTTCCAGCTTGCCGAGGATGTCATCCACCGGGACGTTGCCCGTCAGACAGTCGGCGAGCAGGCGGTAGCCGCCCTCCGCCTTGTACTGCTCCAGGCTGACATAGGTGGGGAGCTGCGGGTGCGTCTCGCCGTTCTTCACGGCGGTGACCACGCTCTCGACCGTGGCGTTCTCGTGCAGGGCGTGGCCGATGGCCACCGCCGGGGCGTTGTGGCAGGCGCCCATGCAGGGGGCGCGCACCACCCGGACGTCCGGCCCCATGTCGGCGGCCTTCAGTTCGTCGAGCAGCTTCTCGCCGCCGGCCATGCAGCAGGACAGGCTGTCGCAGACCCGGACGGTCACGGGCGGAGGGGCTTCCTCCCCGTCCATCACGATGTCGAAGTGGGCGTAGAAGGACGCCACCTCGTACACCTCCACCAGGGCCAGCCGCATCTCGTGGGCGAGCGCCGCGAGATGGCGGGCATGCAGCCCGTGATAGGTGTCCTGCAACAGGTGCAGATGCTCGATCAGCAGGTCCCGCTGCCGGGACCGGTCACCGAGAAGTTCCTGCACCTCCGCCAGGGCCGCCGGATCGACCTGCCGGCCCTTCGGCTGGGGCCGGGTGTTCCGGCGCCCCGAACCGGGATGGATGGAGCGCCTTTTCGTGTCGTCTTTGGCGACGATGGCCGTGTCCATGTCCGCCCTCCCCTCTCGTCTCAGGCTGATTCTTCGTAACGTTGGGATGTCGTGCAGTCGTTTGGAACCGCCCCCCGATTTTTCCGGGGGGCTTTGTTTTTATAATTTAGGAAGGCGTCAGGTCTTGGGACCCTTGCGGACGGCGCTGGTGGGGTTGAGGCTGCCGATGTTGCCGCTCTCCGACCCGGCGTTGGGGTCGATCACCGCGTTGATCAGCGTCGGCCGACCGCTGTCCATGGCCGCGCTGACCGCCCGGTACAGCTCGTCCGGCGTCGTCACGTTGACGCCCTCGCCGCCGAAGGCCTCCATCATCTTGTCGTAGCGCGAGTCCGGAACGAAGACCATCGGCGACGGGTCCGACCCGCCCGTCGGGTTCACGTCCGTCCCCTTGTAGATGCCGTTGTTGTTGAACACCACGATGCACACCGGCAGCTTGTACCGGCAGATCGTCTCCACCTCCATGCCCGAGAAGCCGAAGGCGCTGTCGCCTTCCACCGCCAGAACCGGCTTGCCGGACTCCACCGCAGCCGCCACCGCGAAGCCCATCCCGATGCCCATCACGCCCCAGGTCCCGACGTCCAGGCGCTTGCGCGGCTGGTGCATGTCGATGATCCCGCGCGCCAGGTCCAGCGTGTTCGCCCCCTCGTTCACCAGCAGCGCCTCCGGCCGCTCCTGCACCACCCGGCGCAGCGCGCCGAGCGCGCCGTGGAAGTTCATCGGCGAGGCGTTGCTCATCAGCTTGGGCGCCATCTTGGCGATGTTCGCCTCCTTGCGCGCCGACACCGCCCCCGTCCACTCCGCCGGCGGCGGCGTCCAGCCCTTGGCCATGCCCGCCGTCAGCGCCGACACGCACGACCCGATGTCGCCGACCAGCGGCGCCACGATCGCCACGTTGCTGTCCATCTCGCGCGGCTCGATGTCGATCTGGATGAAGGTCTTCGACCCCGGCTCGCCCCAGGTCTTGCCCTTGCCGTGCGACAGCAGCCAGTTCAGCCGCGCCCCCACCAGGACCACCACGTCGGCGTCCTTCAGCACCATCGAGCGCGCCGCCCCCGCCGACTGCGGGTGGGTGTCGGGCAGCAGGCCCTTGGCCATGCTCATCGGCAGGAACGGAATGCCGCTCTTCTCGACCAGCTCGCGCACCGCCTCGTCGGCCTGGGCATAGGCGGCGCCCTTGCCGAGGATGATCAGCGGCCGCTTGGCGCCCTTCAGCACCTCCAGGGCGCGCGCCACCGAGTCCGGCGAGGGCAGCTGCGCCGGGGCGGCGTCGACCACCTTGACCAGCGAGCGCGCGCCCTCGGCGGCGTCCATCACCTGCGAGAACAGCTTGGCCGGCAGGTCGAGGTAGACGCCGCCCGGACGGCCCGACACCGCGGCGCGGATCGCGCGGGCCACCGCGATGCCGATGTCCTGGGCGTGCAGCACGCGGAAGGCCGCCTTGCACAGCGGCTTGGCGATGGCCAGCTGGTCCATCTCCTCGTAGTCGCCCTGCTGGAGGTCGACGATCTCGCGCTCCGAGGAGCCGGAGATCAGGATCATCGGGAAGCAGTTGGTGGTGGCGTTGGCCAGCGCGGTCAGGCCGTTGAGGAAGCCCGGCGCCGAGACGGTCATGCACACGCCCGGCTTCTTGGTCAGGAAGCCGGCGATGGCGGCGGCGTTGCCGGCGTTCTGCTCGTGGCGGAAGGAGATGACCCGCAGCCCCTCGCCCTGGGCCATGCGCAGCAGGTCGGAAATCGGGATGCCCGGCACGACGTAGAGGTTCTCGATGCCGTTGAGCTTGAGGGCATCGATGACGAGCTGGAAACCATCCGTCAGCGCCGGTTCCGCATCGGTGGCGGCCGTGGCTTGGTTGTTGAGGACTGTGACGGCTGACATAAGGGTTACTCCTCCCCGACTCTTATTCGGTTCACGATCGGTCAATCGAGAAAATCGCAGTGCTGTTCGACATGGCGGGCCAGCCCCAGCGTGTGCTCGCGCACCCGCCGCTCGGCCAGGTCGGCGTCGCGCCGGGTCAGGGCGTCGATGATGTCGCGGTGCTCGACGATGGACGTCTCGGCCCGGCCGCCGCGGCGCATGGTGACGCGGCGGATGGCCCGCATGTGGATGAAGAAGCGGTCGGTCAGGTCGGCGATGAGCGTGCAGCCCGAGGCCTGGATGATCGACTGGTGGAAGGCGACGTTGGCGTCGGAATACTCCAGCACGTGGTCGGCCAGCTCGCCTTCGGCGAAGCGGTCGAAGGTCTCGTGCAGGTCGGCCATGCCGCGCTCGTCGGCGCGCTCGACGAAGAGCCGGGCGGCCATGCCCTCCAGCGCCGCGCAGACGGTGATCATCTCGATGATCTCCGCCTTGGTCTTGCGCACCACGAAGATGCCGCGCCGGGGCATGGAGCGGATGAAGCCCTCCTGCTCCAGCAGCGCCATGGCCTCGCGCACCGGGGTGCGGCTGACGCCCAGCGCCTCGCAGAGCTGGCGCTCGTCGAGGCGGATCTCGCTCGGCCCGCCGTAGATGTCCATCTGGGTGATGGCTTGGCGCAGCGACTGGTAGGCCTTGGCCTTGAAGCTCATCCCCTGATCCAGGGGTGCGACCGAGAAACTCATCGTCTGCATGGCTGTTCCCGTCCCTGACTCTTCTTTCCCCTCGCGTAGGAGGGGCCCCGGCTGAAGGGGTTTGGGCCGCGGTTTCGTTGCCCCGGAGAAGGGAAGCGGCTTGGATTGGTGATACGGTATACCAGATACCACTAGCCCGCAAGCGATTATGTTCGCTCAGCGAACTGTTTCACGAACGCACAGGGAGTTAGGGGGGAATGTCGCGCAGGGGTTGCGGGGAGGGCTGACGCTTTGCCCCCACCCCGGCCCTCCCCCGCTTTGCAGGGGAGGGAGATTGTTTCGAAGCGGCAGCAGTCTCCTCCCCTGCAATAGCGGGGGAGGGATAGGGAGGGGGCAAGACCTCACCGCGGCGGCGCGATCACCGCGACGGCTCCCGGCCGCACGCGGAAGCGCGCCGGGGTGTGGGTGGTGATGTCGCCGTCCGTGTTGACCGGGCGGCGGTGGCGGGTGGTGATCTCCACCTCCTGCCCGTACCAGGCATGGACGTTTTTCCAATGCCCGTGCCGCCCGCGCCGGAAGTCCGGGTACAGCAGGGGCCACTCCCACCAGCCGCGCAGGTCGATGCTGTAGACGTCCAACTGCCCGTCGTCGGGGGCGGCGTTCTCCTGCACGGTCATGCCGCCGCCGTAATGGCGTCCGTTGCCGACTCCGATCTGCACCGACTTGACGCGGTGCCGCGCCCCGTTGATGCGGATCTCGGCGCGGAAGGGCGCCATGCGCCGCGCCACGCGGAAGGCCGCCACGGCGTAGCCGAACACGCCCCAGCGCCGCTTCATCTCGCGCGTCAGTTCGCGGGCCAGTTCGACGCTGAGACCGATGCTGGCGACGTTGAAGAAGGCCACGCCGTTGACCTCGCCCAGGTCGATCCGGCGAATCGGCCCGCTGACCGCCAGCCTCGCCGCCTCCCGCAGGTCCAGCGGGATTCCCAGCGTGCGCGCCAGATCGTTCGCCGTGCCCATGGGCAGGATGGCGAGCGGCAGGCCGGTGTCGGCCAGCGCCGGGGCGGCAGCGTTCAGCGTGCCGTCGCCGCCCCCGATGATGACCATGTCCACCGAGTCGGCATGGTCGCGGATCGCCTCGGCGATGTCCTCCCGCTCGCGGCACTCGGCGCGGATCAGGGTAACGCCCGCCTTCGCGGCCTCCTCCCGGATGTCGTCGAGCGCGCGCTGCCCCTGGCGGGCCTTCCCGTTGACGATCAGCAGCGCGCGGCGTCGGTCGGCGCTCAGCGTCGGCCTCCCACCTCGTCCAGATGCTCCAGCAGGCTGGCGGGGTCCTCGTAGACGCGGAAGGCGCCGGCCCGCTCCAGCTCGTCCTGCCCGTAGCCGCCGGACAGCAGGCCGATGCTGAGCGCACGGGCGCGCCGCGCCGCCAGGATGTCCCACACACTGTCGCCGACCACGATGGCCGTTTCGATGGCGACGCCGAGCCGCTCCGCCGCGGCCAGGAACAAGTCGGGGTCGGGCTTGGCGTATTTCACCTGATCGCGCGTAACCACCGGCACCCTGTCGGGGTCGACGCCCAGAGCCTCCAGGCCGGAGCGCGCCGTCTCGATCCGCCCGCTGGTGGCGATGGCCCAGGGGATGCCCGCCGCCGTCAGGTGGGACAGCAGCTCCTGCGCGCCGGGCAGCGGGCGGACGCGCCCGGCCAACCCGCGGAACGCCTCGGCATGGCGGCGGCGCAGCCGCTCCAGAAGCTCGGGGCTGATGGCGAGGCCGGTCTCGCGCAGCAGCATGTTGGCGAACAGGCCGCCGCTCATGCCGATCTTGCGGTGGATGCGCCAGACCGACAGCTCGATTCCCTCATGGTCCAGCGCCTCCTGCCAAGCCAGCACATGCTGGTAGACGCTGTCGATCAGCGTGCCGTCGAGGTCGAACAGGAAAGCCGTGTTGATGCGGTCCATGGCGTATGCCCCCAGGCTGAATCCCGCTCCGGCGGAGCCGGCCCCAGTGAGTTGGTGCCGGGCCTGCTGCGCCGCAACGTCCCCCCGGCGGCAATTCTGCGCCCCCGCCGGGAACGGGGCGCGGCGGAACATCGCGGCCGGTTTCGCGTCAAGCTCATGCTGCCCCTCGGGCGGCGGATTGCAACGACGGGCGCAACGGCGGGGAGCGGACACCTTGGCACAGCGAGAGGACACGGACGGGAATCAGCGCTGGTCCATCGACCGGATCACGCTCGGCCTCTGGCTGGTCGGCCTGCTGGCCGCCTTGGCCGTCCTGTGGGGCCTCGGCGCCGCCTCGCCGGTGCTCATCCCGCTGGCCGGGGCTTTCTTCGTGGCGGTCGCCGTGGCGCCGGTCGGGCGCTGGGTGCGCGACCGGGTGCCGCCGCGGCTGGCCCTGCTCGGCCCGCTCGCCGCCATGCTGACGGTGCTGCTGGTGCTGGCGGTCTTCGCTGGGGGCCTGTGGTTCGTCGGCCAGCGCGTGGCCGGCGAGGTGCCGCGCCACGCCGAGGAGTTGCAACGCCTCTGGGGGCAGGCGAACGGCTGGATCGACGGGCTGCGCGAGCAGTTTCTCGGCGATTCCGGAAGCGGCGACTCCGGAGGCGGCGGGGTGGAGGCGCTGTCCGGTCTCGTCGCATCGGTGCTGACGGCGGCGCGGGAGGCCGTCTCGACGCTGGTCATCGTGCTGTTCCTCGCCCTGCTGATGCTGGTCGAGGCGCCGGTCTGGCGCGAGAAGATCGTGAAGACGCTGGGGCCGGAGCGCTGCGCCACCACCGTCACCGCGGTCACCGCCATCGCCCAGCAGTTCCGCCGCTTCCTGCTGGTCAGCACGACGCTGGGGCTGATCACCGGGGCGCTCTACATCGGCTGGCTGTCGCTGTTCGGGATCGACTTCCTGTTCCTGTGGGGCTTCCTGGCCTTCCTGCTGAACTACATCCCGGTAATCGGCTCGGTGGGAGCGGCCACGCTGCCCGTGCTGATGGCGCTGGCCCAGGGCGGATCGACCACCGCCCTGATGGTCGCGGGCGGCCTGCTGGTGATCGAGCAGGTGATGGGCAACTTCATCGGCCCGCGGCTGGAGGGCAAGCAGCTCGCCATCTCGCCCCTGGTGATCGTCAGTTCGCTGCTGCTGTGGAGCTGGCTGTGGGGGGCCGCCGGGACGGTGCTGGCGGTGCCGATGACCGTCCTGATCGCCATCGCGCTCAGCCACATCGACGCGCTGCGCCCCTTCGCCTTCGTGCTCAGCGACAAAAGCGACCGCCGCCGCTTCGAGGCGCGCACACGGCCCGAGTAACGCAGCGCTGTTTTTTCCGCTCTTTTTCCGGCGCCCCCCTCTCTTGACAGGGTTCCCGACCCTCCCCACGTCTCCGGGACCTGTGATCCGGGCCCCTCTGGCGACTTAGACGTGGTCGCGATGTCGGATCTCTTCACCTGCTCTTGCGCCGACGGGCGTGACCGCACTTGGAGGGACTGAATGCTCCCATGGACCCGCGATCCCCAGACCTCTCTCACACCCTCCACACCTTTCCGGCCCCCTCCGGACGCCGCCGCCCACCCAATGGACGACGCGCCGGGGCACGCCCGGACCATCCCTCAAACCACCGAGAGCACGAGCACCGCCATGGACCAGACCGAACGCCAGATCATTGACGACCTCTTCGCCAAGCTGCGTCAGGCCGAGGCCCAGTCCGGCCCGCGCGACCCGCAGGCCGAAGCCCACATCCGCGACACCATCGCCCGCCAGCCGGGCGCGCCCTACCTGATGGCGCAGGCCATCGTCATGCTGGAGCAGGCGCTGGCCGCCTCGCAGAACCAGAACCAGGAGCTGGAGCGCCAGCTTCAGGAGCGCCCGGCCGCGGCGGCCGGCGGCGGCATCTTCGGCGGCCTGTTCGGTGGCGGCGCCGCCAAGCCCGCCCCGGCCCCGCAGCAGCGCCCCGGCGGCTCGCCCTGGGGTCAGGCCCCCGGCGCCGCCCCGGCCTACGGCGACCCGCGAGTGGCGGCCTATGCCCAGCAGCCGCAGCGCGCCGGCGGCGGCTTCATGGCCGGCGCCATGCAGACCGCCATGGGCGTGGCCGGCGGCATGCTGATCGGCAGCGCGCTGTCCAGCGCCTTCTCCGGCGGCGGCGAGGCCATCGCCCAGGAGGCCCAGGGCGCCGTCGATCAGGTGGCTGAGGAGATCCCCAGCCAAGAGGATTCCTGGGGCGGTTTCGGCGGGGACGAAGAGGAATTCTGATCCCCGCGGGGACCGGCCGGGCGGCCTCCTCCCACCGCCCGGCCGGTCCCCGGCCTTCTTCGCCCTTTTGAGAGCAGACCGGAAATTATCGTTCGCGGTCCCGTGCGCGACACTTTCTCAACGCGGAACTGTTCCCGCGCTCATCTCCTTGCTTTTTGCAGGCCAGCCAACCGTCCGCCTTGCCAGCATTTTCATGCGCATCTAGTTTCCTTCAAGAGAACGCTCCGTCGCTCCCCCGCCCGATCAAGAAGGGGTGAAGCACAGGGCAAGGAAAAGCGGACACGCCGAACCATCGCGCGGCGCGCGGAACCCTGCCGCGCGCAACGCCCGAGCTTTGCATTACGGTGATTTCCGCTTTTTCAAAAAGAAAAAGATCAGGAGGAAACCGTGCCGCTGTTCGACCATCCCGATTTCGACGACCATGAGCAGGTGGTCTTCTGTTCCGACGCCGCGTCCGGCCTGCGCGCCATCGTCGCCATCCACGACACGGCGCTCGGCCCGGCGCTGGGCGGCTGCCGGATGTGGCCCTACGCCAGCGACGAGGAGGCCCTGCGCGATGCGCTGCGCCTGTCGCGCGGCATGACCTACAAGTCGGCCCTGGCCGGCCTGCCGCTGGGCGGCGGCAAGTCGGTCATCATCGGCAACCCGCGCACCGACAAAAGCGAGGCGCTGCTGCGCGCCATGGGGCGCCACGTCGAACGGCTGGGCGGACGCTACATCGTCGCCGAGGATTCCGGCACCGGGGTTCCCGACATCAAGACCATGGCGCAGGAAACCGCCCATGTCTCCGGCGTGGTCGAGAAGGCGACCGCAAGCGGCGGCACGCGCAGCGGCGACCCCTCCCCCTCAACCGCCTACGGCGTCTTCGTCGGGCTCCGCGCGGCGGTGCTCCACCGCCTGCACCGCGCCGACCTGGAGGGGTTGACCGTCGCCATCCAAGGGGTGGGCAGCGTCGGCGGACATCTCGCCCGCTATCTGGCCGAGGCCGGGGCGCGGCTGTGGGTCGCCGACATCGACGAGGCGCAGGCCCGCCGCGTGGCCGACCGCGTCGGCGCCACGCCGGTGTCCGCCGACGCCATCTTCGATCTTGAGGTGGACGTCTTCGCCCCCTGCGCGCTGGGCGCCGTCCTCAACGACGGCACGATCCCGCGGCTGACCTGCCCGGTCGTCGCGGGTGCTGCCAACAACCAGCTCGCCGAGGCCCGGCACGGGCAGGCGCTGGCCGACCGCGGCATCCTCTACGCCCCCGACTACGTCATCAACGCCGGCGGGGTGATCGACGTCTATCACGAGCGCGCCGGTTACGACCACGGCCGCGTGATGAGCCACATCGAGCGGATCGCCGACACGCTGACGGAGATCTTCGCCCGCGCCGACATGGAGCGCAAACCGACCGCCGCCGTCGCCGACCGCATGGCCCGCCAGCGCGTGGGGCGGGCTCGCTGAAGCAGACGATCAGCGCCCCGAGGCTAGCACGGGGAAGGCGTCCAGGATGCCGGTCAGCAGGATCTGCACGCCGACGCAGAACAGCAGGAAGGCGAACAGCCGCGTCAGCACGCGGGCGCGGGTGTGGCCGAGCAGAGCCACCAACCGGTCGGCGGAGCGGTAGGACAGCCAGATCAGCAGCGCGATGGTCAACGCCGCCGCCGACACGCCAATGAAGAAGTTCGTAAGGCCGGCGGTGTCCGCCGGGCGGGTGGCGCCGAGCGCGATGGCGACGGAGATGGTGCCCGGGCCGGTGGTGAAGGGGATGGTCAGGGGGAAGAAGGCCGATTCCCCGACATCGGAGTCCCCGGCCTCCTCCGCCGGTGCGGCCTGCTCCTGCTTGCGGGCCTCGTGGGCTTCCGGCGCGCTCAGCAGTGCCCAGGCGCGCTCCGCCACCACGAAGCCGCCGGCGATCCGCAGCGCCGCCAGCGAGATGCCGAAGAAGTTCAGCACGTAGGACCCCGCCCACAAGGCGGCCAGCATGACGATGGCCGAATAGACGGCAACCCGCGCGGCGAGCTGCACCCGCTCCTTCGGGCTGCGCTCCGCCGTCACCTGGCTGAAGATCAGCGCCATGGCGATGGGGTTGACGATCGAGAACAGCGCCGTGAAGGCGAGAAGGAAGCTGTCGAACATGGGACGGGCCGACCTGTGCCTTGGCGGTTGGCGGGGCGCACCGCCGTGGTACAGGCCGGCCCGTTTCTTGGCAAGGCGCCATGATTTGCGGACTCCATTGTTCAGGCAGGAAACGCCGTGCTTGCCGTTCGACCGGCAAGACGGCCACACTCCCCCCAACGGGGAAGGCCTCGTGACGTGATGCCGGAGGGGTTGCGATGGGTCCGCGGACACGGCGGTGGGTTCTGGCTCTTCTGATGACCGGGCTGCTTCCGGTCCTGCCCGCGCGGGCGGAAACGCCGGCCCAGTTCCGGGCGGCGGTGTCGCAGATCGCCTACGCCGATCCGGGTACGGGCAAGACGGTGCCGATCCTGCTCTTCTACCCCACGCGCGATCCCGTGCAGCCGATCCGGCGGGGACCCTATCACCTGAACGTCGCCCCGGAGGGCGGACCGGCGCTGGATTCCGTGCCGCTGGTGATGATGACCCAGGGACCGGCGCGCAACGGTCTGGCGATGGTCAGCGTCGCCCTGTTCCTGGCGCGCCGCGGGATGATGACAGCCATCGTGACCCATCTCGGCGGCGTGGAACCGGACGCGGATCCCAGGGCCGGCAAAGGCGACCGGGTCGGCACCGTGCCGCTGTGGTCGGAACTGCCGCTGCAGCTCCGCGCGGCGCTGGACGCCGTGCTGGACTCCTCGCCCATGGGCTTCCGGGTGGACCGGCAGCGCATCGGCGTGCTCGGCTACGCGGCCGGGGGCCATGCGGCGCTGGCGGCGGCGGGCGGGGTCGCCGATCCGGGGCGGCTGACCCAGGTCTGCGCTGCCCATCCAGACAACCGCAGCCTCTGCCCGGCGGGCGCCAAGACCACCGCCGCGGCCACGCCGAAGCGTTTGGAGGCCGCCACCGATCCGCGTATCCGCTCGCTGCTGCTGATGGACCCGGTCGGCGCGCTGTTCGCGGACGGCGCGCTGTCCCGCGTCACCGTCCCGGTCCGGCTCTATGAGGCGGAGAAGGGCGACGAAAGCGGCGCCCTCCAGGTGGCACGGGTGCGCGGCCTGCTGCCCCGGCCGCCGGAATACGACCTCGTTCCCGGCGCCGGCCACTACGCCTTCCTGACGCCGGTCCCGGCCAGCGCCGCCGCCCGCTTCGGCGCGACGGTGCAGGACCCGCCGGGCTTCGACCGCGCCGGCTTCCACGCGCGGCTGAACGACGAAGTCCTCGACTATTTCCGGCGGACGCTGAACGCCGCGCCCTGACCCACCGGGGCCGGAACGTCGCCCAACACCTGCCAACCATCAAGAAAAACGGAAACGCACCATGACGACGATGACCCTGAAGGACGCCCTGGCCGAGGTTCTGGACCCGCGGGACCGGACCGTGGTGGATGTCGGCTGCGGCGACGGGTCGCTGACCCGCCATTTCGCGGGCCTCGGCGCCCGGGCCATCGGCATCGAGATCAGCGAGGGCCAGCTCGCCCGCGCCCGCAAGGCGGAGCCGGTGGCCGGCGCCGACTACCGCGTCGGCAAGGGGGAGGCCCTGCCGCTGGAGGACGCGTCGGTGGACGCCATCGTCTACTCCAACAGCTTCCACCATCTGCCGCTGGCGGTGATGGCCGACGCGATGGCCGAGGCGGCGCGGGCGCTGAAGCCCGGCGGCACGCTGGTGGTGGTGGAGCCGATCGCCGAGGGCGCCTATTTCGAGGTCATCCTGCCCATCGAGGACGAGACGGAGGTGCGCGCCGCCGCCTACGACACGCTGAAGCACCCGCCGCTGCCGCTGGAGGCGGTGGACGAGACGGTCTACAGCACCGTGGTGCGCTACCGCGACGCCGATCATTACCTTACCCACGTCACCGCCGTGGACCCGGCGCGGCGCGAGCGCCTGCCCCCGGTGGAGGCCGAGGTCCGCCGCCGCTTCGCCGCCAGCGGGCGGATCGACGCGGAGGGGATGACCGCCTTCGACCAGCCGATGCGGCGCATGGTCTTCAAGAGACTGCCTTAAGCAGGACCCGTTTGGCCGCGATACGGCGGCGTGCCAGCATGAGCGCCGCCGTTTGGTCACAGGCGCGCTGCCGCGCGTCCGGGGCATAGTGGAGCGGTGTCACCCTTTCGAAGGCCGAAGACCATGCCCCACCCCGCCTTGTCCCGATCCGGCTTGTCCGCCGCCGTCCTGCTCTTCCCGGCGGCCTTGCTTCTGACCGGTTGCGGCGTGGTGGTCGCCACGGTGGACACGGCGGCCAGCGTCGCCGGGTCCGCGGTCAGCGTCGCGGGCGACGTGGTGTCGGCCACGGCCCATGTGGCGACCGCGCCCTTCCGCGGCGGCGACGAGAAAAAGGACGAATAACGCTCAGCGCCGGACGCTCAACGCCGGAACAGGCGGCGCCACCAGGGGCTCTGCCGCCGCGCCAACTTGGTCACCAGAATGCGGCACTGGTCGCGCATCGCCTCGTAAGCGGTGACCTCGGCCTCGCGGTCGCGGCGCAGGCCGTCCAGCGTGCCGGTCAGTCGCTCCAGCCGCTTCTCCAGCTCCGCGCCGGTCCGTCGTTCCTGCTCCAGCGCCGCCTGCGCCTCCTCGCTGCGGCGCTCCGCCGCTTCGATGCGCTGGCGGAAGCCGCGTTCCCGCGCCTCCGTGTCGGCGATCAGCCGCTCCACGAGATCGCCGATGCGCTTGCGTTCCGCCTCGCGGTCGGCCTGGAGCCGGTCCAGCGCGACCGCGTGCGACAGGCGCAGGGCGGCGATCTCCGCGTTCACCGCGGACAGCCGGTTCTCCGCGTCCTGAAGCGCGCGGGCCATGCCCTGCTCGCGCGCCGAGGTCTCGGCGATCAGAGTCTCGACGAGCTGGTTGATGCGGTCGCGCTCCGCCTCGCGGTCGCCCTGGAGGGTCCCGACATCCCCGGAGCGCGCCCGCTCGACCTGCCCGATGGCCTCGCGCCAGCGCTCGCGTTCGGAGGCGTGCTCGGCGATGACCCGCAGCCGCTCCGCCCGTTCGCTGTCCGCCGCCGCCTCCGCCTTGGCGATCTGTTCACCGAGCGTGGCGACCTGATCCCCGTAGACGCGCAGGAGTTGCGTGGTTTCCTCCGACGGCGCCTTCGCCGCGCGCGGACGGGTGGCCCGCTTGGCCGGTGCCGCGGGCGGAGGCGTCGTATCCTCGGCGTTGGAGAGCGGCATCATCTCGGTCATCGCGGCTTATCCTGACAGTCGGGCCTGCACCGCCACAGTAGCGCGTCCGGCGCGCCGCGCACAGGAACCTTTTTCCATAGGCCGGGGCCGGGAGACGGTCCGGCAAAAAGCACTGCCGAGAATTCGTTTTGTATTTTCAGGGATTTCGTCGGCAAATTCTGCAAAATCAGGTCTGTTAACGGGTTTTAAAACCGGTTTAACGCCGACTCCCGCCTCTCGCCAAGGTATTAACACCAACGATTGACAGTACGGATTTCGATTGGTTTTTTGAATGATGTTTGCAGGCGCGAAAAAGACTTTTTCTAAAAAGCAAATCAATCGCCCTGGCCGATCCGATGCTGCGGAGAACCCCATGCGTGCTGTCCTGGTTGAACCGAACCCCCTGATCGCCGACGCGCTCGGCCGTCAGCTCGGCATGGGGAAGATCCGTTACGACCGCCAGGACTGGGCCGGGCTGGAGGAGCTTCTGCAACAGCAAGGTGCGGACGGGCTGGGCTACGACGCCATCGTCCTGGGCAGCGTCAACGATCCGGCGCGCTGCGTGGCGGCCTTACGGGCCCATCAGGTCGGGGCGGCGATCCTTTGCCTGCTCGACCGGCGCTGCGTGACGACGACGGTGGAACTGCTGCACGCCGGGGCCGACGACGTGCTGGTCAAGCCGGTGGTCAGCGCCGAGGTGCGGGCGCGCATCGAGGTGGCGCGGCGGCGCTCGCGCGGCTTGCTGAGCAACGCGGTGCGGGTGGGCCAGCTCACGGTCTTCCTCGACGGGCGCGACCCGGAGGTCGGCGGCGAGCGGCTGCGGCTGAGCCAGCGCGAGCACGCCATCCTCGGTGTGCTGGCCGCCCATCATCGCCGCGTCGTGTCCAAGGAGCACATCTACGACGAGGTCTACGGCCTGTCCGGCGCCGACCCGCTGGACAAGGTCATCGACGTCTACATCTGCAAGCTGCGCAAGAAGATCGCCGAAGCCACCGGCGGCGCCCGCTACATCGAGACCGTCTATGGGCGCGGCTACAAGTTCGAGGCCCCGCCCGAGCATGAGGACTCTGCCCCGGCCCTGCAGGCGCGCCGGGTGTTGCCAGGCTACGCGGCGTTCGGGCGCGGGATTGGCGAGGCGCGGCTGGCGGGGTGAGGGCGAACACGATCTGAATGCCGCGCGTTTCCCTTTTTCGTCCGGCATGTCACATTTCGCGGGCAGGCGTTGTCATCCCCTTCGTGGCTGCACTTTTGAAGGAGGTGACGATGGCCAAGAACATCGCAACGATTGACCCTCAGTCCCCATGCCTGACGCTGATAAACGTTTATGAGGTCGAGCCGAAGAAGCAGGCTGCCTTGGCGAAGGCCCTTTCGGAATCGACCGAAAACACCATTCGCCACCAGCCCGGCTTCATGTCGGTCTGCATCCATAGCAGCCTCGACGGAAAGAAGATCGTGAACTACGTCCAATGGGCATCCAAGGAGCACTTCGAGGGCTTCATGAAGAAGCCCGAGATGCAAGAGAAACTCAAACAGTTCGCGGGCCTCGCGACGTCGGTCACGCCAAGCCTCTATACGGTCGAAGCCGTTCACGCGGAGTAACGAAGGAATGGCAAGGCGGCAGGACCATGGACGACATCCCCACCGACCCATCATTCTCTGAAATTCGCCCCCGCCTCATCCGCCTCGCATACCGGATGCTCGGATCGGTGGCGGATGCCGAGGACGTCGTCCAGGATGCCTATCTCCGCTGGCTGGCGACCGACCGCGAGACGGTCCGGCAGCCGGCGGCCTTGCTGCACACCATCGTCACGCGCCTCTGTCTGAACGAACTGAAATCCGCGCGGCGCAGACGCGAAACCTACATCGGGCTGTGGCTGCCGGAGCCCCTCGTTGACGCGGGAGAATTGGATTCCATCGACGACATCACGCTTCCGTTGATGATCGCGCTGGAGCGTCTGTCGCCGTTGGAGCGAGCGGCCTTTCTGCTGCACGATGTTTTCGGCATGGGGTTCGATGAGGTCGCCAGCGCCATAGGCCGTGAAGCCGCGACATGCCGCAAACTGGCCAGCCGGGCGCGTGAGCATATCCAGGCGGCTCGCCCACGCTTCCTCGTGACGGAAAAGCATGGGCTGGAGATCGCTGCGGCGTTCTTCGCCGCGTCGCGCGACGGTGACATGGACCGCCTGCGTTTGCTTCTCGCCGATGATGTCATTGCCAGCGCGGACGGCGGTGGCAGGGTGCCGGCCTCGCAACGTCCATTGATCGGAATCGATGAGGTGATGGCGCGGCATGTCCAGCTTGCGCAGGAGTTCAACCAGTCGCCGTCCTTTCTCATACGCTATGCCATGATCGACGGGCTTCCCGGCTTCATCTCCGTCGAGGGCGGCCGGATCGTGCAGACCACCGCCTTGCACATCGAGCAGGGAAAAATCGTCGCAATCTACATCACCAGAAACCCGGACAAGGTGCGGCACCTGGACGGGCACTGTCGCGGAGTACGGATCGAGATCGAGCAGAGCTGAGGCCGATCAACGGTTTCAGCCTGGCCCCTTCGGGTTTCGACGGACGCTCACCCCGACCAGTCCGCGCTGAGCGCCTCCTCCTCCAGATCCAGCCACGCCCCGGCCAGCGGCCCCACCGTCAGGTCGCCGCCCAGGCCCGCGTCGCCCATCGCCCCGGCGAAGCCGTCCTGCATGTCGGCCAGCGCGGCGGAGGACAGGCCGCCGCCGGTCTGCAGCGTCACGTCGAACCGCCGCCCCTCCCCCGCCGCGACGAGTTGAACCGCCCCCAGCGCCGGCAAACGCATCTGCAGGACCAGCGCGCTCCCCGTCTGAAGGTCAACCCCGTCGGAAATGGCGCAGAGCAGGCCGCTGCACCCGCCCGCCACCGTGCCGTCCATCACCGGGATGCTCATCACCCGCCACTCCCGCCCGTCGGCGGTGCGGCGGTGGCGCGGCGCCAGCGCCAAGTCGAGATCGTCCAGCAGCGCACCGCCGTCGAGCTGCTCCAGCAACCGGCAGCGCTTCGGCCCCAGCCACGCCCGTGCGCCGTTGGCGGTCGCCGCCAGGAAGAAGGCCAGCCCCAGACCGAAGGTGGAATCGCAGCGCGGCAGCCCGCCGCGCAGCTCCTGCGCCGCCCGCGGGTCCAGCGCCTCCACCACCGCCAGCAGATGGCCAACCTCGGCGACCGCGTCCGGCATGAGCATACCCATCGGTAGACGACTCAGTAAACGACGGCGTCCGCTTCGTCCGATTGCGGAAGGACGATCGCCCCGTCGTCGGCCATGGCCTTGGCGACCTGCACGATCTCCGCCTGAGCCTCGTTCACGTCGCGCATGCGCACCGGCCCCATGTTCTCGATCTCGTCCTGGAGGATCATGCGGGCGCGCTCGGACAGGACGGACAGGAAGTGGTCACGCTGCAGCGCCTCCGCCCCCTTGAGCGCGATGGCGAGCTGTCCGGTGTCGCAACGCCGTATTACCGCCTGGAGCGACACGCGGTCGAGCCGCAGCAGATCCTCGAAGGTGAACATGAGCTGGCGGATGCGGTGGGTCGAATCCGGCATCACGGCGTCCAGGTCGGTGAAGATGTCCGCCATGGTGTCGCGGTCGATGCGGTTGAAAATGTCGGCCATCCGCTCGTGCGTGTCGGCGCCGTGGGTGCGGGCGTAGTTCGCCATGAACTCGTTGTGCAGGATGGACTCGATGTCCAGCAGCACCTTGCGCTGCACGGATTCGATCTGGATCATCCGCTCGATCACCTCCAGCCGCAGCGCCGGGGCCAGCAGCGGCAGCACCTTGGCGGCGTGGTCGCTGCGCATGCGGGACAGGATGACCGCCGCCGTCTGCGGGTACTCGCCCGCCAGATAGGTGGCAAGCACGGCCTCGTTCACGTTGGACATCTTCTCCCACATGGTGCGGCCCGCCGGGCCGCGGATCTCGCCCATGATCTCCGACACGCGGTCGTCGGGCAGGAAGCGGGAGAGCATGCGCTCCGTGCTGTCGTAGGAGCCGACGACGGAGCCGGTGTTGGCGAAGCGCTCCGTGAAGCTGCGCAGTAGCGCCTCGACGAGGTTGGAGGTGACGTTTCCCAGGCTGGCCATGGCGCGGCTGACCATGCGGATCTCGTCGTCGTCCAGCTTCTCCATCAGCCGGGAGCCGCGCTCCTCGCCCAGCGCCAGGAAGATCACCGCGGTCCTCTCCGACCCGCTCAGGCTCTTGAAATTGTCTCGGATCTTGATCGGCATGCCCATGCTGGCACCTCAGAAGAAGCGGTCGGCGGTCAGGGTGGAGTGGTCGGAATCGTCATCCCGCTCCAGGGGGCGGTCGCCCTGCAGGCGGTCGTGACGGAAGACGTTCGCCAGGACGCTGCCGGCGACCAGCACCATGCGGTGCGGCACCAGCGGGTTCGGATCGAGCGCGTTCAGGAGGGTGACGACGGCCGTCTCGTCGTCCACCGTGACGCCCCGCCGTCTGGCGAAGGCGGTCACGCTGTCGGCCATCCCCGACGCCCCGGCGGGGGGTGCGGCGGGCGGCGCCGACAGACCGGCGGAGGGAACGGCGGGCAGCAACCGGGGCTCGGTCATCGCGTCAGGTTCCCCCATAGGAGCGGATCAGGCTGTTGGCGATCAGGAACCAGCCGTCGGTCAACACGAAGAAAATGATCTTGAAGGGCAGCGCGATCATCACCGGCGGCAGCATCATCATGCCCATTGCCATCAACACCGCCGCCACCACCATGTCGATCACCAGGAAGGGCAAGAAGATCAGGAAGCCGATCTCGAAGGCGCGGCGCAGCTCCGACAGCAGGAAGGCCGGGACCAGCACGCGCAGGTCAGCGGTGGCCGCTGTCTTCGGCTGCTCCGCCTCCGGCTTGCCGGTGAAGCCGGCGAAGGCCGACAGGTCCTTGTCCCGCACCTGGGAGGCCATGAAGTTGCGGAAGGGCTCGACCATCCGCTCCAGCCCCTGCTCCTGGGTCACCTGCTCGTTCAGCATCGGGCGCAGCCCGTCCTGCCACGCCGTGTCGAAGACCGGCCCCATGATGTGGAAGGTCAGGAACATGGCGAGGCTGATCAGCACCATGTTCGGCGGCGACTGCTGAAGCCCGAGCGCCGAGCGCAGCAGCGACAGCACGACGATGATCCGGGTGAAGGAGGTCGCCATGACCAGCAGCCCCGGCGCCACGCTGAGCACCGTCAGCAGGACGATGCCCTGGATGACGCGCCCGGACAGCGACCCGCTCTCCCCCGTGGCGCCGCCGAGGGCGCTGCCGATGGAGGACAGGTCCAGCCCGCCGCTCTGCGCCCAGGCCGCCGCGGGAAGCAGAACGGCGAGCGCGGCGGGAAGGCCGTACAAGGACAGGCGTCGGATCATGGCGGGAACCCGTGGATGCGGTGCTGGAAGTGTCAATCGATCGCCAGATCGGTGCGCACGATCTCGGTCAACGTGACGCCCAGCCGCTGGTCCTCGACGATCACCACCTCGCCGCGGGCGACCAGACGGTGGTTCACCAGGACCTCCACCGGCTCGTCCACCTTGCGCTCCAGCTCCACCACGGCGCCGCGGCCGAGCTTCAGGAGCTGCGCCACCAGCATGCTGGTGCGGCCGAGCACCACCTGCACGTCCACCGGGACGTTGTAGATGGCGTTCATCGAGCCTCCGGCGACCGCCGCGGCGGGGATGCCGGCGGGGTCCTTCTCGGCGGGCTTGGCGTCGTCTTCCAGGACGTCGAGGTTCAGTGGGGCCATGATGCGGTGCTTTCCGTGTCGGTGAAGAGGTCATGTTCGGTGGACAGGGCAGCCAGCGCGCGGTCGCACAGGCCGTCGACGGCGCGCTCCACCGCGGCGGGGTCGTAGCGCAGGCCCCCGGCCTCCCAGGCGGCGTCGAGCCCGCCGGGCGGCAGGGACGGGTCGGCGACCACCTCCAGCGCGCCCTTGAAGCCAAGGGACTCCGGGTCGGCCAGCCGGGCGCGGACGGACTCCGCCAGATCGGGATGGACGCGCAGCCGCAGCCGCGGCGACCCGCCGGCCAGCCGCAGGGCATCCGTGGCGAGCCGTTCGGTCTCCGCCGCGCCGATGCGCTCCAGCAGCGCCGGGGCGAGACGACGGACGAGCGCCAGCATCACCGCCGACCCCTGCGCCTCGACCCCGCGCAGGGCGTCGGTGAAACGGTCGTCCAGGGCAGCCAATTGCTCGTCGAGATGGGAGAGCGCCTGCGCCAGCGCGGCGTCGGTGCGCGCCGCGGCCTCCGCCGCCCCTTCGCGCCGGCCCTGCTCCACCCCCTCGGCAAAGGCGCGGACTTCGGCGCCGTAGACGGCGGCCTGGAGGTGGCGTTCGGAATGGACGATCTCGTCGAGCGGGTCGACGGGGTCCGGTTCGGGAGCAACGCCGAACTCCGCCGCCGCCTGCGCCGCGGCCTGGGCCGTGCTGTCGAAGCGCAGGTCGAAGCGGTAGCGCGGGTAGCCCATCAGACCGCCTCCTCGTAGAGCCAGGAGCGCAGGATATCGATGGCCTCATCCGGGTACTGGTCCACGATGTCGCCCAGCCGGCGGATGGAGGAGGCGCGCACCCGACCCTCCACCGTGCGCAGCTCGATGAGCTGGTCCATCGTCTCCTCGATGCCCGGCAGGGCCGCGGTTGCCGGATCGCCCGCGTCGGTGAGCTGGGCCGCCTGCATGGCGGGATCGCTGCCCATGGCCGGACCGGTGAGCTGCGGCATCGCCGCTCCGGCGGCCAGCGCCGGGGCGGCGGTTTCCGCCGCCACCGGCTCCGGCGCCGGGAAGACGCGGCGGATCAGCGGGCGCAGCCCGAGCACGATCAGCAGCCCGCAGAGCACCAGCAGGATCACCCACTGGATCAGCGTCATCACGTTGCGGCTGAGCGTGTCGACGATCTCCGCCATCGGTTCGCGGGCGCCCAGCTCGGGGGCGAGGTTGACGAATTCCAGGTTGTCGACGGTGACCCGGTCGCCGCGCGCCTCGCTGAAGCCCATGGCGGAGCGCACCAGCTCGGTGATGCGCTGCAACTCCTCGGGCGAGCGCGCCTCGTAGCTGCGCGTGCCGTCCTGCGCGGTCGCCCAGGTGCCGTTGACCAGCACGGCGACGCTGACCCGGCGGATGTCCCCCGGCTCGATCACGGTTTCGCGGGCGACGTTGGAAATCTCGTAATTGACCGTCTCCTCCTGGCGCTTGGAGTCGGAGGAGGAGCGGTTGTTCTGGGCCTGGGCGCGGACCTCGCGCTGCGGCAGGTTCTGCTCGGCGGTGACCGGCGGCTCGCCCGTGCTGTCCAGGCTGCGGTCCTGCTCCTGCACCGTCTGGGTGGAGCGGACGACCTGGCTGTTCGGGTCGAAGCTCTGGCTGCGCACGACCTCCCGCTTGGTTTCGACGTCGACAGCAACCTGAACGCGAACATTCCCCTGCCCCAGCCGCGCCACCAGCATCTGCTCGATGGCGCGGGAGATGCGCGTCTCATGGCCGGCGCGCAGCCCGTCCACCTTCGCCGAGGACCGGGCGTCGCCGTCCTCCTCGGTCAGCAGCACCTCGCCGGAGGCGTCGAGCACGGTGACGGCGCTCGGCTTCAGGTTGGGCACGGCGGCGGAGACGAGGTGGCGGATCGACAGCGCCTGCCGCCGTTCCAGCGGCGCCCGGCCCCGCATGCGCACCACGATGGAGGCGGTCGGGGTGGGGGCGGCGCGCGAGAACTCCTCGCGGTCGGGCAGCACGATGTGGACGCGCGCCGCCTCGATGCCGGACAGCGTCTCGATGGTGCGGGCCAGTTCGCCTTCCATGGCGCGCAGCCGGTTCATCCGCTGCATGAAGCTGGTGATGCCCAGCGGCTTGTCGGTGTCGAACAGCTCGTAGCCGATGCCGCCGCGCGACGGCAGGCCCTTCTCGGCCAGCAGCATGCGCAGCCGCGGCACCTCGGCCTCCGGCACCTGGACGGCGGT
This sequence comes from Azospirillum brasilense, assembly GCF_022023855.1. Classification (NCBI taxonomy): domain Bacteria; kingdom Pseudomonadati; phylum Pseudomonadota; class Alphaproteobacteria; order Rhodospirillales; family Azospirillaceae; genus Azospirillum; species Azospirillum brasilense. Next base: position 295,788 of record NZ_CP059453.1, read on the forward strand.
GCCGTCGAAGGCAGCGGACACCGGCACGCCCATAGCCTCCACCGCCTTGACGATGCGCCCGGCCTCCGCCGGTTCCAGCCCGGTGTAGAGCGGCGTCATGTGCGGCCGCGACAGCAGAACCGCCATAGTGGCGACCGCCAGGACGATGCCGACACCCGTGCCGGCCAGCACCAGAAGGCGCGTGCGCCCAAGCGTCCGCAGATTGTCGATCAGTCCCGTCACGACACCCGCACCTTTAAAGTTTCCGAAAAGCGGGGACCGTAATGTTCACCCCGTGAGCCTTCACAACCTACCGGGATGACTTTTAAGCGGAGTAAAAGCCGCGAAGATAGACCGGAAGGAAGTCGATAAAACTTGATCGTTTAAAACAGTCTCTCAAATTTTCGGTATTTTGGAGGCGCCGGCCGCGATGAATACAGATGCTGGAAAGGCAAGGACGGGAACGCCGGGCCGGCAGCGGATGTACGTCATCGTGCTGCCGCTGGCCCGGCTGGCGCTGGGGGCAGCCGCCCTGTGCGGCGTCGCCGCAGCCGGGTTCGGCGGCTACTGGATGGCCGTCGGGCCGGACGGGGTGGCGCGGCTGTTCGAGGGCACGCCCATCGCCGAACCGGCCCAGGCGACGCTCGACATGCCGGAGCTGCTGGTGAACCTGCGCCCCGATACGCCGTCGCGCTTCATGAAGATCGGGGTGACGCTGGCGCTGGCGCTGGCGCCCAAAGACCGCGGCCGGGTGGAGCAGGCGATGCCCCATCTCGTCAACGCCCAGCAGGAGTTCCTGCGCAACATCGACCAGCACGACCTGCGCGGCTCCGCCGGTCTGCTGCGGCTGCGCGAGGAGTTGCGCCGCCGCTTCAACCTGATCCTCGGCCCGGACACGGTGTCCGACGTCCTGCTGCGCAGCCTTCTCACCCAATAGCCGACCCAGAGGAACGGATGAGCACTCCCATCGACACGGACGACGGCAGCGGCCAAAACGGCGCCACCGGGGACGATCTCGACTGGGGCCTGGACGCCGCCTCCGGTGAGTCCGAGGCCGCCGCCCTGATGGCCGACACCAAGGAGCTGAGCCAGGAGGAGATCGACCGCCTGCTGAACTTTGCCGTCGGACCGCAGACGGAATCCGCCGGTCAGACCCGCGCCATCGAGCGGCTGATCAGCACGACGACGGTCAACAAGGACCGGCTGCCGATGCTGGACGTGGTCTTCGACCGCATGGTCCGGCTGCTGAACACGTCGCTGCGCCAGTTCTCCTCGACCAGCGTGGAGGCCAGCCTGCTGCGCATCGACTGGCTGCGCTACAACGAGTTCCTCGACACCATCGAGCTTCCGGCCCTGGTCGGCGTCGCGCGGGCGGAGCAGTGGGACAACCACATCGTCGTGTCGGTCGACAGCGCGCTGATCTACTGCATGATGGACGTGCTGCTGGGCGGACGGCGCAGCCGCGCCCGGCGCATCGACGGGCGCACCTACACCTCCATCGAGCGCAAGATCACCGAGCGGCTGATCCGGGTCATCCTCCAGGATCTCAGCCAGTCCTTCGACCCGATCACGCCCATCGACTTCACCTTCGACCGGCTGGAGACGAACCCGCAATTCGCCACCATCACCCGCGCCACCAACGCGGTGATCCGCGTGCGCATCGCGGTGGAGGTGGAGCGCCGCGTTGGCCACGCCGAGGTGGTGATCCCATACGCCACGCTGGAGCCGGTGCGCGGCAAGCTGGTGCAAACCTTCATGGGCGAGAAGTTCGGCCACGACACGGTGTGGGAAAGCCACCTGAAGGCCGAGCTGATGCGCGCCAAGCTGGACCTCGTCGCGGTGCTGCAGCAGACGCAGGTGTCGCTGGGCGAGGTGCTGAACTGGGAAAAGGGCACCTCGCTGAAGCTGCGCATCGACCCCGACGCGCCGGTGGTTCTGCAAAGCAAGACCACTCCCCTCTTCGCCGGCCACATGGGCCAGCGCAACGGCAACATCTCCGTCAAGATCGACACCGACCTGGAGACCAAGCAGGAGCTGATCGATGGTCTCATTCCTCATTGACGCCGTCCTGGCGATCATGCTCGTCACCGCCACGGTGTTCCTGGTGATCGTCAACAAGCGGCTGAAGGTGATGCGCTCCAGCCAAGCCGAGATCGGCGCGCTGATCGGCACCTTCTCCAAGACCATCGACGAGACGGAGGCCTCGGTGCAGCGGCTGGTCGCCGCCGCGACGGAGGCCTCGGCCAAGCTGTCCGACGGCCTCGACCGCGCCAAGGGCGTGACCGAGGAGGCGGCGCTGGTCCTCGGCTCCTGCGAGCGGGCGTCCAAGCGCATCGAGGCGTCCGTGCAGGAGGCCCGCGCCCTGGTCCGCCGGCTGGAGGACGGCCCGGCGCCGCGCCCGCGACCCCGCCCGGTCCCGCCGCCCGCGGCCGTCCCCGCCACCGTCACGGAACCGGTGCCCGCCCCCGCGAACGCCGCTCCTGCGCCGGACAGCGACTCGCCGGAGGATGAGGATGGCTTCCGCCCGATGCGCGTCGCCGCGCTGGCCGGAGCCGCCGCCCGCCCGGCAGAGGAACCGCCGCCCGTCCCGGAGGCCGCCATTGAGACCGCCGAATCCGCCATGGAAACCGGCGGCGCGCGGCAGCAGGCCGCCAACGCCTTCTACGCCCGGCTGCGGGCCATCGGACCGGAGCGCTGAGCCATGCTGCGCGTACTTCCCATCACGCTGGTGGCGATCCTGATGATGCTGCCGCTCAAGCTCGGCTCGCTGATGGAAGGGCTGCCGGTGGTTGCCCAGCAGTTCGACCGCGAGTTCGGCAAGCATGAGCGCCCCTGGGCCAAGGATCTGAAGGGCGGCGCGGAGCCCTCCTCCCTGGACGCCCCGCCAGCGCCGGCCCCCGCCCTGGCCGCGCTGCCGATGACCGCGGCGGCTTCGCCCGCGGACGCCGTCCTGCCCGCGGCGAGCTGCACCGACCCGGCCCTGCGCGCCGCCATCGCGGAGCAGAAGGCCGACGTGACCAGCCGCACCCGCCATCTCGGCGAGGCGGAAGCGGTGCTGGCCGCCGCCGAGACCCGCGCCACCGCCCAGATCCAGAAGCTGAGCGCCATCAAGCGCGATGTGGAGGCGCTGATGCAGCAGCGCTCAAACCTCCAGGCGGAGGATCTGAAGCGCATGGTGACGATCTACGAGACGATGAAGCCCCGCGACGCCGCACGCATCTTCAACGACCTGGAAACCGACATCATCATCGACGTGCTGGACCGCATGGCCGAGCGCCGCTCCGCCCCGATCATCGCGGAGTTGGAGGATGGCAAGGCGCGCGAGGTCACTCGCCTCGTCCTGCAACGGCGCGCCCTGCCCGGCGACCGCCCGCCGCCGCCCGCCCCGCTGCCCGTCCGCCTGATGCAGACGCCGACGAACTGAACCCGGTTGCGGTTCTCTCACCAAGAGACATCATGCCCAGCCTTCCCGACGTCATCGCCGCTCCACCGCCCCGCCCCGCCCGTTCCGCGGAGACGACGGCAGCGCCGTCTCCCGGCGCGCCGGGCGAGCGCGAGGCGTCCGGCACGCCCTTCGCCGACCTGCTGGACGACGCCGCGGGGCAAGGCGACGCCGATGCGGACGGTGACCAAGCGGACTCCCCCGCCCGAACCGGTGGCGCGCCGGCCGGCGCCGACGCCGCCCTGGCCGCGCTCCTGCCGCTGCTTGCCGCCCCGCCGCCCGCCTCGGCGCCGGGCATCGCGGACGCCGCAGCTTTACCGGACTCCGTGCCTTCGACCGGCGCCCTGTCGGTGCTGCCACCCGTCACGGCTCCCCCGGCGGAGACCGCCGCGACGCCCCAGCCGCCGGCTCCGGCCCAACCCGGTCCGCCGCAACCGGCCGCGTCGCAGCCCATGGTGCCCACCATCCCGGCGATCCCGAATACCAGACCGGACGCTGGGGCGGACGGGACACCGCCACAGGCCACGACCGACTCCGCGGCACCCGCCACCTCGTCCGTTGCCCTGCCGGCTTCCGGGGCCAAACCGGACTCAGCCCCGCTGTTCCAAGCCAAGGACCCCGCGACGCCCGCCAAGGGCGACGCAACGCAAACCCCATCCCCCCAGCTTCAGCAGGCGATGGCCCAGGCGGGCGGCAACGCCGCGTCCAACGGCGGCACCGGCCAGAATCCGGGGCAAGGACAGGGACAAGGCCGCGGCAACCCGACCGGACCGGAAGCCTTGTCGGGGCTGTCCTCCCCGGCGGACCCAGTCGGCACGGCACCGCTGCCCTCTTCCCTCGCTCCGCCGGCGGCCCACGCGGCGGCCCACTACGCGGCGCATCCCGGCGAGAGCGCCGCGGCGCGGCTGCCCGCCGCCCAGGTGGCCGGCCAGCTGGTGCGCGTCGTCGAGGCGGGCGGCGGCGAGTTCCACATCGACCTGAAGCCGGAGGAGCTTGGCCCCGTCCGCGTCGTCGCCGAGTTGAGCGGCGCCCGCGTCGCTCTGCATGTCCAGGCCGAAAGCCCGGAGACGCTGGCCCTGCTGCGCCGGGACATCCATCACTTGGAACGCGCCCTGTCCGACGCCGGGTTCGAGCTGGATGGCGGCACCCTGAACTTCTCGCTGCGCGGCGACGGCGAGCCGCGCGGCTTCGCCTTCTCCGGCCAGGGCGACGGAACGGGGGGGCGCCAGGACAGCCCCGGACGGGCGATCCGCCTCGCCGATTCCTCCGGCGCCCTGCCGCCCGAACGCGCCGCCCGCCCCATCGACGGCCTCGTCGACATCTCCGTCTAGCCGCAAGGACCCGCCATGACCACGACCGCGGCCACCAACACGGCCACCACCCCCCCCGCCGCCGCCGCCAAGAAGCAGACGGTGGATTACGAGGCGTTCCTGAAGCTGCTGACCGCGCAGCTGCGCAACCAGGACCCGCTGTCACCCATGGACGCCACACAGTTCATGACGCAGCTCGCCCAGCTCTCCACCGTCGAGCAGGGCGTGCAGACGAACCAGACTCTGGGGCAGGTGCTGGACACGCTGAAGAACAGCGGCATGCGGCTGGACATGGCCTATCTGGGCCGGAAGGTGGAAGCCGCGTCGGACCGCATCAGCCTGTCGGAGGGCAAGGCGGAGATGGCCTATGCCATCGATGGGGCCGCCGCGTCGGTAAAGATCGAGGTGGTGAACGACGCTGGGCAGGTGATCTACAGCGCGCCCGGCAGCCCGAAGGCGGGCCGGCAGACCTTCACCTGGGACGGCAAGCGCAGCGACGGCGCCACCGCCGCGGACGGCACCTACCTCGTGCGCGTGACGGCGAAGGACAAGGCCGGCACGTCGCTGACCACCGCCACCGTGACGACCGACACGGTGAAGGAGGTGCGCAGCGTCGACGGCGAGACGCAGTTCGTCCTGAAGGGCGGCGCCACGGTGAAGGGCACGGACATCCTGTCCGCGTCCTGATGGTTTCACCGGATTGATTCGATGGTGGAAACGGCGTGCTGGCCGGCGGAGGAGAACTGTTTCCCCGCCGGCCAGCGGCCTTTTTACGAGAACCAGGAGTCGGTGACGCCGGTCAGGCCGACCACGGTGATGGTGCTCTTGTCGGACAGGGTGAAGACGGTGTTCTTGCCGACGGTCTGGGCGCTCGCCTTGATGTCCGCGATGCTGATGCCGGCGATCGCGAAGCCGAGGATGTCCTCGTCCGGGTTGAACTCGAACACATAGTCGTTCCCGCCGCCGAGCGTGAAGGCGAAGATGTCCTTCCCCGCACCGCCGATCAGCCAGTCGTCACCGCCGAAGCCCCAGAGCACGTCGTCACCGGCACCGCCGAACAGCGTGTCGTTGCCGTCCTCGCCGACCAGGGCGTCGTTGCCGTCGCCGCCGTCGATCAGGTCGTCGCCGGCACCGCCGCCGATCAGGTCGGCCCCGGCACCGCCGAGGATGGAGTCCTTGCCGTCCCCGCCCACGATGGTGTCGTTGCCCGCGTCGCCGGTCAGCAGGTCGTTGCCGTTCATGCCGAACAGCACATCGTTGCCCTCGCCACCGATGGCCGTGTCGTTGCCGTCCTCGCCCATCAGCCAGTCGTTGCCGGCGTCGCCGCTGAGCAGGTCGTTGCCGTTGCCGCCGCCGATCACGTCGTCGTCGTCGCCGCCCATCACGGTGTCGTCGTCGTCGCCGCCGTGCAGGGTGTCGTTGCCCGCGTCGCCGGCCAGCAGGTCGCGCCCGGTGGTGCTGGCCACCACGTCGTTGCCGCCGCCGCCGCGGGTGGTGTCGTCGCCCGGACCGAGGTTGATGACCTGGGCGCTGTCGTCGCCGATGGTCAGGCTGCTGCCCTCCCCGCCGGTGAAGGTGCCCTGGCCGACCAGCACCGCGAAGTCCACCCGATTGAGGACGACCGAACCGCCGGCGTTGCTGCCCATGTTGATAATGAGCGCCTCGCGCGGAGCCTCAAAGTCCGCACTGCCGGTGATGGTGACCGGTCCCGAACCCGTCGGGGTCAAAGTGCGCAGCGTCATCGCACCGCCGCCGCCGGCGAAGGCCGCCACTTCGTTCCGGATCGCCGTGGTCAGGCTGTCCGGCAGCAGGGCGGCGAGCATGCCGGCGAAGACACCGGTCATCTGGCCGCTCTGTACCGTGGATTGCGGACCGTAGGCGGTGAGGCTCCCGCCCGCCGACACGTTCGCCTGGAGGAGCATGCCGCTCAGCCAGCTCTGCATCAGCGAAACGGTCACGCCATCCCGGCTGCCGGCCGGCACAGGCTGGGCAAGGCCCGTCTGGACGAAGGGAACGTCGATGCCCGCAGGGGCACTGGCGCTTCGGGTCTGAACGACGACGCCGTTCACCGTCTCATCGCCCACGGGCTTGGTACCGCTGTTGAGGCTGATGACCCCCACATCGTCGTTGCGGATGGTGCCGGTCGCCGTGGCCGTCCCGATCGTGCCGCCGCTGGCGTTGGACAGCGTGACCGTGAAGGTCTCGTCGGACTCCACGGTCTGGTCGCCCTGGACGTTGATGGTGATCCGGGCCGTCTGCTGACCTGCCGCGAAGGTGACCGTTCCCTGCGGCAGGGCGTTCCCGGCGAAGTCGGCGGCGTTGGCGGCGGAGGCACCGCTGCCCGCCACCGCGTAGGACACGGTGGTGGAGCCGGAGGTGTCGCCCGTGCGGGTGACCAGGAAGGTCAGCGCCGCCGTGCCGTCGTTGCCTTCCGCGGCGCTGCCGGTTTCCGCCGCGATGGACAGGTCCGGCGGCGGGGCGCCGTTCTTGATGACGCCGGTCGCCACCGCCGTCCCGATGGTGGCGCCGTTCGGGTTGGACAGCGTGACCGTGAAGGTTTCGTCCGCTTCGCTCAGAGTGTCCGTCGCGATGGCGATTTCCACCGTCTTCGTCGTCTCACCGGCCGCGAGGCTGATAACACCCGTCGGGAAGGCGTTGCCCAGGAAATCCGCCGCGGACGCCGGGCTCGGCCCGCTGCCGGCCACCGTGTAGGTGACGCTGACCGGGTCGAGGGCGTTGTCGCTGCGGGTGATTGTGAAGGTCGCCTTGGCGTTCGCCCCTTCCTGCACGATGGCCGACGCCGCCGCGATGTCCAGACGGGGAGTCAGCGCGCCGTCGTCGTTCTCGATCGTCACCGTCGCCCGCGGCGCGGCGATCACCGCCTGGGTGGGGGCACCGGACTGTTGAGACAGGGTGACGGCGAAGGTCTCGTCGGCCTCCGCCACCGCGTCGCCAGCCACCGCGACGGTGATCGTCGCGGAGGTCTGGCCGGCGGCCAGGGTCACCGTCCCGCCGGGGAGCCGACCGCCGAAGTCCGCGGCGTCCGCCACCGACGCGCCGAAGCCCGTCACGGCGAAGTCGAGCACCAGATCGGCGCTGGAGTCGCCCGTCCGGTACACGTCGAAGACGACGTTCGTGCTGCCGCTGTTGCGCTCCGTCACCGTGGCGGTGCGGGCCGCGATGGTGATGACCGGGGCGGCGGCCGGCGCGTTCGACGTGGCGGACTGCTGCGTCGGAGCGTTGGTCTGCGTGGCCCCCTTCAGGAAGCTGGCGTCGCCGGTCAGCGCCACGTCGAGCAGGGCCGCCTGCCGCAGCGCCGGATCGGTGATGCCGGCGGCGTCCAGCAGAGCCTCCGCCCGCTGGCGCAGCGCCTCGGGCAGGGCGTCCACCGACAGCACCTGCCGCGGGAAGCTGCGGTCGGTGTAGGTCGCCGTCGTCTCGCCCTGGCCGTAGTCGAAGAGCGAGGTCTGCTGCGTCACCCGCCAGCCGTCGGCGTAGCTGCCGTACAGCACCGAGTAATCGATGGGCTGCGACAGCACCGTGCCGTCGGCCAGCGCCAGATCGTTGGAAGCGTCGCCGTCGAGGTTGCCCATCAGGCCCTCGATCGACCCCGCCGCACGGCTCGGCGACAGGTAGAGCTGGAGGTCGACGCGGTCGGCCTCGACCGTGACGATGAGCTGCTCCTGGTTCGAATAGACGATGGTGTAGACGTTGCCGGAGCGGAAGATGTGCCCGTCACCGACGGCGAGCGACCCGGTGGCGTCCGGAATGTCGGTCGCCTGCCCGTCGATGCGCAGCGGATGGGCCGAGTCCTTCGCGTTGATGGACACCCGGACCGACCCGATCTTCGTCGCCACCGCCGTGTTGATCGACACCGCGTCGCCCAGCGCCGCGGTGCGGAGCTGCACGATCCGCTCGTCGCCCGACTTGGCGTTGACGTAGGTGAACTCGCCGACCGCCTGGAAGCTGTAATAGAAGCCGTCGAAGGTCACCAGATGCGGGTCGCCCCAGTTGGCGCCCGGACGGAAGCCCGGCGGCAGCGGCGGCGCCTGGTTGTCGTCGTTCAGGATGGTGCCGGTGGACTGACGGTTGCCCAGCTTGATGTTGGAGCCGTCCGCCGGAGTGGCCAGCGTCACCGCGAAGGTCTCGTTCGCCTCCGCCACGGTGTCGCCCAGCACGTCCACCGAGATGGTCTTGCTGGTCTCGCCCGCCGCGAAGGTGACCGTGCCGTCATAGGGCAGGAAGCCGCCCGCCAGATCCCCGGCGCCGACCGGGTTGCTGCCCGTGCCGGCCACCGTGTAGCCGACCGACACCGCGCCGGTCGTGTCGCCGGAGCGGGTGACCGTGAAGGTGAAGCGGGTGGTCCCGCTGTTGCCTTCCGCCTTGGACAGCTGGCCCGGCTCGATGGCGACGACCGCCGGCAGGACGTTCGACGCCGTGCCGCCGGTCATCTCGAAGCGCCACAGGCCGTTCACGCCCGTGTTGCCCGCCGTGGTGTCGAGGGCGAGCATCCCCGCCTCGCTGCCAGACTGCGGCAGGATGAACAGGCCCGCCGTGTCGCCGTTGCCGGCCGTGTAGCCGGCCCGCGCGACCGCGTTCCCGCCGGTCTGCGCCCAGTTGACGGACTCGTAGCGGAACTCCGCGTCAAAGTCCCCGGTCTGGCGCCCAGTGGCGCCGGCGGCGTTGGTCAGCACGAGTTGGAAGGCGTTGCGCCCCTCGTCAGTGCCGCCGTTGGCCGCCACGTCGTCCCAGGTGATGACGATGGTCCCGGTGACCGGGTCGAGGTCGTAATAGACGCGGTTGGTGCCCTGCGAGGTGCCCCCAGGAGTCGCCGCGCCAGTGCCGCCCCGCGTGTCCACGTCGGACAGGAAGGGCGCGATCATCGCCGGAGACGTTGCCGACAACGCGCCGGCCAACGGACCGGCGGCCAGCGGCGCGTCGAAGGAGATGCTGCCGTTCGTGTTGATGTAGAAGCCGGTGTAGACCTTGCCGAAGACGTTGATGCCGTCGGCGAAGACCGACCGGATGTCGATGAAAGCGCTCGACCCGTCGTTGCTGCGGTCCAGCTCGTTCTCGCCGAAGCCGGCGGTGCCGCCCAGGCCGCTGATCAGCCGCGCCCCGATGGCGGAGGCCGGCGTCAGGTCGACCGTCTGGTCGGTGAAGCGCAGCTCCTCCATCGCGGTGATGCGGGCGACGCCGTCCGTCCTGGTGCCGCGGGCGTGGGTGACGGTGATCGTCCCGCCGTTGTTGACGATGTCGTAGTTCGCCTTCGCGTCGGTGAAGACCACCGCGTCGAGTCCGGCGCCGCCGTTGATATCGTCGGTGCCGCCGCTGGCCTGGAACAGGTCGTTGCCGTCACCGCCGTTCAGCGTGTCGTCGCCGGCCCCGCCGTTCAGCGTGTCGTCGCCGGCGTCGCCGGACAGCAGGTCGTTGCCCAGACCGCCATCCAGGCTGTCGTTGCCCAGACCGCCGGACAGACTGTCGTTGCCGCCGTTGCCGGACAGCCGGTCGTCGCCGGCCTGGCCCATCAGCCGGTCCGGCGTGTCGCCGCCGGTCAGCGTGTCGGCGTCGGCGGTGCCGGCCAGGTCGAGGCCGGTGGCCCGAACGAGAACGCCGGCGCTGCCCTCGGCCTCCTGCAGTTCGTGGAAACCGGCCAGCGTCAGGGTAGCGTCGGCCACGCCGTCGCCGTTCGCGTCGAACAGCAGCTGGGTGGTGGCGCCGCCGGAGGTGACGAAGCGGAAACCGACCTGGGCGCCGCCCGGCTGGGCCACGGTGCCGGTGAAGGGTCCGCTGCCGACGAAGGTGAAGGGAATACCGGACAGGTCGATGCGGTCGCCCGCCGCGAAGTCGGTGATGCGGTCGCCGTTCGCCTCCGCCACGCTGGCGTAGCGGAAGGTGTCGTTGCCCTCGCCGCCGCTCAGCACGTCCTCGCCGGCCCCGCCGGCCAGCGTGTCGTCACCAGCACCGCCATAGAGGAAGTCGGCGCCGCCGAGGCCGTCGAGGCGATCGTCGCCGGCTCCGCCGGTCAACGTGTCGGACGCCGCGCCGCCGGTCAGCGTGTCCGCGCCGTCACCGCCGGTGGCGGAGATGGCGGTCACGCGGACCAGAACGCCGCTGTTCGACGGATCGGCGGCCAGCGCGTGAGTGCCGGCCAGATGGATGACGCGGTCCGCCACCCCGTCGCCGTCGATGTCGAACTGGAGATCGGTGGTCGCGAAGGCGCCCGTGCCGGAGTTGACGTAGTTCACCGCCACGCCGGAACCGAAGCGCTGGGAGAGCGGCGTGGTGCCGAGGAAGCTGGCCGACAGGCCAGAAATGTCGATGCGGTCGCCGGTGGCGAAGTCGGTGATCAGGTCGCCATCGATGTCGGTGGCGCGGGCAAAGACGAAGGTGTCGTTGCCGGCCCCGCCGGACAGCTCGTCGCGGCCTTCCGACCCCACCAGAATGTCGTCGCCGTCGCCGCCCGCCAGCGTGTCGTTGCCGGTCCCGCCGGTCAGGCTGTCGTTGCCGGCCCCGCCGGACAGGGCGTCGCCGCCCTCGCCGCCGTCCAGCGTGTCGTTGCCGTCGCCGCCGTCCAGCCGGTCGTCGCCGCCGAGTCCCTCCAGCCGGTCGTTGCCGCCCAGGCCGGACAGGCTGTCGGCGCCCTCACCGCCGGTCAGCGTCTCCGCCGCGCCGGTGCCCGCCAGGATCTTGTTGGAGACGCGGACCAGGATGCCCGCACCGTCTTCCCGCAGGGCATGGCCGCCGTCCAGCGCAATCACGGAGTCCGCAATGCCGTCGCCGTTGCCGTCGATCTCCACGCGGGTGCGCTGCTGCCCCTCCGGGCCGGTCACCGCGAAGCGGACCTGGGCCGGGCCGAGATTGATGGAGGAACCGGTGAAGGCGCCACCGCCGATGAAGGTGGCGTTGAGCGCCGACAGGTCGAGGCGGTCGCCGTCCGCGAAGTCGGTGATGCGGTCGCCCGCGGCATCCCCCACAGTCAGCACACGGAAGGTGTCATTGCCGTCGCCACCGAGCAGCGTGTCGGCCCCGTCGCCGCCGAGCAGCGTGTCGTCGCCGTCGCCACTGAACAGAAGGTCGCGGTCAGCCCCGCCGGTCAGGCTGTCGTTGCCGGCCCCACCGGTCAGCGTGTCGTCGCCGGCCCCGCCGGTCAGGCTGTCAGGACCGTCGGTGCCCCCGATGCGCTGGCCGGTGGCACGGAACAGGACGCCCGGCGCCTGCGGATCGACTTGGAGGATGTGCTCCCCGGTGATCTCGATGCTGCGGTCAGTCACACCGTCGCCGTTCAGGTCGATCTCGAGCAGCGTGTTGCGGAAGCCCGGCTCACCCACCGCCGACACACGGATCTGCGCGCTCCCCGTGCCGCTGAAGGCGGAGGTGCCGATGAAGGCGGCGTTCAACGCCGACAGGTCGATGCGGTCCCCGTCCGCGAAGTCGGTGATGCGGTCGCCCGCGATGTCGTCCGCGGCGAAGACGAAGGTGTCGTTGCCAGCCCCGCCGGTCAGGCGGTCGGTGCCCGCCCCGCCGACCAGCGTATCGTCGCCGGCATCGCCGGACAGCGTGTCGTTGCCGACACCGCCAGTCAGGCTGTCGTTGCCGCCGCCGCCGGACAGGCTGTCGCGCTCGGCGCCGCCCTCCATCGTCTCGCCCGCGTCGGTCCCGGTGAGGACGAGATCGTCCACGCGGACCAGGATGGCGGGGTCATTGGGCGTCGCGATCAGCGTGTGCGTGCCGGACAGTATGATCATCCGCTCGCCGATGCCATCGCCGTTCATGTCGAAGACGAGCCGGGTCTCGGCCAGCGGGCCGCTGCCGACGATCACGGCGTTGACCTGGGCCGGGCCGGGCTGAGCGACGCTGCCGGTGAAGGCGGCGGTGCCGATGAAGGTGACGTTCACGTCGCGCAGGTCGATGCGGTCGTTGGGTCCGAAATCGGTGATGCGGTCGCCGTCGATGTGGCCGGCCCGGTTGAAGCGGAAGCTGTCCCGCCCGGCTCCGCCGGTCATCAGGTCGCCGCCCGGGCCACCGTTCAGCGTGTCGTTGCCGTCGCCGCCCTCCAGCGTGTCGATGCCGTCGCCGCCGATCAGCGTGTCGTTGCCGGCCCCGCCAATGATCAGGTCGTTGCCGTAATCGCCGCTCAGCGTGTCGTTGCCGTCATCGCCGATCAGCGTGTCCGGACCGGAGGCGCCGGTCAGGCTGTCGTTGCCGGGCGTCCCCGTCAGGGACTTGCCGTATTCTGTGATGAGGACGCCCGGCGCCCCCGCCATCTCGACCAGAGGGACCACACCGTTGAGCCACATGCCGACGTCGGCCACGCCGTCGCCGTTGGAGTCGAGAACAACGGTCGTGGTGTCCGCGCTGTAGTAGACGCGCAGTTCGGCGCGGCCCGGATTGGACACGCTGCCGGTGAACGCCCCCTCCCCGAGGAAATGCGCGTTCAGCGCCGACAGGTCGAGGCGGTCGCCGGGGCCGAAATCGAGGATGCGGTCGTAATTCATCTCCGACGCCGAACCGAAGACGAAGCGGTCGTTGCCGGTGCCGCCTTCCAGTATGTCGGCCCCATCGCCACCGGTCAGCACGTCGTCGCCGGTGCCGCCTTCCAGCGTGTCGGCCCCATCGCCGCCGATCAGCGCGTCGTCGCCGGTGCCGCCCTGAAGCAGGTCGTTGCTGCCCAGGCCCTCCAGCGTGTCGTTGCCAGCACCACCCGACAGCGTGTCGCGGCTGGGACCGCCCGTCAGGCTGTCGTTGCCGTCGGTGCCGGTCACCGCCTGGGTCGGAATACGGACAAGCACGCCCGGCGCCTGCGGATCGACCTTGAGATCATGCTCGCCGGCGATCGTGAAGAAGGTGTTGAGCCAACCGAAGCCACTGCTGGACACCTCGATCCGGGTCACGCCGCCGGAAATGACCGAGCGCACCTGGACCGGACCGCCGCCGTTGGGATAGAGGGTGAAATCCGCCGAGCCGATGTAAACCGGATTCAGCGCCGACAGATCGATGCGGTCGCCATCCGCGAAATCGGCGATGCGGTCGCCGTAAATGTCGTTGGCGCTGGTGAAGCGGAAGGTGTCGTTGCCCTCGCCGCCGAAGAGCTGGTCGGACCCGGCCCCGCCGTCCAGCGTGTCGTCGCCCGCTCCGCCGCGCAGCAGGTCCGCCCCCGCCCCGCCGAGGAGCAGGTCGTTTCCGGTGCCCCCGTCCAGGCTGTCGGCACCGCCCAGGCCGGACAGCGTGTCGTCGCCGGCCCCGCCGGACAGCGTGTCGCTGCCCGCTCCGCCTTCCAGCGTGTCGTTGCCGCCGGTCCCGGTCCGGACCGTCTCCGGCGCCCGGACCAGCACGCCCGGCGTGCCCGGATCGACGATCAGGGCGTGCGAGCCCGACAGGATGATCCGGCCGTCGACGGTACCGTCACCGGTCAGGTCGAAGTCGAGCTGCGTGTCGTCGCCCGACATGGTCAGGCGGACCTGCGGCGCTCCCTTCTGCTGGAAGGTGCCGGTGAAGGGCTGTTCGCCGATGTAGGTGACGTTCAGGGCGGACAGGTCGATGCGGTCGCCGGGGGAGAAGTCGGCGATGCGGTCGCCGGCAAGCTGACTGGCCTCGGTGAAGCGGAAGGTGTCGTTGCCCTCGCCGCCGATCAGCAGATCGGCACCGTCGCCGCCGACCAGCGTGTCGTCGCCGGCCCCGCCGTCCAGCACATCGCCACTGCCCAGGCCGTTCAGCAGGTCGTTGCCGCCGCCGCCCCACAGGCTGTCGAAGCCCGGACCGCCGGTCAGCGTGTCCACCCCTTCGGTCCCGACGAGGGAGCGGTCGGCAACCCGCACCAGCACGCCCGGCGTGTTCGCAAGCTCCTCCAGCGCGTGGGCACCGGTCAGAATGATCCAGTGGTCGGCGACGCCGTCGCCGTTGGTGTCGAACTCCAGCGCCGTGCTGCCGACGTCCGTGCGGTAGCGCACCTGCGCCGGGCCATAGTTGGGATAGCTGCCGGTGAAGACCCGTTCGCCGATGAACTGGACGTCCATCTCGGAAAGGTCGATGCGGTCGCCCGGACCGAAGTCGGTGATGACGTCGCTGCCGACGTCGCCGATCCCATCGAACCGGAAGTCGTCGTTGCCTGCCCCGCCGGTCAGCATGTCACGCCCGGTACCACCGTCCAGCGTGTCGTCGCCGTCGCCGCCGTTCAGGCTGTCGGCGCCGCCCATGCCGCGCAGCAGGTCGTTGCCCGCCCCGCCGTTGATGGTGTCGAGCCCGGCGCCGCCATTCAGCTCGTCGTCGCCCACCGTGCCGGTCTTCGTCTGGTCGGGCACGCGTACCAGGATGCCGGGCGAGCCCGCCAGTTCCTCCAGGGCATGGGCGCCGGCCAGTTGGATCTGGCGGTCGGTGACACCATCGCCGTTGCTGTCGATCTCCAGCAGCGTGCCGTTGCTGAGATCCGTGCGGAGGCGGACCGCCGCGGTGCCGTTCCCCGGGAAGCCGTTCTCACCCACGAAGACAGCGTTCAGTGCCGACAGGTCGATGCGGTCGCCCTGCGCGAAATCGCTGACGTAGGTGCTGGAATAGACGGAATAGCTGGAAGCGGTTCCGGCCGGTGCCGCGGCGATGCGGAAGGTGTCGTTGCCGGTGCCGCCGGACAGCGTGTCGAAGCCGATGCCGTCTTCCAGAAGGTCGTCGCCGGCGCCGCCGGTCAGGCTGTCGTTGCCGGCGAAGCCACGCAGCGTGTCGTTGCCGGTGCCACCGGACAGCGTGTCGCGGCCCGCCGCACCGTCCAGGACGTCGTCGCCGGCCGTGCCGGTCTGCGTCCGGTCGGGCACGCGAACCAGGATGCCGGGCGCGTTCGCCAGTTCCTCGAGCGCCGCCCCGTTGGGCAACTGAATGTAGCGGTCGGCGCTGCCGTCGCCGTTGGCGTCGATCTCCAGCGTGGAGTTGCTGTTGTCCTGGCGCAGGCGCACCTGCGCCGGCCCCTTGTTGCTGTAGCTGCCGGTGAAGGAGCCGCCGCCGATGTAGGTGGCGTTCAGACCGGTCAGATCGATGCGGTCGCCCACCGTGAAGTCGGTGATGACGTCATAGCTGTAAGTGGTGAAGCCGTTGCTCACCGGCCCCGCGGCGAAGCGGAAGGTGTCCGCACCGGCGCCGCCGACCAGCGTGTCGTTGCCCTCGCCACCCTCCAGCGTGTCGTCGCCGTCGCCGCCGGACAGGCTGTCGTTGCCGGACAGACCCTGCAGCAGATCGTTGCCGGCGCCACCGCTGATGGTGTCCATGCCGGCGCCGCCGGTCAGGATATCGGCATCCGCCGTGCCGGTCAGGGTCTGGTCGGGAACACGCTCCAGCACGCCGGGCGAACCGGCCACCTCCCGCAGCGCGTGCTGACCGGTCAGGGAAATGCTGCGGTCGGAATAGCCGTCGCCGTTGCTGTCGATCTCCAGGACGGTGGTGCCGTAGTCCTGGCGGACCCGCACCTGCGCAGGTCCGTTGCCCATGCTGGTGCCGGTGAAGTTGCCTTCGCCGATGAAGACAGCATCCAACCCCATCAGGTCGATGCGGTCGCCGTTCGCGAAGTCGGTGATGATGTCCCCGCCGGCGTCGGTCGGGTTGGAGAAGCGGAAGATATCGTTGCCCGCCCCGCCCGTCAGGCTGTCGCCGCCGGGCCCGCCGTCCAGCGTGTCGTCGCCGAAGCCGCCGGACAGGCTGTCGTTGCCGCCCAGGCCCCGCAACAGGTCGTTGCCGTTGCCGCCGTTGATGGTGTCGCGCCCGATGCCTCCGGTCAGCGTGTCGGCCTCCTCCGTGCCGGTCAGCGTCTGGTCGGGAATGCGCTCGAAAACGCCGGGCGAACCGGCCACCGGCTGCAGCGCCGGCCCACCGCTCAGAGTGATGGTGCGGTCGGAATAGCCGTCGCCGTTGCTGTCGATCTCCAGGACCGTGGCGGTGGCGTCGGCACGGACGCGGATCTGCGCCGGACCGTTGCTGGAATAGCTGCCGGTGAAGGGGGATTCGCCGATGAAGGTGGCGTTCAACCCGGTGATCTCCAACCGGTCGCCGAGGCCGAAGTCGGTGATGACGTCACCGTCGATGTCGGTGAGAGCGAACCGGTAGACGTCGTTGCCGAGCCCGCCGGTCAGCGTGTCGGCTCCGGCGCCGCCTTCGAGCGTGTCGTCGCCCTCGCCACCCGTCAGACTGTCGTTGCCGGACAGTCCCTGCAGCAGGTCGTTGCCGCCGCCGCCGTTGATGGTATCGCGCCCGGCGGCGCCCTCCAGCGTCTCGGCCTCCGCCGTTCCGGTCAGCGTCTGGTCGGGAATGCGCTCGAAGACGCCGGGCGAACCGGCCACCTGCTGCAGCGCAGGCGCGCCGTTCAGATAGATGTAGCGGTCGGCGTAGCCGTTGCCGTCGCTGTCGATTTCCAAAGACGTCTGCCCACCGTACATGCGGACGCGGATCTGCGTCGGCCCGGTGTTCATAAAGGAGCCGGTGAAAGCCCCATCACCGATGAAGGTGGCGCCCAGGGCAGACAGGTCGAGACGGTCGCCCAGGGCGAAGTCTTCGATAACGTCGCCGTTGACGTCGCTCAGGCTGGCGAATCGGAAGGTGTCGTTGCCGACCCCGCCGGTCAGCGTGTCGCCGCCGGCCCCGCCATCCAGCGTGTCGTCGCCCTCGCCACCGGACAGGTTGTCGTTGCCTCCCAGACCGCGCAGCAGGTCGTTGCCGCCGCCGCCGCTGATGGTGTCGCGACCTGCACCACCCTCCAGCGTCTCGGCTTCCGCCGTGCCGGCGAGCATCTGGTCGGGGATGCGCACCAGCACACCCGAACCCGCTGTCTCCTCCTGCAGCGCTTGCCCGCCGGTTAGGTAAAGGTAGCGATCGGCCATACCGTCGCCGTTGCTGTCGATCTCCAGCACGGTGGAAGCGGAATCCGCGCGAACACGCATCTGCGGCGGCCCGTAGGAAGCGGTTGTCCCATCCCACTTGTAGGAGCCGGTGAAGGGTCCCTCGCCGATGAAGGCGGCGTTCAAGGCCGACAGGTCGATGCGGTCCCCTTGGCCGAAATCGGTGATCGTGTCTCCGTTGATCTCGGCCGCGCTGGCGAAGAGGAAAGTGTCGCTGCCGAGGCCGCCGGTCAGCGTGTCGCCGCCGGCCCCGCCATCCAGCGTGTCGTCGCCCGAACCGCCGATCAGGCTGTCGTTGCCTCCCAGACCGCGCAGCAGGTCGTTGCCGGCACCGCCGTCGATGGTATCTCGCCCGACACCGCCCTCCAGCGTCTCGGCCTCCGCCGTGCCGGTCAGCGTCTGGTCGGGGATGCGCACCAGCACGCCCGAACCCGCCGTCTCTTCCTGCAGGGAAGGCGCGCCGGTCAGATAGATGTAGCGATCGGCCATGCCGTCGCCGTTGCTGTCAATCTCCAGCGCGGTGGAACCGTAATAGTTCTGGTTGAGACGGATCTCCGCCGCCCCCCCACCGACGATGGAGACTCCATTGAAAGACTTCTCGCCAATGAAGGCAGCGTTCAAGACCGACAGGTCGATACGGTCGCCCTGGGCGAAGTCGGTGATCGTGTCTCCGTTGATCTCGGCCGCGTTGGCGAAGAGGAAGGTGTCGCTGCCGAGGCCGCCGGTCAACGTATCGCCGCCGGCCCCGCCGTCCAGCGTGTCGTTGCCCGAACCGCCGGACAGGCTGTCGTTGCCTCCCAGACCGCGCAGCAGGTCGTTGCCGCCGCCGCCGCTGATGATGTCACGACCGCCGCCGCCCTCCAGCGTCTCGGCTTCCGCCGTGCCGGTCAGCGTCTGGTCGGGGATGCGCACCAACACGCCCGAACCCGCCGTCTCCTCCTGCAGCATATGCGCGCCGGTTAGGTAAAGGTAGCGATCGGCCATGCCGTCGCCGTTGCTGTCGATCTCCAGCACGGTGGAAGTGGAATCCACGCGAACGCGCATCTGCGGCGGCCCGTAGGAAGCGGTCGTCCCATCCCACTTGTAGGAACCGGTGAAGGGCCCCTCACCGATGAAAGCGGCGTTCCAGGCCGACAGGTCGATGCGGTCGCCCTGCGCGAAATCGATAATGCGCTTTTCGCTGTAACCCGTCGTGCTTGGCTTGGAGATCAGGAAGGTATCGTTGCCCGCCCCGCCGGCCAGCGTGTCGTTGCCGGAGCCGCCGGCCAGCGTGTCGTCCCCCGAACCGCCAATCAGACTGTCGTTGCCGCCCAGGCCGCGCAGCAGATCGTTGCCGGCACCGCCGTCGATGGTGTCGCGCCCGGGGCCCCCCTCCAGCGTTTCGCCGTCCGCCGTGCCGGTGACCGCTTGGTCCGGCGCGCGCTCGAGCAGGCCGGACGAGCCGTCCACCGGCTGCAATCCGGGCGATCCGGCGATCCGGATGGAATAATCGTTCCAGCCGTCGCCGTTGCTGTCGATTTCCAGCGTGGTGTCGGACATGTCGGTGCGCACACGCACCTGCGCCGAACCACGGGCCGAATCTTTCCCGGTGAACGCCTCTTCGCCGATGAAGGTGGCGTTCCAGGCCGACAGGTCGATAAGGTCGCCCTGGGCGAAGTCGGTGATGCGAGCTTCGCCGTAGCTCACGGTGGCCGGCTTGGAAATCACGAAGATGTCGTTGCCGGCCCCGCCGGTCAGCGTATCGTTGCCCGTGCCGCCCTCAAGCGTGTCGTCGCCGGCGCCGCCGGAGAGGCTGTCATGGCCGCCCAGACCGCGCAGCAGGTCGTTGCCGCCGCCGCCGCTGATGGTGTCACGTCCTGCGCCGCCCTCCAGCGTCTCGCCCGCCGCGGTGCCGGTGATCGACTGGTCCCGGACCCGCTCGAACACGCCGGGGGAACCGGCCACCGCCTGCAATTCGGGAGAACCGGCGATGTAGATGGAGCAATCGTTGTAGCCGTCACCGTTGCTGTCGATCTCCAGCGTGGTGTTGGCCATGTCGGTGCGCACGCGCACCTGAGCCGGTCCATGGGCGGCGTTCGTCCCGGTAAAGGCCCCTTCGCCGATGAAGGTGGCGTTCCAGGCCGACAGATCGATGCGTTCCCCCGGCGCGAGGTCGGTGATCCGCACCTCGTTGTAGCCCATGGTGGCGGGCTTGGAGATCAGGAAGGTGTCGTTTCCCAGGCCGCCGGTCAACGTGTCATTTCCGGTGCCGCCGTCCAGCGTGTCGTCGCCGTCACCACCGCTCAGGCTGTCGTTGCCGGCGAAACCGCGCAGCGTGTCGTTGCCGTCGCCGCCGCTGATGGTGTCCGGGCCGCCGTCGCCTTCCAATATATCCGCCGCGCTCGTGCCGGTGAGCGACTGGCCGGGCGTGGCCTCCAGCACGCCGGGCACGCCGTCGACCTGCCGAAGGACGACAGAGCCGCTGACGGTGATGAACCGATCGGGGAAACCGTCGCCGTCGCTGTCGATCTCCAAGATCGGGCCGGTGAAGTCGGTGCGCGTGCGGACCTGCGCCGGCCCTCTGTTCTGCGGGGACCCGGTGAAGGCCCCGTCGCCGATGAAGGTCAGGTTGAACGCCGACAGGTCAATGCGGTCACCCGGCGCGAGATCGGTGATCCGGTCATAGCCGATGTCACTCAGGCTGGAGAAGCGGAAGGTATCGTTGCCCGCACCGCCGGTCAGGACGTCGTAGCCGCCGTAACCGTCCAGCGTGTCGTCGCCGTTACCGCCCGTCAGCGTGTCGCTTCCCGAAGTGCCAGTCAGCTCGGACATCGAATACCCCGTTGGAAAGAAATTTCTTCTACTTTCCTCCTACCTTTGTGCGAATGTCATATCAACTTCTAGTTTTTTCGATGATGATTAAATCATCTTAAAATTAAAAATGTTTAATTCTATGTATTTTTCAGATGTAATCTATGCTGCGAATTACGCGATTAAGAAACATGAGATGCATTCGCCAAAATCAAAAACTGTGTTTAATCCCATGAAAACATCTTATGCGGCAACATGCCGCATGCAAATTCCCGTAAAAACAGGACCTTAGAGATAGCGCCACAATGCCATGAGAAAGGACCTCCCACGCCGATCATGGTACTTCTTCTTATGAGCAACCGGTGACGTAGAAAAACAACTTACAGAATACATCGTAACGCGGAAATTGCCCCTGAAGTCGAGCAGGCACTTCGAATATGTTATCAAAATAGATAATTTTCAAAACGCCTCCGGCCCCTCCGCCGCGAGACGGAGAGGCCGGAGCCAAAGATCAACCCTTAATGGTTCACTTCGCCGATACGGTTCCGGTCCAG
The DNA here is from genome assembly GCF_022023855.1 of Azospirillum brasilense. Taxonomy (NCBI): domain Bacteria; kingdom Pseudomonadati; phylum Pseudomonadota; class Alphaproteobacteria; order Rhodospirillales; family Azospirillaceae; genus Azospirillum; species Azospirillum brasilense. The sequence goes on from NZ_CP059453.1 coordinate 316,735, forward strand.
CCGGGCTCCACGCCCTTCATGTCGGGAAGCCGGTGGGCGATGCCCTTGTGGCAGTCGATGCAGGTCCGCTCGCCGGTGAACAGGTAGGTCTCGTGCATCTTGGCGGCCCGCGGGTTCTGGCGGGTGATGTCCATGGATTCCGCGCTGTGGCAGTTGCGGCATTCCAGGGAGTTGTTGGATTTCAGCCGGTCCCATTCGTGGGTGGCCAGTTCCAGCCGCTTGTCCAGGAACTTCTCGCGGGTGTCGATGGTGCCGAAGATCTTGCCCCAGACCTCCTTCGACGCCTGCATCTTACGACCGATCTTGTGCGTCCAGTCGTGCGGGACGTGGCAGTCCGGGCAGGTGGCGCGCACGCCGGAGCGGTTGGTGAAGTGGATGGTCTGCTTCAACTCCTCGTAGGGGTTGTTCTTCATCTCGTGGCAGGAGATGCAGAAGGCCTCCTTGTTGGTGACCTCCAGGGCGGTGTTGAATCCGCCCCAGAACATCACGCCGGCCAGGAAGCCGCCCAGGGTCAGGAAGCCCAGGCTGAAATGCACGCTGGGCCGCGAGAAGACACGCCAGAAGCGCCCGGCGAAGCTCAGAAGGCCCTTCATTTGGCGCCTTCCTTTCCGCCGGCCAGGATGCTGTCGATGTCGCGGAAGCGGTTGCCGGTGATCGGCTGGGCGTCGGTCTGCGGCACGTGGCACTGCGTGCAGAAGTAGCGCCGCGGGCTGACCGCGCCCAGCGTCTGGCCGTCGCGGTCCTGGAAGTGGGTGACCGAGATCATCGGGGCCTGCGAGCCCTCGGTGTTCTTGCGGTCATGGCAGGTCATGCACTTGTTGATGTTCAGGTCGATCTGGTAGTCGCGGATCGCGTGCGGGATCAGCGGCGGCTGGTCGGCGTAGTTCCGCGCCCGCTTGTGATCGTCGGTGATCTCCTTCGCCATCGGGTCGGCGGGGATCTCCTGGGTGATCGGGTGCGGGCCGGAGGGAACCTTCGCGGGGGCGGCCCCGTCCGCGGCGAACACGCCGGACACCAGGAGCGGCATGGCCGCGGCCAGCGCGAGGGCGGCAAAGGTGATGCGGGTCTTCATGGACGGGCTCCTCACGCGACAGGAATGATCTTGACCGCGCATTTCTTGAAGTCGGTCTGCTTGCTCAGCGGGTCGGTGGCGTCCAGCGTCACCTTGTTGATGAGCACCGTGTGGTCGAAGAAGGGCACGAAGACGAGGCCCCGCGGCGGCTTGTTGCGGCCCCGCGTCTCGACCCGTACCCGCACCTCGCCGCGGCGGGAGGCGATGCGCACCTCCTGCCCGCGCCGCAGGTTCAGGTCCTTGGCGTCGTCGGGATGGATGAAGACGACGGCGTTGGGGAAGGCCTTGCGCAGCTCCGGAACGCGCAGCGTCATGGAGCCGGAGTGCCAATGCTCGACCACGCGGCCGGTGCAGAGCCAGAACGGGTAGTCCTTGTCCGGCGATTCCGCCGCCGGCTCATAGGGCAGCGCGAAGATGTTCGCCTTGCCGTCCTTGTTGCCGTAGAAGCGCACGCCCTCGCCCGCCGGGACGTAGGGGTCGAAGCCCTCGCGGTAGCGCCACTTCGTTTCCTTGCCGTTCACGACCGGCCAGCGCAGGCCGCGCTCCTGGTGGTACATGTCGTAGGGGGCAAGGTCGTGGCCATGGCCGCGCCCGAAGGCGGCGTATTCCTCGAACAGGCCCTTATGGACATAGAAGCCGAACGCTTGCGATTCCCGGTTTTCATAGGCCGGGTCGCAGTCCGACAGCGGAAAGGCGTTGACCTGACCGTTGCAGTACAGCACGTCGTAGAGCGTCTTGCCGCGGACCTCCGGCTTCTTGGCGATCAGCTCCTCCGGCCACACCTCCTCAATCTTGAAGCGCTTGGAGAATTCGATGATCTGCCAGAGGTCGGAGCGCGCCTCGCCGGGCGCGCCGACGAGCTGGTGCCAGACCTGGGTGCGGCGTTCCGCGTTGCCGTAGCCGCCTTCCTTCTCCACCCACATGGCGGTCGGCAGGATCAGGTCGGCGGCGAGCGCCGTCACCGTCGGATAGGCGTCCGACACGACGATGAAGTTTTCCGGGTTCCGGTAGCCCAGATAGGTCTCGTTCGCCGTATTCGGCGCCGTCTGCATGTTGTTGTTGCACTGGACCCAGTAGGCGTTGAGCTTGCCGTCCTTCAGCATGCGGTCCTGCTGGACGGCGTGGTATCCGACCTTGTCCGGGATCGTGCCTTCCGGCAGCTTCCAGATCTCCTCGGCGTGCTTGCGGTGTTCCGGGTTGGTGACCACCATGTCGGCAGGCAGGCGGTGGGCGAAGGTGCCGACCTCGCGCGCCGTCCCGCAGGCCGACGGCTGGCCGGTCAGCGAGAAGGGGCCGCAGCCCGGCTGGCTGATCTTCCCGGTCAGCAGATGGATGTTGTAGACGAGGTTGTTGGCCCAGACGCCACGGGTGTGCTGGTTGAAGCCCATGGTCCAGAAGGACATGACCTTCACCTTCGGATCGGCGTACAGCTCGGCCAGCGCCTCCAGCCGGTTCTTCGGCACGCCCGACAGCTCGTGCGCCTTCTCCAGCGTGTAGGGCTCGACGAACTTCGCGAACTCCTCGAAGGAGATCGGGTCGGACTCGGTGGCCTTGGCGGCGTTCTTCGCCTTCTGCTCCAGCGGATGCTCGGGCCGCAGGCCGTAGCCGATGTCGTCGCGGCCGCGCTTGAAGTTGACGTGCTTGGCGATGAACTCCTGGTTCACCCGGCCCGTCTTGATGATGTGGTTGGCGATGTAGTTGAGGATCGCCAGATCGGACTGCGGCGTGAACACCAGACCGATGTCGGCGAGGTCGAAGCTGCGGTGCTCGTAGGTCGACAGGACGGCGACCTTGCAGCCCTCATGGGTCAGCCGGCGGTCGGTGACGCGGGTCCACAGGATGGGGTGCATCTCCGCCATGTTGGAGCCCCACAGCACGAAGGCGTCGGCCTGCTCCATGTCGTCGTAGCAGCCCATCGGCTCGTCCATGCCGAAGGTGCGCATGAAGCCGACCACCGCCGACGCCATGCAGTGGCGGGCGTTGGGGTCCAGGTTGTTGGAGCGCAGGCCCGCCTTCATGAACTTGGAGGCGGCGTAGCCTTCCATGATGGTCCACTGGCCGGAGCCGAACATGCCCACCGCGGTCGGACCCTTCTTCTTCAGGGTCTCCTTCCACTTGGTGGCCATGATGTCGAAGGCCTGGTCCCAGGTGATCGGGGTGAATTCGCCTTCCTTGTGGAACTGGCCGTCCCTCATGCGCAGCAGCGGCTGGGTCAGCCGGTCCTCGCCGTACATGATCTTGGACAGGAAATAGCCCTTCACGCAGTTCAGGCCACGGTTGACCTCGGCCTTCACGTCGCCGTGGGTGGCGACGATGCGCCCCTCCTTCACACCGACCATGACGCCGCAGCCGGTGCCGCAGAAGCGGCAGGGGGCCTTCGACCAGGTGAGCTTGGCGTCGGCGCCGGCCGTCAGGGCGCCGGCCTCGGCGGGCTGGATGACGGACGGCAGGCTCACACCGGCCGCCGCCGCCGCTGTCACGGCGGCTTGGACCTTCAGATAATCACGGCGGGTCAGGGACATAGGGGGGTGCCTCCTGGGGCGGGTCGTCTTTTCTTGGACGGACGTCAATGGGCGTGGGGAACGAGAGCGGTGTCGGCGGGCATCGGCTCCGCGCAGCGCTCGGCATCCTCGTAGTGGTGGTAGACCAGCGTGGTGGTATGGACGCCCGCCATGGCGTTGATGTCGGCGATGCGGTCCAGGACCTCGGCTTCCGTCGCGGTTTCCAGCGTGACGATGGCCTTGCCGTTCTCCGACGCGTGCCAGTCGGCGCCGTCGAGCGCGCAGACCACCTCCTTCAGGGCGGCGGTGCGGTCGGGCGCGTGCTGGATGACGAGGCTGGAAATGTGCAGTTCGGGCATGGCCGCCTCACATCCCGCCGGAGTGAGACAGGATCTGGTACATCCAGACGGAGAAGCCGTAGGCCCCGACCAGCCCGATCGCCAGGAACGGCCAGATCAGGATGGAAAGAGCGAAGAAGACCAGCCCCTCGAAGCGGCGGGTCGGGGCGGCGGTATCGACGGTGCGGGCGGGCGGCGCGTTCATGGCGATCCCATGGATTGATCGAACGGTATCGCCGCGGAGCTTCATCCTTTCGCATCATGAGTGGCTTGACCGAGGTCAAGTGTCGGTACCAACTCAATCCCTAAGTACCGGTACTTTTGTCGTTCTGGACGTTTTGCCGCACGCCAACGCAAAACCCCTCCCCCGCCGGGTGCGGGGGAGGGGTTGAGGAAGCGAACCGGGATCGGGCGTGTTACAGCCGGGTGTTTTCCTGGCGCATCAGGCGGTCGATCAGCACGCCGCGCACCAGATCGGGGCCGAGCTGTTCGGCGGCGGCCTGCTTCAGGGATTTGGCGACGGCGGCGGGATCGACCGACGGGCCGTCGAAGGCGCCCGCCCCCGCCATGCCGAACAGGGCCTGCAGCAGGGCGTTGCGCGCGTGGGGAAGATGGCGGCGCAGCAGGTTGGATTGCTCGACGCTGCCCGTCTGCAGGGTGATCTGCGTCAGGATGAAGGCGTTGGTGCGGCCCTCCACCAGCACCGGCACCATCAATTGCCCGACCTCCACATAGAAGGGGCCGGGACCGTCGCTGGGCAGGTCCGGCCCGGCGCCGGCCGTCTGCTCCACGGTCTTCTCCTCGGCGCCGAGCGTCAGTTGCAGGCGTCCGATGCCGTAGCCGACCGCGGCCGCCAGGGCGGCGCAGAGCACGAAGACCGAGTATCGGCTGGGTCCGGGGCGGTCCGCCATGGTCGCGTCTCCCACCGCTCAGAAGGGCATGATGATGTCGAAGACCTGCTGGCCGTAGCGCGGCTGCTGGACGTCGGTGATCTGGCCGCGCCCGCCGTAGGTGATCCGCGCCTCGGCGATCTTGTCGTAGTCGATGGTGTTCACGTTGGTGATGTCCTCGGGCCGGATGACCCCGGCGATGCGCATCTCGCGCAGCTCGTAGTTCACCCGCACCTCCTGCCGCCCGGCGATCACGAAGTTGCCGTTGGGCAGCACCTCGGTCACCACCGCCGCGGCGCGCATGGCGATGCGCTCGTTGCGCTGGATGGTCCCGGTGCCGGAGGAGGAGGAGGAGCTGTCCATGTCGACGAGGCTGGAGGGGTTCACCGCGTCGGGCAGCACCGCGGGCAGCCGCGACTCCAGCCCGAAGAAGTTCGGCACGGCCGCCGATTCGGCGTTGGAGCGCTGGCGCTGCGTCTGGTTCTGCAACTGCGCCTGATCGGCGATGTTGATGATGACGGTCAGCAGGTCGCCCACCTGCTTGGCCCGTGGGTCGCGGAAGAAGTCGCGGGACCCGGTGCGCCACAGCGAACTCGGCACCTGCTCGTTGGTGTTGGGGCGCGGCATCGGCATGGAGATGACGCGCGCCTCCGGCGCCATGGCGGGGTTGGAGATTTCCGACAGGCGCGGCGCCTGCCCCACGTCGGCCAGCCGCCCGCAGCCGGCGAGCGCCACCGTCAGGGCGAGGAAGGGAAGCAGGACGCGGCGGGACGGCAGGGTGCGCATGGTGTTGGTGTCCTTGACTGGACTCAGAATTTTGCGGGAGCCGCGATGGCGGGCATGGCGTCGGGCGGCCCGCTGACGGTGACGGTCTGCGGGCCGGTGATGGTGCCGGTGACGACGATGTTGCTGGCGACGTTCATCACCCGCACCAACTCCCCCACCCCGCCGTCCTGCAGGGCGCGGCCGCGCGCCATCAGTTGCAACGGCCCGTCCTCGTAGACGAGGCTGACCGGCTTGTTGCGCTGGACCACCAGCGGGGCGCCGACCGCCGAGGTCTGGATCAGCCGCCCGGCGGAGAGCTGGCGGCGGCTGGCCAGCCCGGCCAAGCTGTCGCGGGAAGTAATGACGGCACCGTTCAGCCGCTCCAGCGGCATCGGGATGGTGGTCAGGTCGCTGTCGGCGATCACCTCGCCGGGCAGGATGCGGCGCGTCGGCACCGGCACCTCCACCATGATGTCGGCCTTGGCCTTCACCTCGACGACGCGCCCGTTGCTGCTCACCAACGCGCGTACCAGCCCGCCGCGCGGGTCGTAGGACAGGTCGCGCACCGCCTCCACCGGGCCGGAGAAGGGCGCGGTCAGCACCAGCGACACCCGCGCGTCCGGCGGCACCGTCGGGCCGAGCGAGGCCGCCAGCTCCTGCGCCAGCAGTGCCTCCACGGCCCCCTCGCCGTCGGACAGGGTGGCCGCCTGGGCGGGCGCGCCGAGCAGATGCAGGACGACCGCGAGTCCGGCCAGATGACGAACGGAACGCCGCATGGCGGTCACCGCATGTTGGAGAGGGTGGAGGCCATCTGGTCGCCGGCCTCGACCACCTTCGCGTTCATCTCGTAGGCGCGCTGGGCGGAGATGAGTTCGGTGATCTCCTGGACGACGTTGACGTTGGAGGATTCCAGGTACTTCTGCCGGATGGTGCCGAAGCCCGCCTGCCCGCCGGTGCCGTCCTGCGGCTCGCCCGAGGCGGGGGTGGCGCGGTAGAGGTTGTCGCCCATCGCCTCCAGCCCGGATTCGTTGACGAACACGGTCATCACCAGCTGGCCCAGCACGCGCGGGCGGGTCTGCCCGTCGACGAAGGCCTGCACCTCGCCCGACGCGTTCACGGCGATCTCCCGCGTGCCCTGCGGCACGGTGACCTCGGGCAGCACCGGGTGGCCGTCGCTGGTTACGATGGTGCCCTCCGGCGACAGCTTGAAGCCGCCGGCGCGGGTGTAGGCGGTCTCGCCCGCCGGCATGCGGATGTTGAAGTAGCCGCGCCCCTCGATGGCAAGGTCCAGCTCGTTCCCGGTGGAGGTCAGGTTGCCGGTCGTGTTGATGCGGTTGACCGCCCCCGGACGCACGCCGAGGCCGACCTCGATGCCGGTCGGGATGATGGTGCCGGCGTCGGTGGACTGGCTGCCCTGGCGCCGCTCCGACTGGTACATCAGGTCCTGGAACTCGGCGCGCCCGCGCTTGAAGGCGGTGGTGTTGATGTTGGCGATGTTGTTGGAGATGACCTCGACGTTCAACTGCTGGGCCATCATGCCGGTCGAAGCGATGCTGAGCACGCGCATGGACGCAATCTCCTGATTTTAAGCGGATTTGCCGAGGCGGTTGATGGCGGAGCGCAGCAGGTCCTGCCCGTCGTCCATCATGCGGGTGACCGACTGGTAGTCGCGCGTCAGCTCCATCATCCGCGACATCTCGGCGATGGACTGGACGTTGGACTGCTCGACCTTGCCCTGGATAATCCGGGTGTCGGGGGCCGGCAGCGGCTGGGCGTCCACGGCGTCGAACAGCACGTCGCCGGTCTGGGCCAGCGCCTGCGGACTCTCGAAGCGGACAACGCGCAGCCGGGCGATCATCTCGTTGTCGGCGGAGACCAGCCCGTCGCTGCCGATCTCCATCCGGCTGCGGTCGGCCGGGATGACGATGGGCTGCTGGTTGTCGTCCAGATAGGGGAAGCCGCCGGCGTTCACGAGCTGCCCGTCCACGTCGCGCCGCATCCGCCCGTCGCGGGTGTAGCGCGGGCCGTCCGGCGTCTGCACCTGGAGCCAGCCATCGCCGTCCAGCGCCACGTCATAGGGGTTGTCGGTCGGCTTCAGGCTGCCGGCGGTGAAGTCGGTGTAGGTGGCGCGGTCGATGGTGAAGGCGATCTTGTCGGACGGCTTCATGCCGCCGCGCTCCATCGCCGCTTCGAACAGCATGCGCTCGCCGCGGAATCCCGCAGTGTTCATGTTGGCGATGTTGTTCGCCACGACATCGAGCTGCCGGCGCAACGCCACTTGCCGCGACAATCCAATGTAAAGGGGATTCTCCATCGCCGGACACCTTCGGTTTGAACGCCGCCTTAACCTAGGTGATGCAGTTTAAAGCCGGGTTTCAACCTGAGGCGCCACGACGGGAACTGACCGGTGTCTTGGGGGATTTGATTCCGATTTAGATAAAATTTGGGGCAGTCGCGATGCATCCCTGCCGGACCCTGTCCATCTCCCTGGCCCTGCTGTCGGTCACCACCGCCCTGACGGCGCCTCCCGCCGCGGCGGAGGCACCGGCAGCGATCACCGTGCAGACGGGCGACCACGCCGACTTCTCGCGTCTGGCGCTGGTCAACGCGCAAGGCGCCCCGGCGGTCGATGTGGGAAGCTGCGGCGGGCGCGTTGCCTTCTCGCAGGCGGTCCCCTGGCCGCTGGAAGCGCTGAACGGCACCTATTCGCGGCGGCTGACCGGCTTCCAGACCGGGGAGGAGGGGCGCAGCCTGACCATGGACTGGCCCTGCGGCGCCCGCGTCACCGTGCGCCGCGAGCGGCGGATCACCTTCATCGACGTGGCCGACCCGCCGCGCCCGGCGCGCAAGCCCGGCGCCCCGGTCCCGGCGTCCGAAGGTGTCCTGCTGGCCGAGGCGCCCGGCGCGTCGGTCTTTCCGATGATCGCGCCGCCACCGGTTCCCGAACCGGCGCCTGCCCCAACAGCGCCCATCAGCCTCGCCGAGCGGCTGAGCCCGGTCGCCAGCGCCCAGGCGCAGCCAGTCGTACAAGCCCCGCCCGTGGCACAGGCGCCGCCACCGGTTCAACCGCAACAGGTCGCCAAGGCCCCGCCGCCGCCGAAGCCGGAACCCGCCCGGACGGCGGCCGCCGTGCCGCCGCCGGCCGTGCCTCAGGCCCCCGCCCCCGCCATCCAGACCGACCCGCCGATCCGCGCCTTCGACCTGGACGCCTGGGCCGGCGACGACTACCCGGCGCGCAAGCAGCATCTGGAGCAGCGCATTGCCGAAAGCCAGGGCCGCGCGCGGGTGGACGCGCTGCTCGCCATGGCCCGCTTCACGCTGGCCCGCGCCCTGCCGGAGGAGGGCCGCGCCGCGCTGGACGCCGCGGAGAGCCTGACGCCGGGGCCGGACCAGCGCTACGAGCTGCGCCTGCTGCGCGACGCCTTCCGCGCGCTGGACGGCACCGCCGATCCCGACGACAGCCAGTTCGTCCGCGCCCAGCCCACCCCCGCCGCCGCCGACCACCATGTCTGGCGCAGCGCCACCCTGGCCCCCAGCCGCTGGACCGCGGCGAAATCCAGCCTGCCCATCGCGCTGAAGCGGCTGCTGTCCTACCCCGCCGACCTGCGCGGCCGCCTGCTCACCCTGCTCGCCGAATCGGCGGGCGAGGCGGCAGACGGTCCGTCGCTGAACCTGATCGTGCTGGAGATGATCACGCTGGACGGCATCGGCTCCACCGACGGGCGGCTCGATTTCTTCCGCGGTCGTCTGGCGGAGTTGCACAACGAGACGGCCGAGGCGCTGACCCACTACAAGCGCGCCGCCGCCCTGCCCAACCTCTACGGCCACCGCGCCCAGGTGCGCTCCATCGAGCTGCGGCTGGCCAGCGGCGCTTTGGACGATCCCGGCGCCATCGCGGAGCTGGAAAGCCTGCGCTACGCCTGGCGCGGCGGCGATGTGGAGACGGACGCGCTGGCCGCGCTGGGCGCCGCCTACACCCGCGCCGGGCGGATCGACGCGGCGCTCGACATCTTCGGCCTGCTGGGTCGCCGCTTCGGCGCGACGGCGCGCGGGCGCGCGGCGCTGACCACCGGGCGGGGGCTTCTCGACGCGGTGATCGGCCATCTGGAGACGACTCCGGGCAGCGCGCTCGACGCGTTGTCCCTCCAGGTGCGCTACGGCCGCACGGTGGCGCTGACCGACGACGATGCCGGAACGCAGCAGCGCCGTCTCGCCCGGCTGCTGGCCCGCGGCGGCTTCACGCTGGAGGCCGCGCGTCTGCTCCACACCGTCGCCGAGGCCACGCGCGGCGCCGAGCGCGCGGCGGTCGGGCTGGAACTGGCCCGCGTGCTGCTGGACGCCGGGCGCGGGACGGAGGCGTTGGCCGTGCTGGACCACACCGCCGGCCCTGCGCCGGACGCTCAAGCGGCTGAGCGCCGCGCCCTGTTGCGCGCCGAGGCCTTCGCCACCGAGGGCGAGGCGATGCGCGCCTTCGACGCGCTGCGCGGCCTGACCGGCCCTGAAGCGGCGCGCATCCGGGCGGACAGCCTGTTCCGCGCCGGCGAGTGGCCGGCGGCCCGCGCCGCCTACGCCGAGCTGCTGGGCGGGCAGGATGCGCCCCTGCCGGACGACATCGCCTTCCACGCGCTGGCCGCCTTCCGGGCGGGTGACAACGCGGCGGTCGTCGCCGCCGCGGAGCGCCACGGCAAAGCGCTGGCCGGAACCCGCTGGGCCGGCCTGCTCGACGCCCTGGCCGTCCCGCCCGACCCGCCGGGCAAGCCGCTGTCCAGCGCCACCGTCAGCGGCCAGTTGGCCGCCGCCGACGCGCTGGCCGGCATGGTGCGCCGGTGGAAGTCGCCCTGAACGCTCCCGCCCCACACGACGGCTCCCTGAGCCCGATCCCCTTTTTCGGCCGAGCCGGAGGACTCACATCATGCGTTTGCTGTTCGGAATCGTCGCGGTCTTCCTGAGCGTGCTCGGCGGCTTCGCCGCCATGGGCGGGCGGATGGGCGTGCTGTGGCAGCCTGTGGAGATCGTCATCATCGTCGGCGCCGGCATCGGCGGCTACGTCATCGCCAACTCGATGGCGGTGCTGCGCGCCACCGTGCGCACCATCGGGGCGGTGGCCCGCGGTCGGCACACCAGCAAGGACGAGTATCTGGACCTGATCTCGCTGCTCTACGCTCTGCTGCGGCAGGCGAAGTCCAAGGGCGTGTCGAACATCGAGAGCGACATCGACAAGCCGGACGACAGCCCGATCTTCGCCCAGTATCCCTCGGTCTTCCGCCAGCCGCGCTGCGTCACCTTCCTGTGCGACTACATGCGCCTGATCGCGCTCGGCCAGGACAACCCGCACGACCTGGAAGCCCTGATGAACGAGGAGATCGAGACCATCGGACGCGAGTTGAACCAGGTGCCGAAGGCGTTGCAGAATCTGGCCGACGCGCTGCCGGCGCTGGGCATCGTCGCCGCCGTGCTGGGCGTCATCAACGCCATGAGCGCGATCAGCGAGCCGCCGGAGGTGCTGGGCCACATGATCGGCGGGGCGCTGACCGGTACCTTCCTGGGCGTGCTGCTGTCATACGGGCTGGTCGGCCCGATCGCCGCCGCCGCCCGCCATCGCCGCGAGTCGGAGCTGACGCTGTTCATCTGCGTGCGCGCGGGGCTCGGCGCCTATCTGCGCGGCAGCCCCCCGCAGGTCTGCGCGGAGTTCGCCCGCAAGGTGCTGTTCGCCGACACGCAGCCGAGTCTCGCCGAGGTCGAGGTCGCCACCACGCTCTCCTCGCAGGCGAAGGCCCGCGAGGCGAGCCAGCCCGCCTGAGGCCCCGCCATGCCCCGCAAGCGCATCGAGCCGACGATCATCATCAAGCGCCGCTACGGCGAGGAGGAGGAGGAGCACAACAGCGCCTGGAAGCTGGCCTACGCCGACTTCGTGACGGCGATGATGACCTTCTTCCTGATCATGTGGCTGATGAACATCACCACGGTGGAGCAGCGCAAGGGCATCGCCGACTATTTCAACCCGGTGGCGCTGTCCCAGTCCAATTCGGGCGCCGACGGCATGCTCGCCGGGCGGGCGGTGGACAAGACGGGGGCTTTGTCCACCCCCAACGCGCCGGGGGAGCACAGCGTGCCGGTCGCCGCCCCGCCCGTCGTCGCCTCGCTGGGCGAGAGCGACCGCGAGCCCGCCGGGCGCAAGGACCCCATGCCCAACCTGCCAGGCGGCAAAAGCCAGCCGGACCGCGACGCGCGGGCGGAACTGGAGGCCCTGCTCGACCGCCAGACCGCGGCGCTGAGCGAACAGCAGGGTTTGGAGAAGGCCGAGCGCGACCTGCGCACGGCGCTGGAGACGATGCCGGAGCTGGGAGCGCTCGCCGGCAGCGTGGTCATCGAGCAGACGTCCGTCGGCCTGCGCGTGCAGCTCACCGATCAGGCGAAGGTGTCAATGTACAACGTCGGCTCCGCCCAGATGAACGAGCAAGGGCGGCGCCTGATGCGGCTGGTCGCCGGCGCCGTCGCGTCGTCGCCCAACCGCCTCAGCATCACTGGCCACACCGACGCGCTGGGCTATGCGGACGGGGCGAAGTACGGCAACTGGGAACTGTCCAGCGACCGCGCCAACGCCGCCCGCCGCGAGCTGATCGCCGCCGGCGTGCCGGCCCGGCGGATCGTCCGGGTGGAGGGCCGCGCCGACCTCGACCATCTCGACGCCGCCAACCCGCTGGCCCCGCAGAACCGGCGGATCAGCATCACCCTCCTGAAGGCCGCGGCGGGGGAATAGCTCAGGTCGGACTCGTCTTCACAACCGGCCGCGCACGGAGCAGTTGGACGGTGGTCAGAAAACCCAGGACGGCGGCGACGCTCCCCAGCAGGAAGACGCCGCCGTAGCCCACCCGGTCGGCGAGCAGCCCGGCCAGCGGTCCGGTCAGGCCGTAGGCGACGTCCTGGAACGCCGCGAAGGCGCCGAGCGCGGTGCCGCGGAGTTGCGGCTCGACCAGATGGACGACCTCCCGCCCCATGGCGGGAAAGACCAGCGAGCAGCCGAGCCCCGTCAGGAAGGCGCCAGCCAGCGCCGTGACGGGGTCGCCCGCGGTCCACAGCAGCGCCTGCCCGACCGCCTCCACCGCCAGCGACCCCATCGCCACGCGCAGCCCGCCGAAGCGGTCGGGCAGATGGCCCAGCGCGAAGCGGACGAGCACGAAGCCAAGGCCGAAGGCGGTCAGGCCGAGCCCGGCGTAGGGCCAGCCCTCGCGGACGAAGTGCAACGAGAAGAAGGCGCCGATGGCGGCGAAGCCGATGCCCTGAAGGCTGACGATGGCGCCCTGCCGCCAGATCCGCCCCAGCACGCTGCGGAAGGGCGGGCGTTCAGCGTCGGAATGGGCCGGGATCCCTTCCATGCGCCGGATCGCGAGAAGCCCGACGGCGGGCAACAGCGCGCTGACCGCCATGACGCCGGAAAAGCCGAAGCGGTCGAGCAGCGCCAGCCCCAGCGGTCCGCCCGCCGCGAAGGCGCCGTAGAGCGCCGCCCCGATCAGCGCCAGCACACGGCCCGAGCGCTGCGGTCCGACGATGCCGATCCCCCAGGCGACCACCCCGACCCCGACGAGGCTTTCGCCGACGCCGATGAGCAGGCGGCCCGCCACCAGCACGGAAAAGGCCGCCCATGGCGAGAGCGATAGAGGACCGGCGGCCATCGAGACCAGCCCGCCGGCCACATAGAAGGCCAGCCCCCGCCCGACCGCGCGCTTGGCGCCGCGTCGGTCGGAGAAGGTTCCGGCGAAGCCGCGGCTGAGGATGGTGGCGAGGAAGGCGCTTCCCACGCCCAGCCCGGCCCAGACATTGCCCATCCCGAGATCCCCGGCCACGAACAGCGGCACGACGGGAAGGGACAGGGCGACACAGAGGTAGGAGACGAACAGGACGGCGGTCAGGATGATCAGGCGGCCCTGCGCCGGATCGCGCGCCGACGCCGGCCTTATTTGGGGACCCATGGTGTGCTCCACACTGGTCCCCGCCGATGGCCGTCCGTCCGAACACGCGAACGCACTCCGATCGGCGAGGATCGTTGAGTGCGTTGGTTGACGTTGAACGCTTACGGCCAGCGTGGCTGGCGATGCGGAACAGGGTACCAAGCCCACGGAGAATTGCAACAGGCCGCGTCGGTCGGGGCTGTCGCCTTTGACGTTCCCTCTTCCCAGAGAGGAAGTCCCATTCCGATGCGGAACGTCAGGTGCCGGAATCCCGCAGATTTTCAACCTTTGTCATAAAGGCCGGCGCCGCCAATCGGCGTGCATGGTTTCGCAGGTCCACAGGCCAGAACTCCGTCAACTCTTGGAAGCGTTTCCCATCGCCGGCATAAAGTGACCGTGAGGCTTCCTCCCACCCCTGCTGATCGCCCAGCATGGACATCATGAAACGGTCCGCTGCAGCTTGGGCCTGACGCGCGCGCTCGACACCGCTTCTTTGGTTGCGGGCGGCATCGATCAACCGGCGGATCACCGCTGACGCGCCCTCCGGTTGCGCGGCGAGCCACTCCCAGTGGCGCGGGAGCAAGGTCACCTCCCGCGCGACGACCCCAAGCTTGGGCCGGCCCCGCGTCGGCACACCCATGCTCTGCCTTTGCGGCGACACGTCGTCCTTCGTGGTGCGAAGACGTTCGGCGACCTCTTCCTCACTTCCGCTCAGATCGAAGTCGATTTGGCGCCCGGTCTGGTCGTCGAAGACAAGGATGACGGCATCGTTGCCGGACGTGGCGGCCCGCTTGATGGCAAGCGCCACATCCTTCGGTGTTCCGGCAGCGAACAGCCCGTCACCGATGAAGGCGGTGCAGGACGGTCCCTCGGTCGGGGCATCGTTCACGGTGGCTCTCCGATGACATGTGTGTGGGCAAGCGTGATCAATTTATACCCGGATAAAAATCTTGAACGCAATATTACCCGGGTGTAAATGGCAAATCCAGAACGTTGAGGTTCAGACCGCGCAGCCGGAGTGAGCGGAACAATGACAACTGGTCAGGACAGAAAGGCGGCCGTGACCGCCTACAAGGAGCGGAAGGTGTCCGCCGGTGTCTACGCACTGCGGTGCGTGGCAGCCGGCAAGGTCTGGGTGGGTGCCGCCCCCGATCTGAGCACCATCCAGAACCGCTTGTGGTTTCAGCTCAAACAGAACTCCAGCCCCAGCCGTGACCTCCAGGCCATCTGGAACGAGCATGGAGCGGACAGCCTGAGTTTCGAGATCCTCGAGCGTCTGGAGGAGGAAACGCTGGTTTATGCCCAGAGAGCGGCTTTGAAGAAACGCGTTCAGCATTGGCGCGAAGCGCTGGATGCGGTGATGCTTTGACCTTGGCTTTCCCTGACCGGGTCAAGCGCCATGAGCGGCAGGTGCACCCGACAAAACGGTGATGAAGGTGCCGGGAGGTGCGGGGCCGCACCTCTCCTATCCGATCCTTATCGGATCCACGGCCTTCAGCGGGCCACGTACCAGTCCGTCCGGTGGTTGAAGGCGACGAAGGCGTTCAGCACCGCCGCCCCCAGCATCGAGGCCAGCACCGCCTTCCCATCGATCACGAAGACCGCCATGGAGAAGATCACCACGTCGAACAGGGCTTGGAGCCAGCCGGCGCGGAAGCCCGTCTTCTCCTGGATGTAGAAGGCGAGGATGCCCACCCCGCCGCCGCTGGAGCCGTGGCGGAACAGGCCGATCACCCCGATGCCGATGCAGAAGCCCGCCAGAACCGCCGCCACATAGGGGTGCAGCGCGTCGTAGCGGATCGCGTGGGGCGCCAAAGTGGTCAGCACCGAGATGCTGGTGACCGCCAGAAGCGATTTCGCGGTGAAGCGCCAGCCGATGCGCGCCAGCGCCAGCGCGTAGAAGGGCAGGTTCACCACGAAGAACACCGGGCCGAAATCCAGCCCCGTGGCATAGGCGATGACGAAGGACAGCCCCGCCGCCTGCCCGGTGATCAATCCGGCGGCATGCAATATGGAAATCCCGAACGCGGTCATGATGATGCCGAACAGCTGCCCTTGCGCATTATCAAATGCGCTGTGCGACGCCCGTTTGGTTTCATTTGTTGCAGCGGCAGTGTTGGCGGCTACGGATACTGCACTTTTCTTGAGCACGCTCGGCACCTTCCAGACTTCAATCCCTTTCGACAGTATCATCAAAGACCAGACCAAGAATAGAGCGACGTGATTTCGTTGGGACTCCCCTCAATCCGCGGGGCGTCGCCGCTTCACGTTCCCGTCGCCCCTCCCCTCGCCGTCGATTCCTCCGGATGGCGCCGGTTTTCCGCGCGGGGGCGCGGGCGGTGGGACGCGGAATTGCACGGCCTTGCGTCCATCGTTGCGCCCGCCGCGCAAGAATCGGTCGGGCCGGCGCCACACACTTTCCCCGCATCGCTCGCCAAAGCGCAACCCAAGCGCACAAAAATCACGCGGTCTACCGGTTTCTTTCGCCGGATAGACCAATCGCGCGACGATGCACCTCGCTACAGTCGCATCGTCCGCTGTTCACGCACTCCATGGTCGCATGGAGCCGCGCGAATGATCGACGCCACCAGCGGCCGCCTTTGAAACCGGCCCCACCAGTGAGGAAAGACAATGGCATTTCCGACCGCCGTGAACGACCAGATCACCGATTCCGTCACCCAGGCCAACACCAAGGTCCTGGGCGACGCTCCGGCGATCGCCATGGGCAACCTGTTCCAGGCCACGGCCCAGGCGCTGGCCAACGCGGCCCACAACGCCACCAACGCCCAGCAGCAGTCCTACGTGACCGCGCAGGCCGCCACCACCCAGGGCGTGGCCACGCTCTACTCGATCGACACCGCCTCCACCGGCGTGGCGACGAAGAGCATCCTCAGCACCGGCGTCAAGGGCCTCGGCTCGTAAGCCGGGCCCTCGCCGCCGTCGATGTTCCAAACCACCTGCGCCACCCCGCCTTCCATGACGGGCGGCGGGCGGGCGGCAGGCAACCGAAGAGGACGAACAAATGGCTTTCCCGACCGCCGTGAACGACCAGATCACCGATTCCGTCACCCAGGCCAACACCAAAGTCCTGGGCGACGCTCCGGCGATCGCCATGGGCAACCTGTTCCAGGCCACGGCCCAGGCACTGGCCAACGCGGCGCACAACGCCACCAACAACCAGCAGCAGTCCTACGTGACCATGCAGGCCGCCACGACCATGGGCGTCGCGACGCTCTACTCGATCGACACCGCCTCCACCGGCGTCGCCACCAAGTCGATCCTGGGGAGCTGATGAGCCGACCGGCCAGGACCGGGCGCCCGCGGGCATCCGGAACGGGCCATCGGCCATCCATCCCGAACCATTCGCCAAGGAATAACGTCAGATGGCTTTCCCGACGGCAGTCAACAGCCAGATCACCGATTCCGTAGCCCAGAGCAACGTCCAGGTCGTTGGCAGCTCGCCGGCGATCGCCATGGGCAACCTGTACCAGGCCACCGCCCAGGCGCTGGCCAACGCGGCCCACAACGCGACCCTGGCGCAGCAGCAGATGTACGTCACGGCGCAGGCCGCCACGACGACGGGCGTCGCGATGCTCTACTCCATCGACACCGCGACCACCGGCGCCGCCACGTCGAAGCTCCTCGGCTGACCGGACGGCGGACGCGGCACCCGCCGCCGTCCGCCGGACCGCCGCCGGCGCTTTGGCCTCAAACCAACGCAACATCCGATGTAAGGAGCAAACACGATGGCTTTCCCGACCGCCCTGAACAACCAGATCACGGACTCGGTCTCCCAGGTCAACACCAAGGTCCTGGGCGACGCCCCGGCCGTCGCGATGGGCAACCTGTTCGTCGCCACCAGCCAGGCGCTGTCGAACGCGGCCCACAACGCCACGAACAACCAGCAGCAGTCCTACGTGGTGATGCAGGCGGCCACCACGCAGGGCCTGTCGACCCTGTACTCCGTCGACACGGCCTCGACCGGCGTCGTCACCACCCAGATCCTGGGCCTCTCCTAAGGAGAGCCGGAAGGCCGCCCTCGGAGCACCGGGGGCGGCCTCCGCCGCAGGTTGAAGCGCCCGGTCGCGCATAAGCCCGTGTCCGCAGAAGCCAGTGGCAGGAGCCTGAAGGCAGGAGTGCGTGAATGCCGGATGGAGGTTCCTCCAGTCTTGCCGGATCGGTCGCGGCGAACACGGCGATACCGCTTGGCCTGACCCCATCCCTGGCGATGGACATGACCTACGTCGCCATGGCCGACAGCCTCGGCCTGGCCATGCAGAACGCCGTCGCCAACCAGCAGCGCGCCCAGGTCATCACCGAGGCCGCGCTCGCCCAGGTCCTTACGCTGATCATCACCAAGGGAACCGCAAAATCATGAGCGACGAAGGCACCGTGAACACCCAGGTGATCGACGCGACGTCGGACATCGTCACGCTTTTGACGGGACAGTCCCCCGCGCAGTCGTTCGCCATGCTCGACGCCGTGATGGTCGAGACGCTCGGCATGGCGATGCACAACGCCGTGCACCGCCAGCAGAACGCCGGCATGGTCAACTCCGCCGCGGTCACCGCCGCCTGCGCCAAGATGCTGTCCGTGCCCTTCCCAACCACGCCCCCGCCGCCGCCCTCGGGCTCGCCCACCTCCGGGGGCAACGCGTCACCCCTGCAGCCGCTGACCCCGCTGCTGACGACCTCGCTCACCACCCTGCCCTCCACGGTCGCGGGCGGCTCTGGAAACAGCACCGTCGCCGGCGGGACCGGAAACAGCACCGTCGCCGGTGGTACCGGAAACAGCACCGTCGCCGGCGGAACCGGAAACAGCACCGTCAGCGGCGGGTCGTGATTGACCCCGCGCCCATCCCCCAGCGGCCGGCCGTCCAGGCCACAACGAGCAAGGAGCCTTCATGTCGGAGCCCACGAAGGTCAATGCGCAGATCATTGACGTCATAAACCAGACGCAGACGGCGACCATGAGCCAGCAGGTCGTCACCACCAGCGGCGCGGGGAAAGCCTATCAGGCGGTCGCCCAGTCCACGGCCATGGCCGTGCAGGACGCGACGGACACGCTGCGCAACGTCTCGACCATCGCCACCACGGCGATCGGTGTCGCGATGGCGCAGCTCCTGGCGACGGGCGACCCGAAATACGTCACCGCCCTGACCCAGGCCCAGGGAATGATGACGAGCGCCGCCAACGACTTCACCAGCATCGGTACCGCGGCCTCCACGGTCCTGAATAGCTTCCCGTCGAGCTGACCCTTACGCAGGTGTCCCCACCATGACCGTCTCTGTCGCCAACAAGATGATCCAGAACCGCGCCGGGCTCACCGACCTGGGGCGGCTTGCGCTCGCCTTCATCGATGGCGGGTCGGAGTGGCTCGACTGGGCCATCAGCAACGCCGGTCCGCGCTATGATTTCCCGGACGAGAGCACGCTCGTGGAGCAGGTCCAGCAGGGTCTTCACGCGACGCGGCTGGCCCTGCTGCCCACCATGAAGCTGATGGTCAGCCCGGTGAAGCTGATGACGCTGGGGGTGGACAGCCTGCGCACGCTGGCCGACGCCGAATCCGGCGACGCCAGCGCCACGGTGTCGGCCCAGGTCAAACGCATCCTCGCGGACCACAATCTCCTGACGCAGGACGACTTCGCCGCCAGCGCGTCCTTCCTCGCCGGGCTGGGGGTCTCCGGGGCTCCGGTCTTCCAGTTCATGGGCTTCGACGAGCAGCTGGCGGTGCAGGAGCTGCTCTACCGCAAGGAAAGCCAGGGGACGGCCAACCCCGAGCTTCAGAGGGAGGCGGCCGCCTTCGCGGTGGACCAGGCGCGCACCGTGCAGGAGTTCGCCGACTATTATCAATTCTATCTGATCTACGTGAACCGGCTGGGCTCCCTGACCGCGACGCCGGACGACCGGAAGAAGCGGGCCGGCGGCGCGCTGGAAACCATCCTTCCACAGTTGTTCGGCTTTCTGGAATGCCCGCAGGTCGCTCCACTGGCCGCCCCGGCGGAAGTGGCGCGGGCCGTCTCCAACTGGCAGAAGCGCGGCCGGCCGGTCGGCTTCGCCCGCCTGTCGGACGGGGCCCTGCAGATCGTCCGCGACACGGCCTTCCGGGACGAGACCGGCGACGCGGTGCGGGTGCTGGTGGCCGGCTATCTCGCCGGGGCGCAGACCCTGCTGTCGGCGACGCCGCCGCAACGCGGCATCATGGGCCAGGACGGCGCGTCCTGTCTCTTCCCCGTCTTCGGCAAGGGCGTTCAGGCGGAAATCCAGATGGGGGCCGCGGGGGTGATCTCGCTGCGCTGCTTTCGCCCCGATCCCCCCGCCACCACCACGGCCGTCACCACCGCCACCGCCGCCTGACCCGCCCCTGCCGGCCGTGACCGGGGCGGCGCCTTCTGCACCGCCTTTCGCGCCAGCCTCTGCGCCATCCACGCCGACCGCATCAGCGGCGGAGACGCCAGCGCCGACGGAGGCGCCGGCCAGCGCCCCGCAAAACCGAAACGGACGAAGGAGATCGAAGGATGGGCGTTTCCCAGCCCCCCAGCAGCCCGAACCCTGAACCGCCGGCCGCTCCGCCACCGTCGCCACCGTCATTGACGACACCGGTGACCGATGCGACGCCCGATGCGTCGCCGTTCGAAACCGGCGCCAAGACGCCCGCCGAAATCGCCAGTGCGCTGCTCGACCATGCGGTGAAGAGTGTGAACGCCGCCGCCGAGCAGGCCCTGTCCGCGGTCGAGCAGGCCATCCAGCTCGCCGGCCACGCCGTGGAGGCGATCCCCGGCCTGACCGCCCCCCCCGGCGGCCATGCCGACGAGCAGGGCGCCATGTCGCAGGCGCAGGAGGCGATGTCTCAGGCCCTCCGGGCCAGCAGCGGCGCCGGCGGTCAGGCGATGCAGCAGGCCAGCGAGCAGCAGCAGAAGGCTGTCACCGCAGCCAACGAGGCGGCGCAGCAGGCCATGGCGGCGGCCAGCGCTCAGATCGCGCGGGCGATGAACAGCAAGGGCGACCCGGCCCTGTAAAGCCCGGACGATCCGCCGCCCCGGTGGGACCGCGACGCCGCGCGGCTCCACCGGGGGGCGCGGGGCGGGCGCGTTTCCGCCCATTCCCGAACACGCCCCCAACCGAGCCGAAGGACATCCTGCATGCCGTCCCGCACGCGCCGGAGACTGATCGTTGTCGCGTCCGAATCCCCGTCCTCCACCCCGCCCTCCACCCCGGTGGAGGCGAGCATGGACGCAGTGGCCGCCGCCGCGACGGCGCTGGGCCTGCCGGTGACGGTGGCGTCCCAACGCGACGCAATGCGCGGCTGGACCGCCGCCGCCGTCCACCCGCTCCAACCATTTCAGACCGCCTGGCTGCGGATGGTCCGGGAGTCCTCCCTGGGGATCGAAGCACCCGGCGAGCGGGCCACCGCCCAGACCGCCGCCATGGACCGGCTGTTCGTGGCGGACGACGGAAACGCGGCACTGCTGGGCGTGGCGCCGGGAGCGATCTATGAAGGCGAGCGCTTTCCCCTTCCCGACGACCGGCTGAACGCCGCCCTTGATCTGTTGAAGCAGGCGTTGCGCGTCGTCGGAGAGGCGAAGGACGACAAGCCCATCGGGGACGATGCCATTTCGCGCCGGCTGCGCGACGCCCGCGACGTTCTGATGCCGCTGATCGACGCGTTCGCCGGACCGGAGGAGGCTGGCGGCACCGCCCCCTTTGCGGGGGAGCGGCGACAGCTGCTCGGCCTCGACCAGGACATTGCGGCGGCGCGAAGCTGGGACGCGGTGACGGCCATCGTGGCGGGCCTTGCCCGGATCACCGACGCGCTGGGCGACGCGACGCAGGCCGTCGGGGGCGTTCATCTGTCCTACGCCGCCGAAGCCGCCTGCCGCCTCCGGCTCGCCATCCGGTTCAAGGTCCGGCATGATCGCCCGCTGCCCGCGGACCGGCTGGCCGCCGCCGACCGCGCGATGACCCGTCTCCTCAACGGCGGCTATCCGCAACTGGCGGGGTGGATGCGCAGCCGCTTGCGGACGTTGGCGCAGCGGATGGCGGAAACCGATCCGTCCGGAAACAGCCGGTTCATCGTCCTGGAGGATGGAGGCGAAGGCGCGGACGGCTGGACCGTCCAGCTGCTCGTCAACCCCAGCCTGCCGGCGCCGTCCTGGTTCGCCCTGTTCCAGCGTCTGCACAACATCCTTGTCATGGCGCTGTTCTCGCTCAAGCTGGAGCTGTACGGGCTGCTGCACCGGCTCGCCGGCGCGACGCCCGCGGAACTCCCAGCGGACGACGCAGGCAGCGGGGTGACGGAGGACGGGGTGACAGGCATCGGAAGCCGGGGTGCCTCGGACTACGGGCGCAACGGCTGCGCCGCCGTTCTGGTCGACGTGACCATCCCGCGTCACGGCACGCTGGCCGTTCAGCAGCAGTGGCGGCGCTTCACCGGAGACGTGCGGCTTGAGGACGGCCTGCCCCGCCCAGGAGAGGCCTACCGGATCACCTCCGCCCTGCAGGCGATCAATGCGCTGTGCCAATCCTCGCTCCCGCCGGAGAATGCCGTTCCGGCGCTGATCACGCGGCTTCACGGCCTGCTGGCCTGCCAGGATCGGGCGACGGCGGACGGCATCGCGGCGATCCGCGCCCGCATCCGCGAGGGCGTCGTCCCCCTGTCGCTGAAGGCCATCGACGGATTTGACGACGCCACGGTCCAGCGGCTGCTCGTCGTGATGCTGGAGCAGGTCTGCCAGGGCTACGGTCTTGCCACAGACAAGGCGCTGGCGGCGGCCTTCGACGGCTGGTTCGCCGCCCAGCTTCCCGATTACGCGGAGCTGGCCACCCTGCCTGAGACGGTCTCGGAGGCGATCAGGGCGGCCAAGAGCGAAGGAGCCTGGAGCGACGGGGCCGCGGCCACCGCGAGCGCCGTGGGCTTCGGCCTGTGGGTGTCGACGGTCATGGAGGACCATATCGAGAAACGCGCGTCCTTCCTGCGCGCCCGCTTCGACGCCCCCGACACGCTGGCCACCCTGGCAGCGACGCTGAAAAGCCCGGACGTCCAACCGATGATCGAAGGTCCCTGGGCGGCGGTTCTGCATCTGGAGCATTCCGGGCCGCGGCGGGAAAAAGCCGCGACGGCGGCCCCCCTCGCCATCCTGCTCCAGGACGGCGAGACCGGGCGCCAACCGGACGAACTGCTCACCGCCACCGCCCCGCTGATCGAGGGTTGGCTGGTCACTCACGGCAGCAACCTCGCGCTGAAGCGCGACGGCGGGCGGCTGGTCATCGTCGGGAACGCCGAGGTGGATCTCGGCCCCTTCCGCTACGCCCCGGTCGGGGCCACACTCTCCGTGACGGCTGCCGCGGAAGGCGGGCCACCCCTCTCGCTGCTCGCCGGAGTGCCCGTCACCGCCCTGTCCGACACGATCCGGTCGGTCTGCGAAAGCGTGGTGCTGACGGACGATGTCGCCGTGCACAACCGGCTGGCCGGCACGCTGAACGCCTTGATCGACGCAAGCCTGCGCACCGGAATGCCGGAAGGCGCCGATCCGTCGCTGGAGGCTCTGCGCCAGGGCCGATGCCGCCATCTGATGCTGAGCAGCGCGGAGCTGGCGCAGGGCGCCGACGCCGATTACCCGCGAAGCTATTATCCCGACGACGCCGTAAGGATCACGCTGGGCGCCAATCCGGCGGAGGTCGCGCTCCAGCTTTCCGACCTCGTCAAGGGGTCCACCGGCCGGACCCTCAGGCTGCTGGTCGTCAACCAGGGAAGCGGCGGCGGCGACCGCCTGTCGCCGGGGCCGTGGACGACGGAGGAGATGGTCCGCAGCATCGTGAAGCCGCTGACGCAGTCGGGGCTGGAAGCCCGGACGATCATTCTGGACTATCCGATGTCGGTGGCGGCGATGCCGGCCTTCGCACCGCTGTGCGCCCCGGCCGGCCGGATCATCGGCATCATCTACGGCGGCACCGAACCCGTCATGGACCGCGGCCTGTGGGAGTCGGTCCGCCCGGCGCTTGCCGACAACGACGCGAAGGCCGCCGACACGGTCATTGACGAGACCATCGAGAGACGGATCGGGTGGCTGACCACGGGCATGACGGGTCAAGTCCATCTGAAGAGCTTCCTCACCGCCACGGACGCGGAGATCAACACCTATCTGACCGGTGATCCCGACGGGCGGGACGCGGTGTCGCTCCTGCGCTGCCTCAAGCCGCTCGGCGAGACGCTCGGCAGTCCCGACGCGCCGCTCGACCGCATTGAGACCATGCTGCGGACTCTGCGGACCACGCCCCTTCCCTGGAACGACTTCGCCGACGCGGACAAGGCTGTTCTGAAGGATTTCCCGACGGAGGTCGGGGCGATGACGACGGATGCCCTGGAGCAACTGCGCACCCGGCTGCGCAGCCGGGTGGTGGAGGTTCTCACCGATCCCGTCTGGGGGATTGGCCTGGACCCGAAGGCGCTGGCCGACCTGCCCCTGTTCAGATCGAAAATGTCCGGATCGGAATCGGATGATCTGTGGAGCCGGCTCGACAGCCGCTGGGCCCATCTGCTGGCCCTTGACCCCAGCCTGTCGCGCTGCCCGTCCCGGATCGCGCTCTACGGCGCCCGGACCGGCGAGCTTTGCCTCGACGCCGCCTTCGAAACCTTCGACGGCAAGCTGGAGGGGATGCTCCGCCGCGCGGCGCCGTCCGCCGACCGGCAAGCCACCGAAGCCCTGGCGGAACTGCGGCGCGGGCCGGGCAATGCGACGCTTCGGTGGGTCGAGAACCTCGCCCAGAGTCCCGGCTCGGGCCGGGCGTGGGAGGGGTTCATGCACAGCGCCACCCAGGCCCAGGAGGAATTTGGATTCTCCAAGCTGGAGGCGAAACGCCGCCAAATGATCAAACCGGGCAGGTACCGCCCGCCGGCGCTGTTGCCGAACCGTCCGCCGACCAAAACGACCGAGGCGAAGGAAGCGGCGCAGGCCCTCAACGAGCGCCTCGCGCATGACCCGTCCTACGAGGAAAATCTGGCGCTTCTGCGCTCCGACACGGGCATGACGTTCTACGTGATGGGTTTCAGCGCCATGGGTCAGGGCGATACCGCCTTCATCGTGCGCACGGTCGGTCTGCTCCAGGGACTCGGTTTGAAAGCGACTGGAGTGAAGGAGGAAAACAGCGCCTTCTCCCCCGGCACCTCCTTCAACGCCAACCGGTTCATGACTTCAGAAACCATGCTGGAGAAGATCAAGCCTGGGGATTTCGTGATCGAGGGGCCGTTGTCCGATCCGGTCATGTTCAAAGACACATCACTGCCCACGCAGGTGGATGTGATGCGCAAAACCAATCTCAAGTTGGAAGAGGTCCGCAATCTGCGGCTCTATGAATACGGCACCCTCGATTACCGGGGAGGCCAATTGGTGCAATCGGAAAGGCAGAATGGGACAACGCCGGCTTCAAAGATGAACGTGGTCAACTTCGCCAACGATCCGCATCACGCCTTCATGGGCATGGGGCATGGTGAAATCGGCGCCTTCTACAATTCGAGAAGCCGGTCCGGTCCGGTCGATCTGCCCGCCGTGCTGAAGGCGTTTGCCGAGACCAGCCGGACCACCTCTGAAATTCTCCGGCTCATTGACGGCAACCCCGCCATCTACATCGGTTACGCCAACACGGTGCCCAGCGTTCAGGGCTGGATCAACGCGGTCAGCGCGCATGTGGCCGGGACCGGCGGCCCGGCGCTGATCATCGGGCTCTATGGCGCGACCAAGATCGCCAAGCCGTTCCAGATGGACCGAAGCGACGCGCTCTTCGTCAATGACCGCATTCCCAATTCCGAAGGGAAGACCGGTCAATTGACGACGTTGACGGCCAAAGTCAAATCCAGCTCCACGGTCATCATCTCGGACAGCGTGCCGGCCCCGGTCATGAACGCGCTGCAATGGCAGGCCAAGCCGCTCACGCTGGCGACCGGCAATTATTCTCTGTCCGAGGCGATCGAGAACGGGCATTTCCCGATCTACGAACGTTTGATTTTCAATGCCGGGGTCGAGATCGCCTTCGAAGGCCAAGTCGACCATGCCCTGAAAGAGTTGAATTTGAAGGAAACGGACTTCGGAGGCGCGATCAAACAGCTCGTCGGCGTCCAACCGGAATCGCTGAACAGGTCCAAGGTCGACGCCATTGGCATCGTTCTGGACCACCCCGATGACGTGAGGATGCTCATGGCCGTGATCGAGGCCAACACGGACATCACGCCCGGTCTGGTGGCGCGCTTGGCCAATCTGATGCGGATCTGACGGCTTGCCGCCCGACAACGTGCCTGAAGCCTGTCAATATCTTCCGACGCCCGGCACACAATCCGCTCACCGATGCGGGCCTGCGAACCGACGCACGAATGAAACGGGCCCGCCGGGAGAAAATCCGGCGGGCCCGTTTCCACGATTCCCCCGATCAGCCGCGCGCGGGGGTTCCCGGCAGGTTGCGCCGGTATTCCCGAGGGCTCTGCCCGACGATACGGCGGAAGCTTTTCTCGAAATGGCTGAGGTCGCCGTAGCCGACGTTCATCGCCACTTCGGTGATAGGGAGGCGGCGATCCGCGGCCAGGATTTCCTGCGCCTTGTGAATGCGGATGCGGCCGAGCAGACCCTTGAAGGAGGTGTGAAGCTCCGTCCGGAACAGGTAGCTGAGGTGAGACGGGCTGACATGGGCTTGCCGGGACAGCTCGTCCAGCGTGATCGGATCGGCGAAGCGCTCGCCCAGGAACACCAGCGCCTTGCGCAAGCCGCCGTGCAGCCGGGCCAGCGCCGCCGGGTCCCGGGTCAGCGCGCAATACACCCAGTGGTCGGCAGGCGCCGGGGTCGGCGGGGGAACCGGCGCGGCCTCCGACTGGCCAACCGATTGGTCAGCCGGTTGGATGGTGGACTCCGCGTAGGCCGGCATGGCGCCGCCGACCATCCAGGGGGCGTGGCGGCGCACGTCGCCATGGCGGATCGGCTTGCCTCCGGTCATCACCGCAAGCCGGGCGATCACCCGCTCCAGCTCGAACAGGTTCTCCGGCCAGCTGTGGGCCTTGCACAGGGCGATCAGCTCGTCAGTCCGCGTCTCGTCGGCGCGTCCGCCGTGGCGATCCAGGGCGGCGAGGACCAGCGGCTCGATATCCGCGGGCCGGTCGCGCAGCGGCGGCACGGTGGCGCACAGGAAATCCAGCTCGGCCAGCAGCGGACGGGAGAACCGCCCCTCCTCCGCCAGCCGCCGCAGGTCGGCGGTCGTCGAGGCGATCACCCGCAGGCTCCCCATTCCGTTGGCCATCCCGCTTGTCATCCCGTTGCCCGCCCCATTGCCGGAGTGCGTCCAGCCGCCCGGCGCGTCGAGCCATTGACCGAGCTGGGACGGCATGTGCTGGACGATCTGCCCCTGAAGGGCCGGCGTCATCTCGTCCACGCCGCTGAGGAACAGGGTGCCCCCGGCGGCCCGCGCGAACCAGTCGGCGGGAGTCCCCGCCGGGTCCGCCCCGTTGATCTGGACGAAGGGGCCGTCGCGCCGCGGTCCGCAGCCGTGGATCGCCGCGGCGAGCTGCGCCTTCTCCGTTCCGAACTCCCCGGTCAGCAGGACGGGGAGCGCGCTGTGCGCGGCCTGTTCCAGAAAGGCGTCCAGTTCGCGCAGCGCCTGGCTCATGCCGACCATCATCAGGGGCCGCCCGAACCGCCGCTCCGCCCAGCGCCGCACCTCGTAGCGCTTGGCCAGATAGCCGCACTGGCGGGCGACGTCCTGCAGAATGGGCGCTTCGGGCGCGGCGCCGTCCGGCGCATGGTCGAGAACCAGCCGCATCTCGCCGACCGGCGCGTCGGCGTAGGTGATGGGCACCACCACCGCCTCCGGGTCGGCCGCGGCGTCGTTGGGGTCGCCGTCCGCCGTCCAGCAGAGACGGCCGCCCGCCCGGTCCTGGGCGAGCACCAGCGTGCCCATGTCCTGGAGCCACAGCGCTCCGCCGCGCAGCGGCGCGCGGTCGGCCAGCCGGTCCATCAGCCCGCCGATCAGGTCCGGCAGGCTGCGGAAATCGGCCGAGGCCGGGTGTAGGATCTCGTCCAGCGTGCCACAGACCGATACAGTCATCGCACCGCCTCCTTGGTAAAGCCGTGCCGCATCTTCCGCGCACGCCGGACCCTGAAGACAAATGCATGCATCGCGGAGCCGCGATGGCGGTAATCGGATTGATAAGATCGAATCATGACCGGAATCACCTGCCGCCGTTTCAGACAATGGGTTCACAGCCAATCGACGCTTCATGGCGTCAGGGCGTGAAGTCTTCGGCAGACCGGCTTTTTTTCCGGACAAACAAATGGGCCGCCCGGCGTCCGGTGTCCCGGCGCCGGGCGGCCCGTCAGGCCTAGATCAGCGTGTAAGGAGTCACCGCGAACGGACCAGCGCCACCGGCTTGCGCTCCGCCCCGGCCTCCTGCACACGCCCCGCGTCCTCGGCGTAGGCGCGGCCGTAGTAGCTGTCGAGCAGGAGCTGCCGGATCTCCGCGACCAGCGGGAAGCGCGGGTTGGCGCCGGTGCACTGGTCGTCGAAGGCGGCCTCGGCGATGGCGTCCAGCCGGGCCAGGAACTCCGCCTCCGGCACCCCGGCGGCCTGGATCGAGGCCGGGATGTCCAGCGTCCGCTTCAGCTCCTCCACCCAGGCCACCAGCGTCTCCACCCGCTCATGGTCGCGGCTGCCGCCGAGGCCGAGGTGCCGGGCGATCTCGGCGTAGCGGGCAACGCCCTTGGGCCGGTCGTACTGGCTGAAGGCGGTCTGCTTGGTCGGGATGTCGGCGGCGTTGTAGCGGATGACGTTGGCGATTAGCAGCGCGTTGGCGACGCCGTGCGGCAGGTGGAACTCCGCCCCCAGCTTGTGCGCCATCGAATGGCAGACGCCGAGGAAGGCGTTGGCAAAGGCGATGCCGGCCAGCGTGGCGGCGCTGTGCACCTGCTCGCGCGCCTTGGGGTCCTTGGCGCCGTTGGCGTAGGCGGAGGGCAGATGCTCCTTCAGCAGCTTCAGCGCCTGCAGCGCCTGCCCGTCGGTGTATTCGTTGGCGAGGATGGAGACGTAGGCCTCCAGCGCGTGGGTCACCGCATCGATGCCCCCGGCGGCGGTCAGGCCCTTCGGCATGTCCATCACCAGATTGGCGTCGATGATCGCCATGTTCGGCGTCAGTTCATAGTCCGCGATCGGGTACTTGATGCCGGTGCGCTCGTCGGTCACCACGGCGAAGGGCGTAACCTCCGACCCGGTGCCGGACGTGGTCGGAACGGCGACGAACTGCGCCTTCACCCCCAGCTTGGGGAAGGTGTAGATGCGCTTGCGGATGTCCATGAAGCGCAGGGCCAGATCCTCGAAGGCGACGTCCGGCGCCTCGTACATCACCCACATGATCTTGGCCGCGTCCATCGGCGAGCCGCCGCCCAGCGCCAGGATGACGTCCGGCTGGAAGGCGTTGGCGAGCGCCAGCCCGCGCCGCACCACCGCCAGGGTGGGATCGGCGGCGACCTCGAAGAAAGTCTCCACCGCGAGGCCCAGCCCCTTGAGGATGCGCACGGTCTCGTCGACGTGGCCGTTTTCGAACAGGAAGCGGTCGGTGACGATCAGGCAGCGTTTCTTGCCGCCCAGTTCCTCCAGGGCGAAGGGCAGGCAGCCGCGGCGGAAGTAGATGGATTTCGGCAGCTTGTGCCACAGCATGTTCTCGGCCCGCTTTGCCACGGTCTTGCGGTTGATGAGGTGCTGCGGCCCGACATTCTCGGAGATCGAGTTGCCGCCCCAGGAACCGCAGCCGAGCGTCAGCGACGGCGCCAGCCGGAAATTGTAGAGGTCGCCGATGCCGCCCTGCGACGACGGAGTGTTGATCAGGATGCGCGCGGTCTTCATCGCCTGACCGAAGTGGCGGATGCGCTCCGGCTGCTGGTCCTGGTCGGTGTAGAGGGCGGAGGTGTGGCCGATGCCGCCCAGCGCGACCAGCGCCGCCGCCTTGTCACAGGCGTCCATGAAGTCGCGGGCGCGGTAGAGCGCCAGGGTCGGCGACAGCTTCTCGTGGGCGAAGGGCTCGTTCTCGGTCACCGCCTCGACCTCGGCGATCAGCACCTTGGTGTTTGCGGGAACGCTCACCCCGGCCATGGCGGCGATGGCGCCGGCCGACTGGCCGACGATGTCGGCGTTCAGCGCGCCGTTCTTCAGCAGCACCTTGCGCACCGCGTCGGCGTCCCCAGCCGACAGGATATGGCCGCCATGGTGGGCGAAGCGGTCGCGCACCGCGTTATAGACGGCGTCCACGACGATGGCCGACTGTTCGGACGCGCAGACCACGCCGTTGTCGAAGGTCTTGGACATCAGGATGGAGGCGACGGCCCGCTTGATGTCGGCGAATTCGTCGATCACCGCCGGGGTGTTGCCGGCCCCGACGCCGATGGCCGGCTTGCCCGAGGAGTAGGCCGCCTTGACCATGCCCGGCCCGCCGGTCGCCAGGATCAGGTTGATGTCGGGGTGGTGCATCACCGCGTTCGACAATTCCACCGAGGGCTCGTCGATCCAGCCGATGATGTCCGGCGGCGCGCCAGCCTCCACCGCCGCCTGGAGCACGATCCGAGCGGCCTCGCAGGTCGCCTTGCGGGCGCGGGGGTGCGGCGAGAAGACGATGCCGTTGCGCGTCTTCAGGCTGATCAGCGCCTTGAAGATGGCGGTCGAGGTCGGGTTGGTCGTCGGCACGATGGCGCAGATCAGGCCCACCGGCTCGGCGATCGTCATGATGCCGTATTCCGGGTCCTCCTCGAGGATGCCGCAGGTCTTCTCGTCCTTGTACTTGTTGTAGATGTATTCGGAGGCGAAGTGGTTCTTGACGACCTTGTCCTCCATCACGCCCATGCGCGTCTCGGCAACCGCCAGCTTCGCCAGCGGGATGCGCGCGTTGGCGGCGGCCAGGGCGGCGTTGCGGAAGATGCGGTCCACGGTCTCCTGCGGGAAGCCGGCGTAAACTTTCTGCGCCTCCCGGACGCGAAGGACGAGGTCGTTGAGGTCTGCAAGCGTGGTGACGGGCATATCGTGTCGCCTCTGCGGTTGGCGCGCCGCCAGCCCCTTCGGGCCGGACAGGGAAACCGGATGCGGACGGGTCGAAGCCCTTGTGGAACGGCATCCGGGGCACGCACGGAAAATCGGTCATGGCCGGGCGGCGCTTCTTTCCGGTCCGCGCGGCAGGGAAACTATCCCCCACCGCGGAGGGAAGGACCATGACTCAGGTCAAAACTGGTATGACCACTTTCGGGGTAGCGCCAACCCTGCCCCACCCGGCCGCCTTGGAAAATCTCTTTCGAACGGGTGACGAATTGCCCTGGACAAGCGCCCCGGTTCTTCTTATAAGACGCCCCCGCACGCAGCGGCGCCCAGGTAGCTCAGTTGGTAGAGCAGGGGACTGAAAATCCCCGTGTCGGCGGTTCGACTCCGTCCCTGGGCACCATTTTTCTTTTGCCGATCAAACCATCGGCGGCGGATCGGGTAAAGCCGACTCGCCCAGCCCGAACTTGGCCTAGTCGCGGAGGAAATCATTCCTCGCCTGCCAAGCCATTGAAATCTCCATTTTTTTATGATGTCGATTTTTCGCTGTGCCAGCACAATCGTGGCACAGTCAAAGCGGCAGTGTGAGCCCCTGCGGGCGGCGCATCCCACGCGGCATCCTGCAATCCGTTGCCGATGCACAGGACACCATTGCCCGCCTCATTCGCGCCCGCAACAAGGACGCCAAGCCTTTGGCGTGGCCCAAGCCCATCGACACCATCTTGCCAAAAATCGATCGATTGTCTGCGCTGTCTGAATAACCGGCTGCGAAGAAACAAACGGGCCTCCATTCACAAAAACGCGATTCAGGCGTCATTTTTGAAGGCAATGCTTAGGGCGCTCCCAGCAAAGCCGCGGACCCACCGCTAATGCAAGCTTTCGTTCGCTTCAGGCCGCCCGCTTTCCTGTGGGAATGACGGACACCATTACGGACACCGCATCAAGCGCATGGGTCCGGAGAAGCCCACGATGCGACTTCGGAAAGGAATGACGGATCATGAAGAGGTTCCTGTTTTTCATCATCCTGGCTTTGCTGCCCAACATCGCCGCAGCCGACACCATGACCGCCAGCGATATCATCAACACCTTGAAAAGAAACAACATGGATGTTCTCATCCCAATGTATGAAAAAGGCATTCTGATTCTCGATAGTAAGAACACCACCGTCAACGCCATGAAATTGGTTAGGAACTATGCAACTTTCGCGGATGCTGAAGCCGAAAAAGCAAAATTCTGGTACCGCGGCATGCCGACCCAACAGGCAAATGACTTTATCAACAGCAATTACTCTAGACTGGGATTGCCGGAGAAATCCTTTGTTGGGATTGCCCCACGTTTTTCCTACGTGATGCAGTATGTCACCAACTCGGATCCCGGTGTCGTTTTTGAATTTGGCACGGACAGCGAAGGATGGCTTTACAAGCAGTGGTCTGTTGACCATCCCTGTCAAATCAAAGCAGAAGGTGGCGGCACTTACGGCCTCGGTCCCAGCGGTACCTATGCTTCCTGCAACAACGGCCCCAACGCCTATAAGCCGAAGATCGACAACTTGGGCGGCATGTTCAATAAATGGCTGGCTGACAACACGATAACAGCCAAAGTCGCCTACGTCCTGGCCAACCGCAAATTGTAACATGTTCGCGCAGGCAAGAGCGGGGCACTCCCCTGCGCCGCGATGGCCAAGAGTGAGGCCGGCACGCTGAAGCGCCCATTTTTCTCCCAACGATGCGAATCGGATCGGGGGCGCACCACCCAATGAACCCGCCCGGCGGACAAGCCGCCGATCCTGAAATGGGCCTTCAGCGGCCGCGACCGGCGGAAGCCGACGCGCAGGCCCCCAGCAACCACTCCCGGAACGCCATCAGTGGCGGGTGATGCGCCCGTGACGAGGGGTGGACGAGGTGATAGGCACGGTCCGGGTTTCGGTAGGGCCGGTCCAGCGCCGGGACCAGCGCCCCGTCCCGCAACTCGGCCTGCACCAGCAGGGTTGGCAGCAGCGCCACCCCCAACCCGGTGATCGCCGCCTGGGCAGTGGTGGAGAACTGTTCGAAGAACATGCCGGCGCCCTCGTGCCGCTCAATGCCCTGGGCGGCGAACCAGTCCCGCCACGCCTCCGGACGGCTGGTGGTGTGCAGCAGCGGCAGCGCCACGAGGTCCGACGCCGTGCGGATCGGGTGGGCGGCCAGGAAGGACGGAGCGCAGAGCGGCAGGACCTCCTCCTCCATCAGCCGCTCGCACACCGCGCCGGGCCAGTCGGCGGCGCCGAAATGGATGGCGGCGTCCAGATCCTCCGACCGGAAGTCGAAGGGCTCCATCTTCGTCATGAAATGGATGATGATCTGCGGGTGCGCCGCCTGGAAGGCGGGCAGGCGCGGCACCAGCCAGCGCGTGCCGAAGGTCGGCAGAACGGCCAGCTTCAGCACGCCCCCCTGCGGCGCGGTCATGACCCGGAGCGTCGCCGCCCCCACCCGGTGAAGCGCCTCCCGCACCTCCGCCGCGTAGGACTCGCCGGCCGGCGTCAGGGCCACGCGCTGGTCGCGGCGCACGAACAGCGGAACGCCGAGCTGGTCCTCCAGCGCCTTGATCTGCCGGCTGACGGCGCCCTGGGTCAGCGCCAACTCCTGCGCCGCGGCGGTGAAGCTGCCGGTGCGCGCCGCCGCCTCGAAGGCGGAGAGCGCGCTCATGGACGGGAGAAGGCGGCGTTGCAGACCCATGGGTCATGACTATAGCTCATGACCTGGGGAAAGAAAGTCGGTTGCGCGGGGCGGGGCCTGCCGCCAGATTGAGGAGGATTTGAACGCCCAGCCGAGGAACGAGCGCGCCATGAAGACCGGAGGCCAGTTGATCGTCGATGCGCTGGAGGCGCAGGGCGTCGAGCGTGTGTTCTGCGTGCCGGGCGAAAGCTACCTCGCCGTGCTGGACGCGCTGCACGATTCCCCGATCCGCACGATCAACGCCCGCCACGAGAGCGGCGCCGCCATGATGGCGGAGGCCGAGGGCAAGCTGACCGGCCGGCCGGGCATCTGCTTCGTCACCCGCGGCCCCGGCGCCACCAACGCCGCGCCGGGCGTGCATGTGGCGCAGCAGGACTCCACCCCGATGATCCTGTTCATCGGCCAGATCGAGCGCGGCATGCGCGGGCGCGACGCCTTCCAGGAGGTCGACTACACCCTCATGTTCGGCGGCATGGCCAAGTGGGTGGCGGAGATCGACAGCGCCGACCGCGTGCCGGAAATGGTCAGCCGCGCCTTCCACACCGCGCTCGCCGGCCGTCCCGGCCCGGTCGTGCTGGTGCTGCCGGAGGACATGCTGGTGGAAACGGCGGATGCGGCCGCCGCCCGCCCGGCCCAGCCGGTGGACAGCGCCCCCACCCCCGCCCAGGTCGCCGAGGTCGGGCGTCTGCTCGCCGGGGCGAAGCGCCCGCTGGTCATCGCCGGTGGCTCCCGCTGGACCGAGGACGCGGTGGCCTCGCTGCACGTTTTCGCCGAGACCTTCGCGCTGCCGGTGGCCGTCACCTTCCGCCGCCAGATGCTGTTCGACCACGCGCACCCGAACTACGCGGGCGACATCGGGCTGGGCATCAACCCGAAGCTGGTCGCCCTGGTGAAGGACGCCGACGTGATCCTGCTGCTCGGCGGCCGCTTCTCGGAGGTGCCGTCGCAGAGCTACGGGCTGCTCGGCATCCCGGAAACCGGCAAGACGCTGATCCACGTCCATCCGGGGGCGGAGGAGCTGGGCCGCGTCTACAACCCCGACCTCGCCATCAACGCCACGCCGGGGGGTTTCCTCGACGCCGTCGCCGGGCTGGAGGCGCCGGCCTCCCCCGCCTGGGCCGGCCAGGCCGAGACCGCGCACGCCGCCTACACCGCCTGGAGCGAGCCGCCGGCCACGATCCCCGGCGACGTCCAGATGGGCGCCGTCATGTCCTGGCTGCGCGACACCCTGCCCGACGACGCCATCCTGACCAACGGCGCCGGCAACTACGCCACCTGGATCCACCGCTTCTGGCGCTTCCGCCGCTTCGCCACGCAGGCGGCGCCGGTCTGCGGCTCGATGGGCTACGGCCTGCCCGCCGCCGTGGCGGCCAAGCTGCTGCACCCGGAGCGCGAGGTGGTCTGCTTCGCCGGGGACGGCTGCTTCCAGATGACCGGGCTGGAGTTCGGCACCGCCGTGCAGGAGGGCGCCAACCTGATCGTGCTGGTCATCGACAACGGCATGTACGGCACCATCCGCATGCACCAGGAGCGCGATTATCCGGGCCGCGTGTCCGGCACCGCCCTGACCAACCCGGACTTCGCCGCGCTCGCCCGCGCCTATGGCGGCCATGGCGAGACGGTGGAGCGGACGGAGGAGTTCGCCCCGGCCTTCGAGCGCGCCCGCGCCGCCGGCCGGCCGGCCATCCTGCACGTCAAGCTCGACCCCGAAGCCCTGACGCCGAACCGCAGCCTGTCCGACATCCGCGCCGCCGGGCGCCAGCGCTAACCCAAAGTCCCCTCTCCCCTCTGGGGAGAGGGTTAGGGTGAGGGGGGTGCGCTTTTGCCGGACCTCCCGCCACGCGCCACCCCTCCACCGGTTGCCCTACACCGAGGACCTTTTCCATGCAGCACCGCGACCTTCTCTCCCGCCTCGGCCTTGAGCTTCCCGCCGACGGCGCCGGCCTGTCCGTCCGCTCGCCCATTGACGGCGCTGCGCTGGGCGTGGCGCCGGTCACCCCGGCGTCGGAGATCCCAGAGGTGGCCGCCCGCGCCCAGCGCGCCTTCGAGGCGTGGCGCTCCGTCCCGGCGCCGCGCCGCGGCGAGCTGGTCCGCCTGCTGGGCGAGGAGCTGCGCGACGCCAAGGAAGACCTGGGCCGTCTCGTCACGCTGGAGATGGGCAAGATCGTCCAGGAGGGCCTGGGCGAGGTCCAGGAGATGATCGACATCTGCGACTTCGCGGTCGGCCTGTCCCGCCAGCTCTACGGCCTGACCATCGCGTCGGAGCGTCCGGGCCACGCGATGCGCGAGACCTGGCATCCGATGGGCCCCTGCGCGGTGATCTCCGCCTTCAACTTCCCGGTCGCGGTCTGGGCCTGGAACGCCGCCCTGGCGCTGGTCTGCGGCGACCCGGTGATCTGGAAGCCGTCGGAGAAGACCCCGCTGACCGCGCTCGCCTGCCAG
This sequence comes from Azospirillum brasilense, assembly GCF_022023855.1. Taxonomy (NCBI): domain Bacteria; kingdom Pseudomonadati; phylum Pseudomonadota; class Alphaproteobacteria; order Rhodospirillales; family Azospirillaceae; genus Azospirillum; species Azospirillum brasilense. The sequence goes on from NZ_CP059453.1 coordinate 352,454, forward strand.
CGCATCTTCGAGCGCGCGGTGGCCCGCTTCGGCGACGCCCCGGCGGACCTGCTGCAGGTCGTCAACGGCGGCCGCGACGTCGGCGAGGCGCTGGTCGCCAGCCCGCTGATCCCCATCGTATCGGCCACCGGCTCGACCCGCATGGGCCGCGAGGTCGCGCTGAAGGTGGCGGAGCGCTTCGCCCGCCCGATCCTGGAGCTGGGCGGCAACAACGCCATGATCGTGGCACCGTCAGCCGACCTCGACATGGCGGTACGCGCCATCGTCTTCTCGGCGGTGGGCACCTGCGGCCAGCGCTGCACCACGCTGTGCCGCCTGATCGTCCACAAGGACGTGCGCGACACGCTGCTGCCGCGCCTGAAGGCCGCCTACGGCTCCGTTCCCATCGGCAACCCGCTGGAGTCCGGCGTGCTGGTCGGCCCGCTCAACGACAAGGGCGCCTATGAGGGCATGCAGCGCGCGCTGGAGCAGGCCAAGGCCGACGGCGGCGTGGTGACCGGCGGCGGCCGTGCGCTCGCCGACCAGTATCCGGACGCCTGGTACGTGCAGCCGGCCATCGTCGAGATGCCGGGCCAGACCGACATCGTCCGTCAAGAGACCTTCGCCCCGATCCTCTACGTCCTGACCTACGAGACGCTCGAGGAGGCCATCGCGCTTCAGAACGCGGTGCCGCAGGGACTCTCGTCCTGCATCTTCACCACCGACATCCGCGAGGCCGAGAGCTTCCTGTCGGCGTCGGGCAGCGACTGCGGCATTGCCAACGTCAACATCGGCCCGTCGGGTGCTGAAATCGGCGGCGCCTTCGGCGGCGAGAAGGAGACGGGCGGCGGGCGCGAGTCCGGGTCGGACGCCTGGAAGGGCTACATGCGCCGCCAGACGGCGACGGTGAACTACTCCCGCGCCCTGCCGCTGGCCCAGGGGATTAAGTTCGAGATCGCCGGCTGATCCGCAACCGGCTTGCAAGAAATCGTCCCGCAAGAAGAAGGCCGCCCGTTTCACCGGGCGGCCTTTTCTCATTGGAAGGTCGTCGAAAGGTCAGAAGGCTTCGCGCGGAAGCCGCCTTGTGGGTCGATCGGGGGGAGTGTTGCGGCGCAGGTGCTCGGCAATGGGGGTGAGCTGTGCCAGAACCTGCTCGTGGGTCAGGCGGTCCCGGCGCAACACGGCCTGGACCACCGGGTCGTTCAACAGTTCGGCAACGCGGCAGCGCCACGTCTGCTTGGGCAGTCCGTTCATTGCTGTTCTCGTTGCTTGTGGGTTGAAAAAACGCCGGCCCTCACCGGCAGGCGTACGGTACGCGGAGCATGTTACAGTTCGACGCGTACGGCCCGTGATATTTCGGGTACCTGAACGTCCTGTGTACGTGCCTCCGGCATAGGGAATCAGCGGGAGAAACGGGGGCCGTTCAGGCCCCGTTCGCCGCTTCGTTGGCCGCCGCCTCGCGCGCCCGCACCTGCTCGCGGTGGAAGATGTAGATGCCGCTGGCGACGATCACCAGACCGCCGGCAAGGGTCGAGGCGCTGGGCGATTCCCCGAAGACCAGCAGGCCGTAGAGCACCGCCCAGATCAGCGTCGTGTAGCCGAAGGGCGCCACCGTCGCCGCGTCCGCCACCGTGTAGGCGCGGATCAGGCAGTAATGGCTGCACGCCCCCAGCACGCCGAGCATGATCATCAGCGCCGCCCCCGTCAGGTCCGGCGTCACCCAGCCGAAGGGCAGCAGCAGCCCGCAGAGCACCGTACCGGCCATGCTGGTGTAGAAGAAGGTCGTCAGGGTGGAATCGCCGCCACGCAGCAGCCGGGTGACGATCTGGTAGAGCGCGTTGCACAGCGCGGCGGCCAACGGCAGCAGGATCGCCCATTGAAAGACGATGCTGGCCGGGCCGATGATGATCATCGCCCCGATGAAGCAGCCCAGCACCCCCAGACCGCGCCGCCAGCCCACTTTCTCCTTGAGCAGCGGAACGGAGAGGACGGTGACCAGGACCGGCGCCACGTTGGCGATGGCCGCCACGTCCACGAAGGGCAGCGTCTTGTAGGACACCGCCACCAGCAGCGTCAGCACCGCCAGCAGGGCGGAGCGAAGGATCTGGATCCCCGGACGCTTGGCGATCAAATGGCTGGGGGAGCGCACCGCCACCACGGCGAAGGCGATGGCCAGATGCACCGCGAAGCGCGCCCAGGCGACCTCGGCGAAGGGATAGGTCTGCACCAGAACGCGCAGGGTCGCGTCCTGCGTCACGAACAGAAGCGTGGTCAGCAGCATCCAGGCGATGCCGGCCCGCCCGGAGGAGGCTGCGGACAGGGCCTTTTCGGTGGTGGTCATCGGGCGGCGCTCATGGGCGGGGCGGTCCTTCCTGTGGCGCGCCGGTCCTTATGCCGGACGGGCGCGCCACACCCTGCGCCCCTGGGGCCGGACGGTCAAATGCGATGCTGGTATATCAGTACGGACCTGCAGTTGCGGCCACGCCGGCCATTGGAAAGGGGCCGGCGTGGCGCATGCCCGTCAGTGCTTGTGCTGCGTGCCGCCGGCCTGCGGCCCGCCGGCACCGCCATGCGACGGGGCGGCGGACCCTGCGCTCTGCACGTCCACCTGGACGGTCACCGGCCCGGCCTTCTCGAAGGTCAGGGTCAGCGGGAACGCCTTCCCCGGAGCGAGCGGCTGCTTCAGGCCGAACAGCATGACGTGCAGGCCGCCGGGCTGCAGCGCGGTCGGCGAGCCGGGCGACACCTCGATGGCGTCGACCTGACGCATCTTCATGACGCCGTTGTCCATCAGGTGCGTGTGCAGCTCGGCCTTGTCGGCGACAGGCGTGCTGGCCGACAGCAGACGGTCGCTGTCCGGGCCGTGGGTGCTCAGCACCATGTAGGCCGAGCCGTTCGGGGCCGAGGGTGCGGTCGCGCGCGCCCAGGGATGTTCGATGTCAACCGGTCCGGCCTTGAAACCATGGGCCAGGGCGGTGCCGGCGGTCAGGGCGATCAGCGCGGCGAGCGCCAGGGCGTGCTTCTTCATGATGACGGAGTCCTGCAAAGAGAATGATGAATCGAATGGTCAGTTGATCGGGGCAGGACGCATCATCGGCGGAGCACGGGCGTTCGGGCGGAAAACGCTCCGGCGACGCAGCTTGCGGGTTCGAAGGGGAAGCGCGCGCAGCGCCCCTGACAGGCGCGGCGGCGGAACGGTGACGTCCACCGGGGTCAGCATCGCCGGCGGCGCGCAGCCGAGCTGGCAGCCCAGGCAATGCTCCAGATCGTGCTTCGGCTGGTCGGGCGCGCCGGGCATCCGGTCCGTCGCCCCATCCGGGCCGCACATGGACGCCGCCCAGAAGGACTGCGCCAGACCGGCGGACAGCATGGCGACCGCTTGCCCCGGCACCTGGGCCAGGATCAGCAGAAGAACGGCGGCCAGCGCCGCAGCCAGCCCGGATCGCCCGCGGAGCGCAAGCGCCGCGAGCGCGGCGCCGCCCTTCTCGCGATGCCCGCTCAGCCCGCCCCACTCCCCAGAACGGAGAGGGGAGGCCGATGGCCGTGCTGACGTTGCCCCGTTCAAACCGGTTTCCATTCCACCCACAGGACGGATGACCGGTTGTAGGCGATGTGCGTGGAGCTTGTCGAGTTGCCGCCGTTCACTCGAAACCGCAACGTCAGGCCGAATCCCCGTCCAGCAGACAACGCACCGTGATCTGCAAGGTGTCCACGCCGACCGGCTTGCTGAGCATCCGCGTGCCCGCTCCCAGGCTGTCCGCTTCGAGAGCGGCGTAATGCGCGTAGCCGGTCACGAACAGCACCCTCAACCCAGGGCGAAGCTCCCGCGCGACGTCGGCCAGATCCCGCCCGGTCATTCCGGGCAGTCCGACGTCGGTGATCAGAAGGTCGATCGCCGTATCCGACTCCAGGATGCGGATCGCCGCCTCGGGTTCGGCGGCCTGCAAGACGTGGTATCCCTGCCCTTCCAGCGCCTCGACCCACAGCATCAGGACGAGGGCTTCGTCCTCGACCACCAGGATGGTTTCATCGTTGCGGGACGGGTCCTGCGACGGCAAGTCCGCAACGGGGGCCGAGCTGTCGGCGCCGTCCACACCGTCATGCTGCGGCAGGTACAGGCTGACGGTGGTGCCTTGGCCGGGCTGCGACCGGATGGCCGCGTGCCCGCCCGATTGACGCGCGAAGCCGTAGAGCTGGCTCAGCCCGAGGCCGCTGCCCTGGCCGATTGGCTTCGTCGTGAAGAAGGGTTCGAACGCCCTCTCCAGCACGTCCGGCGGCATGCCGCTTCCGGTGTCGGTGATGCGGAGCAGGACGTAGCGGCCGGGAAGGATATCCCCCTGCGCGTCCGAGACGGTCTCGTCCAGAACGGTGTTGCTCGTCTCGACGCGCAGGAGCCCGCCGTCCGGCATGGCGTCGCGGGCGTTGATGGCGAGGTTGAGCAGGGCACTTTCGACTTGGTTGGCGTCCGCCCAGGTCCGCCAAAGCCCGTCGGCCAACGCCGTTTCCACCCGGATCGACTCGCCGACGGACTGTTGGATCAGGCCGCTCATGGCGGCGACCAGAGTGTTCAGGTCCAGGCTGCGGGGCGTCAGCGGCTGGCGCCGGGCGAAGGCGAGAAGGTGCCGGGTAAGCGCCGCGGCGCGGTCGCCCGCCGTGACGGCCATGGCAACGTGCCGCAGCAGCGGATCATCGGCACGCAGCGTGCTTTGCAGCATGTGCAGGTTGCCGAGCATGACCTGCAGCAGGTTGTTGAAGTCGTGGGCGATCCCGCCGGTGAGCTGGCCGACCGCCTCCATCTTCTGGGCCTGCTGCAACGCCTCCTCGGCCTTGCGGCGTTCCCGCATCTCGGTCTGCAGGGACTGGGTGCGCTCCGCCACCCGTCCTTCCAGTTCATTGTTGGCCCGCTCGATGTCGGCCAGAAGCGTCCGCATGCGATATTGGCGCAGGCGTGTCCGCGCCGCGGACTGTGCCGCGCTTTGCAGGGCTTCGGCATGCAGAGGCGGGTCCAGCAGCGTGACGTTGCCGAGCCGCTGGAACTGCGTCCATCGCGCCTTGCTGGCCGACCGGTTGCCGCGCGCGGTGAGCACCAGAACAGGCAGGTCCGACCAGGGCGGCTGGGCCTCCAGACAGGCGACCAGAGGCTCCATCCCCGCCCTCAGCAACGCGCCTTCGGAGAGGAGCAGGGCCGTGACGTCCCTCGTCAGGCCATCGCACAGAGCCGGCAGATCGACGCAGAACTGCGTGGTCAGCCCGACCTCGTCCAGCACGAGGCGGATGACCTCCGCGTCCCGGCCATGCGGGGCGAGCACGAGGATCGGGGCGTCCATGCGCTGCCGTCAACCCGTCTCGCTCTGCCCGCGCAACAACGGGTCTGCCGCCCCGTCATAGCTGGGCACGCCGGTGAGCACCCCCTGAAATTCAAGAAGCTGCGGGCCGACCTGCATGCCATCGGGGAACAGACGGAACTCGCGGATCGCCAGCTCATGGACGCCAGTGCGCTTCTTGACCACCGAGATCGCCTTGCGCACCTGTCCCGCCGCCTCGAAGAAGCGCAGCAGAACCACGGTGTCGCTCATGAAGGACAGGTCCACGGGATTCTGGATGTCCCCGACGATGCCCTGCTGGGCCAGGATCAGAATGGTCACGACACCCTGGTTGTTCAGATAGGTCAGCAGTTCATGCATCTGCAGGATGAGCGCCTTTTCTTCCGGCATGGTGCTGAGGTACGAATTGAGGCTGTCGATGACCACGACGCGCGCCTTCCGGTCCTCCACTTGGCGGCGGACCTGCCAGACGAACTGGCCCGGCGACAGGCGCGACGGGTTCGCGCGCTCCCAGCCCAGTTCGCCCTTGCGCACCGCCTCCTCAATGTCGATGCCGAGTGCGGTGCTGCGCAGCGCCAGGGTTTCGAAGGACTCGTCGAAGGAGAAATAGGCGGCGTGCTCACCACGGCGCACCGCCGCCGCGACATATTGCAGGGCGATGGACGATTTGCCGACGCCCGACGGACCGACGAGCATCGTCGTCGTGCCGCGTGTCAGCCCGCCGCCCATCAGCTCGTCCAGCCCACTCAGGCTGCTCGACACGGAGGTCGGCTCGAACTCCGCCTTGTGCTCGTCGGCGATCAGGCTCGGGAAGATCAGCACGTTGCCCGGCGTGATGGCGAAATCGTGCCAGCCGCTCTGGTATTCGGAGCCGCGCATCTTGGCGATCCGCAGGCGCCGCCGCGCCGCGCCGTAGGAACGCTCGATCTGCTCCAGGCTGACCACGCCGTGCATCAGGCTGTGCAGTTCCATGGAGCCGGTCTGGCTGGTCAGATCGTCCAGCGCCAGCGTGGTGCAGTGGCGTCCTTGCAGGAACTGCTTGAGCGCCAGGATCTGCCGCCGGTAGCGAAGCTGGTCCTGGGCGAGCAGGCGCAGCTCCGACAGGGAATCGATCACCACGAGGTCCGGCTTGTCGGCCTCGATCCGCTCGGTGATCAGGCGCATGGTTTCGCCCAGCTCGACTTCCGACGGGTAGAGCACGCTCTGCTGGCGGTCGAGCTGCGCCTCCAGCGGGACGAGTTCAAAGATGCCGATGCCGTCCAGCGACCAGCCGTGGCTGGCGGCCGAGGCGCGCAACTCCGTCTCGGTTTCCGACAGGGTCACATACAGGCCCCGCTTGCCGTCGCGCAGGCCCTTCAGCAGGAATTGAAGCGCGATGGTCGTCTTGCCGGTTCCCGGCGCGCCCTCCAGAAGATGCAGCCGCGCGCGCGGCAGGCCCCCCCTCAGGACCATGTCGAATTCTGGAATTCCGGTCAGGATCTTGTCCGTCTTGGTCGGCTCCGACACCCAGGTCTCCTCTTGGTCTGGCCCGCTGGCAGCGCCTCGCGCCACACGCCGCCGTGATGTGGTGAACGGCCCGAACGCCTGGACGGACGGACAAACGCACAGCCTCGGAGGACATCCACGCCCCGCGGGCGCGGCTCCGCCACCATCAACCCAATGCCGGGGTTCCTGTTCCTTTGTGCCTTCGGGATGCCGACCGTCGGGGATGCTTGGACGTCGCCGCGGGTTACCGCGATGTTGGGCGGCGGTGCGAACGACGCCTGGGTTCGACTGGCGCGACCTTTACCGGCCCGACCCCAGCACGCGGCGGCGCTTGGGGTCCGGTCCCAGCGAGCGGATAAAGGGCGGCAATCCGCCGGCCGACCGCGTGTTGAAGACCGCCTTCGGCGCGTCCTCCTCCGCTTTCTCCGGCATCGCCGCCTCTTCCATGGCCGTCTCCGGGGCAGCGTTCGCCCTGCCGAAGCCGCGGGCGATCCACAGGACGAGCGCGCCGGACAGCAGAAGCAGCAGCGGCGGCACGGCGGCGCGCAGGCCCCAGGGCCACAGAACCTCCGCCCGGCGCGTCCAGCGCTCCGCCCAGAAACGCTCGGCGATCTGCCGCACGCGCTCCTCGCCGAGGCCCGGCGGGGCGGCAAGGCTGGTGCCGTCGGGGAAGTCCGTCCGTGCCACGACGCCCCGCCTCACCCCATCCTCCACCACCGCCTCGTCGGCGGCGTAGTGCTGCGGCAGAAAGGCGTCCCTTGCGTCCGAATAGGCGTAGAGACCGGCGAAAGGATGGCGCCCCTGCAGATCGGCGGCGGCGAAGGCGGCGACCACCGCCCCCCACAGCAGGGCGGCAGCCAGCCAGCCCCGCCACAGGCCCTTGCTCCAATTCATGTCCCGTCTCCCTCTTGCCCAAGGAGGCTCTTCCCCAAGGAGGCGGAAAAACTAAAGACCCGGCCGGCGGGCAGCCAGGGTCAAAAACCGGCCTTTGGTCGATCAACCGTCCCGGATCAGGCCGCGGGCTTCAACAATTCGCGCAGGATGTGCGGGGTGATCGGCTTGTGGACGAGGCGGAAGCCGGCGCCGCGGATTTCGGTGATGCGTTCGGGCGCGGTGTCGCCGGTCAGCACGACGGCGGGGATGCGCACGCCGCAGACGCCGTGGATGTCGCGGATCGCCTCCACGCCCGTCCGCCCCTCGCGCAGGCGGTAATCGGCGATGATGAGGTCCGGCAGCCGGCCCAGCCCGTGCAGGACGTCAACCGCCTCCTCCGCCGACACGGCGGCCACCACCTCGTAGCCCCACTGTTCCAGCAGAGTGCGCAGGCTGAGCAGCACGATGGCCTCGTCGTCGATGACCACCACCAATCCCTGCCCGTCGTCGTTGGCCCGGTCCGGCCCGTTGCGGCGCAGGATGGCGCGGGCGCGCACGGAGGGAAGCTCCACCGAGAAGACGCTGCCCCGTCCGGGCCGCGAGCGCAGGGCGATCGTGTGGCCGAGCAGCCCGGCCAGCCGTTTCACGATGGCGAGGCCGAGACCCAGCCCCTTGGCACGGTCGCGCTCCTGGTTGCCGATCTGGAAGAACTCTTCGAAGACGACCTGCTGCAGGTCCTCCGGCACGCCGACGCCGCTGTCGGCCACCTCGATGCGCAATGCACCGTTGCCGCGCCGGCAGCCAACCACGACGCCGCCCCGCTCGGTGTAGCGCAGCGCGTTCTCGATCAGGTTGCGCAGGATGCGTTCCAGCAGCATCGGGTCGGTGCGCGCCCACAGCGAGGTCGGCACGATCCGCAGCCGCAGCCCCTGCCCCTCCGCCTGCGGTCCGTATTCCGCGGCCAGCCGGTCGAGCAGCGGCCCGACCGCGCATTCGGTGACGCTGGGCTCCACCGCTCCGGCGTCGAGCCGCGACACGTCGAGAAGTCCGTCGAGCAGGAGCTTCAGCGCGTCCAGAGAATGGCCCATGCTGGCCACCAGCTCGTGGCCGGGATGGCCGTGCAGCTTGTCGCCCAGCACCTGCGCGAAGAAGTAGAGCGACTGCACGGGCTGGCGCAGGTCGTGACTGGCCGCCGCCAGGAACTGAGTCTTCGCCCGCTCCGCCTTCTCGGCGCGGTTCTTCTCCCGCCGGGCCTCGTCCGCCGCGGCCAGCGCGCGCTCCATCGCCTGCTCCGCCGCTTCCTTGGCGGCAAGCAACGCCTCCTCCGCCGTCTTGCGGGCGGTGATGTCGCGGACGATGCCTGTGAAGCGCACCTCGCCGTCGGCCTTCCATTCGGCGACGGACAGCTCCAGAGGGAACACCGACCCGTCCTTGCGCTGGCCCGTCACCTCGCGCCCGATGCCGATGATCCGCCGCTCCCCCGTGCGGTGGTAGCGCTTCAAATAACCGTCGTGCGCGCTGCGGTCGGGATCGGGCATCAGCATGCTGACGTTGCGGCCCATCACCTCGTCCGCGGCGTAACCGAAGATCCGCTCGGCGGCGCGGTTGAAGCTGTGCAGGACGCCGGCCCGGTCGATGACCACGATGGCGTCCACCGCCGTGTCGACGATGGAGCGGTAGCGGGCCTCCGCATGGGCCACGGATTCGCTGGCGCCGACCAGCGCGGCGCTTGCCTCGGCCAGGACGCGGTGCAACTCGTCGATCTCGCGCACCGGAACGCCGCCGTCATAGCGGATGGCCCGCCCCTCCATCAGGCTGCCGCCATGGGCGGCCAGTTCACGGACGGGGTGGGCGAGCCGACGCGCGAAGACCCCCGCCGACGCCAGAGACACGGCCAGCAGGACCAGTCCGAGCCCCAACGCCAGCACCACCGTGCGGTTCAGGGGATTGAGCACGGCCTCCGTCGGCGTCGCAGCGACCAGGGTCCAGTCTGCGCGTAGCGAGCGGTGAAAGGCGCCGATGATCTCCACCCCGTCCAGCGTGGCGCCGCGGTAGTTGCCGGTCTCCGCCGTGCCGCGCGCCGCCAGGAACCAGTCGGGCACCGTCCGCCCCAGATACTCCGCATGCTCGCGCGAGCGGGCGGCGATCCGGTCCTGGCCGTCGATGATCGCGGCGATCAGGCCGGACCGCGTCTCGAAGCCCTCCAGCAGATTGCTCCAGGTCTGCGGATCGACCACCGCCGACAGGATGTAGCGCAGGCTGCCGTCGCGCAGCACCGGCACCATGACGGCGATCGTCGGGCGCTCCGCCGCCGTCGCGGTGACCAGATCGGACACCGCCGGCTGGCGGGTCACGGTCAGCCGTTGCAGCGCGTCGCGCTGGGGCACATCCGGCAGCGGAGCGCCGAGCCTGACCGCCGTGTTGACGATCTGTCGCCCCGACGGGTCGATCAGCGCGATGTTGGTCCAGGAGGGGTGCTGAGTCAGCGCCAGCGTCGCCCGCTCATAGAAACCGGCGGGATCGTCGGCCGCCAGAGCGTCCGTGCGGGACAGCGCCCGCAGCGCCTCGATGGTCGCTTCCAACTCCCGGTCGACGATCAGGGCCAGCGCCTCCGCCGTGTCGGACATGTTGTTCTCGACGGCGTCCCGCTGCTGCTGCACCAGCCAGCCAATGAGCATGCCACCGAGCAGGAGCATCGGCACCAGCGTCACGAGCACAAGCCTCAGCAGGTACCCGCGCAGAGTCATCGGTTGCTGACGGGATACCGTCTTCAGCGGCATGGATGGACAATCCGAAAGGTTCGCGGCACGAACAGATTATCACATCTTGCTCCGCCCTTTCGTGCTTCGCCACCGGAATCTGAAACGATGGGGTGAGACTGATTATATAGGCGTTACCCTGTTGGAATAATGAAGGGTCTGCCAAGCCTTCGCTCCACCTCTTCGGCGCGATCCACAGTCATTGGCATACTTGGCTTCTCGGACTGAACTTTTCGTACGCGTCTTCTTACTGAAAGATACGAGTTCATGTCCTTGACATACCGTGGTATGAGGATCGTTGGCCGACCGATCCCTTATCAAGAGCTTGGAAACGACCAGTCTCATCTGAGACCGAGGCTGCGCGGAAGCCAGGACCACTTGCGCATCGTGCGGCATGACGGAGACCGGAGTGGAAACCGGAGGCGTCGTTACCGTCGGCGTCGCCGGGGCGACGGGAGGAGCGGCCAGGGCGGCGGCCTGCTGACGGCGGGCGGTTTCCGCCTCCTTCTCCTTCTGATGGCGGCGATGGGCAATCTCGCGGGCACGGAGTTGCTGTTCCTGGCGCAGGGCCATGGCCAGCCGGCGCAGGGCCGCCATCCCACCAGTCACCGATGCCTGACCGGCGGCGGCCCGGAAATCGCCAACCGTGGGGAAGCGCCGGTAACCGGAGCGGAAAGAGGACCAGACGCCGCGGAAACCGGCGATCCATTCCTCGGCGGGCCAGCCGGCCATCTCGAGAATTTCGGCCTCCAGCACATCGGCGTCCGGAAGCTCCAGGCCGAAGCGCGCCGCCAGCTTCTCGATGCCGGTCAGCACATTCTCCACACCGATGGCCGGGCAAACGGTTTCAAGGGCGGCTTCCACCCGCTCGGCCAGCGTCCCGATCTCCTCCGGCGTGCGATCCGCGATCTCGAAGCGCAGGTCGGCGCGCTCAAGCCGGGCGAGCGAGACGATCACGCAAGGCAGAGAGGACGCCGGCGTTGCGGGCAGCCACGCCATGTCCGGCGTCTGCGGGGCGGTGCCGACGGGAAGGCTCGGAAGGTTGGCGGTCATTCTGGTCGCTCCGGTTGGAGGGGCGGCGGAAGGCGGTTGCAAAGGGGACGACGGTGCCTTCGGGCGTTTCGCCGACTGGTGCCGCGGCGGGGGCGACCAACTCGCGGGCCACCCATTTGCGCCAGGCGCCAGACGGGTCGGCCGGGCTGTAGCCGTTGCGGGCGTTGGCTTTGCGGCACCAGGACACGAACTTTCGGGTCACCGTGGCCGGATGGACCTCCGGGCGGGTTTCCGCGGCCCAGGCCAGATCGGCGGCGTCCGGCTGCCAGTCTTCGGCAAGGGGGTTCCGGTTCTTGATGCCCGAAGGCCCAACCGATCCCCCCGCCTGGAAGGAGGAGGAGTTTTGAGAATCAGGATTCAGGGGATTCCCTGCCCTTAGGAGTCCGTCAGCCGGCTGACCGGTGGTGTCGACGGGCCGACCGGAAGAGTCGGTGTCCTGCGCGCCCACCAGGGCATAGACCATCCCGCGGAATCCGCGTTCGCGGCGGGCTTCCACCAGGGCCAGGTCCGGCGCCTGCAGCTTCGTCAGCACGGCGGACAGCCAGGGACGGCTCTTGCCGAGTTCGGCGGCCAGCTCGTCCTGGACCAGACCGGCGCAGACACCGGCGGCGTCCGCCCGCGCGTAGAGGCCGGAGAGCACAGCGATCTCCGCGGCTCCCACGCCGGGCGCAGCGATCCATCGCCGGTACAAGGTCGTGTACGGGGTCATTGTCTTCCCATGATCCAGCGCTTCAATCCCGGCGGAAGACAAAGCGGGAGCGTCAGTGGAATCCGCGATTCCACTTGGTTTTCCGGACCTACCCTGGCATCATGAAGTCGCCAAACCGCTGATGCGGGGTCCGGTTCTCCCGGTCTTCCATCGGTTTTCGACACTTCGGTGTGCACGAGGGCACAGGTCGCCAAACCTGTGCCCTTTGTGTTTCCGGAGGTCGTGTCCTCCGTTACGTCATCGTCGCCTCCTTCGGCGTGTCGCGGCTGTTCGAAGCCGCCAGCTGAAAATCCTGGCCCAAAATACTGGTCCAAAAGCTATCGGTTCGGGCTTTGGTGAGCCCGTTACGCAAGATGTTGTCGTGGCCCCAACAGGCTGTCCACGATTCAAATGCGTGCGTCGGAATCGCTCCGGTTGCGCCGATGCGGGGACGTGGAGTCAGTGGAATCAAGGCTTTGAGCCCCCTGGAGCGGTGGCGGACCACGTCTGGGTGTCGCCGTTCTGCCGAGAAACCGGGTGGAAAACGTCGCCGTTCTGCCGAAAGATTCCAGCGCACGGCGCGTCGCGCCAGGACGTCGGAGTCCGCCCGATGTCGCCGTTCTGCCGAATAATCTGGGCTGTGGCCCCTCGGTGACTCCGGGAATCGGCCGAGAATCGGACTCCGACTCGCGCAACCGAGTGTCGCCGTTCTGCCAATGTGCTCCCCCCGCGGCGGCCTCCGGACCCCGAGGAGTCCGGAAAGAGTCAGGGAATCCAAGCCTTTCAACGCTGTTTTGTGGCTTGTCGGGAGTCCGGACCGTCAGAACGCGGACGCTTTCGGCAGGGAAACCCTCCGGCGGGGCACAGCGTCCGGGGAAACTGGCAGAACGGCGACATTCGTCCGCACGGTCACAGCGTCGTTTCCGGCCGGTGAGGAATCTTTCGGCAGAATGGCGACGTTGGCGCCTGCGCTATGGAACATGCGGGGCGTATCGGGAATCAATACCGTAACCGCCAGCGGCGGGGCCGGGGAGATTGGGTGCATGGACGACCACAAGACCGACCAGGAAAACGCCGAACTGCTGGACCGTCCGGTCCAGCTGGCGCTGCGGCTGGATTCGCCGCTGCGCGGCGACGTGAACAACGACCGGGCCCTGATGGCCTATTCGCTGTTCGGCCTGTCGAAGGACAAGGTGGAAAGCCTTCCCACCTACGACGACGGCAAGGTGAAGATCGAGGTGCGCGCCCCGCGCGACGTCGGCGTCGCGACGATCTGGGACAAGTCGGTGCTGATCTACGCCGTCTCGCTGCTGCGCGAGAAGATGGCGGAGGGCAAGATGGGGCCGGAGGTGGGGAAGCTGCACTTCACCACCAGCGACCTCCAGCGCATCGTCGGGAAGACCGCCGGGGGCAGCGCCTACGACAAGATCGAAGGGGCGCTGGAGCGGCTCCAGGGCACCCAGATCAAGACCAACCTGGAGGCCGGTGGCGAAGGCGAAAGCGGCGCCTTCTCCTGGATCTCCGACTACAAGCTGCTGTACCGCCGCGGCAAGAAGGACGGCGAGCGGCAGGTGCGCGGCCTGACGCTGGTTCTGTCGAACTGGGTGGTGCGCGCGGCGCTGGGCAACAACCTGCTGACATATTCGGAAGACTACTTCGCGCTGAAGCCCATCGAGAAGCGGCTCTACGAGATCGCCCGCGCCCATCTGGGCCACGGCAACGCCTTCTGGATGGCGCTGGAGCCGCTGCGCAAGCGGGTCGGCTCCGACAACGACCTGCGCAAGTTCAAGAACGCGCTCGGCCCCGTGCTCCAGGCCGACCGCATTCCCGGCTACGGCGTGCGCATCGTCGAAGCCTCGGAGTACAAGGAGTTGATGACGGCGCGCGGCGCCTCCATCGCCCGCGTGCTGAACGCCGACCTGCCGGTCATCTTCTGGCGCAAGGACGCCGGCGAGCCGGAGAGCTGGATCGACATTCCCAGGGTCGAGTTCGACGAGGTGGTCTGATTCCCCTCCCCTCGCCTATTCCGCCAGCAGAAGATCGCGGAAGGTCCGGGCGGCGTGGCTCAACCCGCGCTCGCGGTGGCGGAGCAAGCGGAAGGGCCGTTCGGGCAGCGGGAAGGGCACGCGGTGCAGGTGCCCGGCCGCCAGCGCGCCGCGCGCCACCAGATCCGACAGGGCGGTGGCCCCCGCCCCGGCCATGACCGCCGACAGCACCGCCTCGTTCGAGGGCAGCTCCAACGCCACCGGCAAAGCCTCCGGCGCCCTCCCCTGCCCGCGCAGCGCCTCCTCGAACTCGGAGCGGGTGCCCGACCCGGCCTCGCGCAGGACCCAGGGGGAGCGGTGCAGCTCCTCCATCGGCAGGTCGCTCCGCCTGCGCCAAGGATGACCGTCCCCCACCAGCAGCAGCAAACGGTCGCCGGGCAGAAGGTCCTGGTCGAGCAACGGGTCCGCCACCTCCCCCTCCACCAACCCCAGATCGGCGGCGCCGTCCAGCACGGCCTTGGCGACCTGGGCGGTGTTGGCGGCCTTCACCGAGACGTCGACGTCCGGATAGCGCTGGTGGAAGGCCACGAGCCGTTCGGGCAGCCAATAACCGGTGATGGTCTGGCTGGCGTGGACGGCGATGCGCCCGCGCTTCAACGCCGATAGGTCGGCCAGCATGCGCTCCGCCGCTTCGGCGCGGGCGAGCACCGCGACGGCCTCCCCCAGGAACAGGCGTCCGGCCTCCGTCAGCTCGATGCGGCGGCCCACCCGGTCGAACAGGCGGACGGCGTGCCGGGCCTCCAGGCTGGAGACGGCGGCGCTGACCGCGGACTGCGTCAGATTCAGGGCGGCGGCGGCCCGCGTCACATGCTGCTGCGTGGCGACCGCCACGAAGATGCGGAGCTGTTCGAGAGTCATCCGGTCCCCTGCCCGTTCAAACGTTCGATTTTATCGAACGATTCATCTACTATAATCCGTTGGAACAAACGGTCCAGAGGAGGCAGCTTCCCGGCATCGGAATTCGAGGACGCCATGCCGAACGATCTTCTTCCATCGCCCTGCCGGACCCTTGGTGCCCTGCTGCCGGGAATTCTGCTCTGCTCCGGCGTGAGCGGCGTGGCGCTGGCCCTGCAAAGCCTGGAGGTGCGGGTTTTCGGGCAGGCTTGGCTGGAGGCGCTGGTCCTGGCGATCCTGATCGGGGTGGCCCTGCGCAGCGTCTGGGCGCCGGGGCAGCGCTGGAAGGCGGGGACGGATTTCAGCGCCAAGACGTTGCTGGAGGTCGCGGTGCTGCTGCTGGGCGCCTCCATCGATCCGGAGACGATCTTGGCGGCCGGGCCGGGGCTGGTGGCGGGGATCGCCGGGGTGGTCGCCCTGGCCCTGGCGGTCAGCTACGGCATCGGGCGCCTGCTGGGATTGCCGCCGCGCATGGCGGTGCTGGTCGCCTGCGGCAACTCGATCTGCGGCAACTCGGCCATCGCGGCGACGGCGCCGGTGATCGGGGCGCACGGCGACGACGTGGCCGCGGCCATCGCCTTCACGGCGGTGCTGGGTGTTCTGGTGGTGTTGGGTCTGCCGCTGCTGGTGCCGCTGCTCGGACTCACCCCCATGCAGTACGGCGTGTTCGCCGGGCTGACCGTTTACGCGGTGCCGCAGATCCTGGCGGCGACGGCGCCGGTCGGTGCGCTGAGCGTCCAGGTCGGGACTCTGGTGAAGCTGCTGCGCGTGCTGATGCTCGGCCCGGTGGTGGTGGCGTTGGCCTTGATGGCAAAGCCGGAGGGGAGCGCGCCGGAGCACGGCAAAACCCGCGTGCCGCTGCGCCGGCTGGTGCCTTGGTTCATCCTCGGCTTCCTGGCGCTGGCCGGGCTGCGGGCGGCGGGGCTGATCCCGGAGGCCGCCCTGACGGCCAGCCAGACCGCGGCGGGCATCCTGACGGTGCTGTCGATGGCCGCGCTGGGGCTCGGGGTGGATATGCGGATGCTGTCGCGGGCAGGTCTGCGCGTTACTGCGGCGGTGGTGCTGTCGCTGGCGGCGCTCGGCGCCATCGGGCTGGGGCTGATCCGGCTGTTGGGAATCATGTGAGCGTGGATGGGGCAGCGGCAGGGCGGCAGCGCTTGCAGGGGTGGAAGCCCGCCGCCTCCGCAGCAGCGGCGTCGGGGTGGAAGGAGACGTTTTCCCGCTTGGCCCGACGCGATGGACAGGACGGCCGGCAATAGACGCCGGTGGTGCGCACCGCGTAGACGAAGCGCCCCTCACCGTCCCGGTCCCGGCGCATCACGGCGCTCCACATCGCGTCCTCGTTCATGGTGTCCTCCCGATTCTGATGGCGGGATCGTCGCGGATGCCGCGACGGAGGGCCACCCGTTTCCTGCGCCACGCAAAAAGACGGCCGGCAGAGGTTCTGCCGGCCGCGAGGTTCGGGGAGGGAGGGACGCGAAGCGGGGGAGCCTTACTTCTGGATGCCGGTGACCTGCTGCTGGGCCTTGTTGCCGATGCCGGCGGCGAGGTTGGAGACGGTGCCAAGGTTCTGATTGAACAGGGCGCCCGGCGCGCCGAACTGCATGGCCTTGACCTGCTGCTGGGCGGTGTTGCCGATGCCGACCGCGCTGTTGCTGACGTTGCCAGCGTTGCTGTTGAAGCCGCCCAGAGCGAAGGGCGTCTTCACCCCGCCGCCCATCCCGCCCGTCTGGACGCCGAAGACCTGCTGCTTGGCCTTGTTGCCGACGCCGGCGGCGAGGTTGGAGACGTTGCCCAGGTTGGAGGCGGTGCCGAAGGGCCCGGCCAGCCCGCCACCGGCCTGCACGCCGAAGACCTGCTGCTGCGCCTTGTTCTGGATGCCCGCGGCGGTGTTGGAGATGACGCCCAGGTTGCTGGTGCTGCCCATCGGGATGCCGCCGGTCATCAGGTCGCCGGCGAAGGCCGGGGCGGAGCACAGGACGGCGACGGCGGCGGCGATCAGGGTGGTGCGGCGCATGGTGTGGTTTCCTTCCGGTGTCTGGGGGAGTTGGCTTCTGGAGGATTTGACTGCCGGTTCCGTCTGCGTCGGGGCCCGGCCTGTTCGATGACCAGACAGTACGCCCCGCCGCCCATCCCCGCTGTGGCCTGCGCCACACTGTGAGACAGCTTTTCCGAAAGGCTCTTTCTTCCGCCCAAACCGTTGAGGCACGGGTGATTTCCTGTACGATCCCCCGACGCCTTTTCCGGCACCCGCCCCTGTTCCGTGCGGGGCCACCACAACGATGCGAGACGGCGCAATGCTTCAGACACCCGACCGGCTGGACCCGGAGGTCGTGATCTTCGATTTCGACGGCGTCATCATCGACTCCGTGCCCACCAAGAACGGCGGCTTCGCCATCCTCTACGGCATCGACGATGCGGAGACGGAGGAGCGGATGCGCCAAACGATCTGGCGCAACGGCGGCCTCAGCCGGTTCAAGATGCTGGCGATCCTGGAGCGCGAGATGTTCGGGCGCGATCCCGGCCCGGCGGAGATCGACGCTCTGGCCCGCCGCTACGCTGAGATCGTCGATCCGCGCGTTCCCGACTGCGCGCTGATCGGCGGCGCGGAGACGGTGCTGGACCGGCTGGACGGCACGCCCTGCCACCTCGTCTCGGGCACGCCCCACGAGGTTCTGCTGGGCACTGTGCGCGCCAAGAGGCTGGAGCGGCATTTCCGCAGCATCACCGGCTCCCCCAACGTGAAGGCGGAGGTCTTTGCGCGCATCGTTGCGGAGGGTGGGCACGACCCGGCGCGGGCGCTCGCCATCGGCGATTCCCTGACCGAGCTGGAGGCCGCCCGCAAGGCCGGCATGGGCTTCGTGGGCGTGGTGTCGGAAGGGCTGCCGAACCCCTTCCCGCCCGACGTGACGGTGGTCGGCGACCTGCACGGGCTCGCCCAACGACTCTGAGCGGCGGATTTGCGGTAAACGGTCGCATTGGGGTATTGTTTATGGGGCCAACAATCCATAAATGATTATGGCATCCTATGACGAAAGGGAGGTCCGTATGCCCGTGCCGAAAGAGGCTGCCGAAGCCGCCCGTGACCGTTATCTGGCGATCCTCAGCGGGTACCCCGGTATGACCCGCGCCGAAGTCACGAAGCTGTCCGACGACTACGCCATCGCGGTCAATTTCGCGTCGGGCATCCCCGACGATCTTCCCAAGGATCTGGACGGCGTGCCGGTGATCGCACGCACCCAGTGACGCTTACCCGGTAACGCGCAAACGCGACGCCCGGTCCACTGTCTGGACCGGGCGTTTCGCGTGTCCGGCGCTTACGCCGGGTTGGAGGGGGTGGTGGCGTCGGCGCGTTCGGCCGGTGCCTTGTTCATCGCCATCGCCATCATCTGGCTCGCCTGCGCGGTGCAGGTCGCGGCCAGCGTACGCACTGTCTGGCCGCCTTCGACGAGAAGCCGGCTGAGCATCGGGCCGGGCGCTTCGAAGGTGCCGATGAAGACCCGCTCCTCCTCCCCCTTGCCGGCGAAGCCGCGTTTGAACAGGTGGACGCCGGGGTTGGCCTGGGCGTTGACGCCGTGCAGGTCGTAGCGCTTCCCGCCGTTCGCCTTCACCCACCGCATCGCCTTCCAATGGACGAGGAAAGCCGCGTTCAGCGGCAGTCCGGCCTCCGCGGTGGCCGAGTTCTGCATCAGCGCGGTGTCGCCGAGCAGCGACACCACCACGCCGGCCACCGGCTCGCCGTTGTGGGAGGCCATCACGGCGTGCATCTTCATGCCGTCGGGCAGGGCGCGGTGGACCTTCGTCAGGGTGCGGCTGTCGAAGGCGCGGAAGCCCTTGCGGCGCTGCGTCTGGATGAACAGGTCGTCGATGGCGTCGAGGATCTCCGGCGAAGAGCCCTCGACGACCTCCAGCCCGGCCCCCTCGGCCTTGGCGAGGCCGCGGCGCCAGTGGCGGGACAGGTCCTTGTGGATCGTCGCCTCGTCGCGGGTCAGATCCATGATGAAGGTGCGGTAGGGGGCCTTGGCGTCGCTGTGCCGCATCCCCAGCGCCTCCATGGCGGACAGCGCGCGGGCGCCCTCCCCTGCCCCGTCCTCGACGCGCGGCAGGACGCGCAGGAACAGGCCGCGGCGGCCGCTGTATTCGGCCTTCATCGCTTTCATGATCGCCAGGAAGTCGGCTGGATCGGCTTGCCGGCCCTTGGGGCACCACAGCGGTCCCCACATGACCAGCGCGATGCCGCCGATGCCCGGCACCCGGCGGACGAGAAGCTGCGCCGCGGCGACCGGCTGGCCGTCCCGGCGCAGCACGATGTGGCTGAGGTCGCGGCCGGGATGGGCGATGCGCCCGAAATCCCAGGTCTGGAAGATATTGGCGTCGTCGAAGCCGTTCATGACGGCGTACCAGCCGCCGCGGTCCATACGGTCGATTTCGACAGCCGGTGAAGCGTCCAGGCAATCGCCCCCAAATGCGTCGGTGTGAATCTGGCGTTTCCCCAGCGAAGTCACGTCGAGCCTCTCGCGTGGTTGGTCGAATGGGCGCAGTCGGGGCGGACGTGGAACCTCGCCCGTCCCGCTTCCCTGGCCGGAGGCCAGAGCCGTCGCATCGTCGAAGGTCGAAGCTCCGCGGAAGGTCTTAGACAATTCACGCGCGGCCTACGGTCTTTGCGATCGTCCACAAACAATAGGAGACGCACGGGAAAATCACACAAACCCTGATGGGTTCGCGCAAAATCCCACTGGATTATTCTCTGTGGCTAAGCGCTTTTTCTGAGGATTGTATGGGCTACGCCCGTATCGACGGTTATGTTGCGGCGCAATACGCCCAATTCGACGCCAGTCGAGCGGGAATCCGTGCTTCGACGTTTAAAACATCGTCAGTTGGATGATGCCGTCGGCGCGGGCGTGGCGTTCCGCCGCGTTGGCGGCGGCATCCTGGGCGCCGTCCTGCGATTGGGCGATCCCGACGGCAAGGCGTTCCCCGGCCACCGACACGGTCCAGGTCCAGCGTCCATCGGTCCGCCACGACACGACTAACTCGCAGCCATGCGCCTGACACACCAGTTGCCGCACCGACCAGTTCGCCGCCATTCGCGCAACCTCACAGCCCCGGCGCCGCCTCCGGCCCCGTATGCCTCAGTTATGCACCGGAGAGGCCATGTTCCGCCAGTGCCGGCTGTTCCGCACCGCGGGTAGACACCCATTGCGGGGGTTGGGACGACTTGATAGCTTCCCAGACGACTCCGGCAAATGTGGCGACGAGGGGGCAATGACCGGCGACGATTTGAAGCTGCTGCGCGAGAGGCGCGGCCTCACCCAGACGCAGATGGCCGCGTTCGTGAACGAACTGACTGGCCGGCGTTACGACAAGCAGCGGCTCAGCAAGTGGGAGACGGGGCGCGAACCCCTGCCCCGCGATGTGCTGGGCCGCCTGCTGCTGCTCTCCCTGGAGCAGCCGGCGACCGAGGCGCCGCGCGCCGGCACGACCATCGCCATCGGCCTGCAGAAGGGCGGCACGGCCAAAACGGCGACCTCGATCAACGTCGCCTTCATGCTGGCCCGGTCGGGGAATCGCGTGCTGCTGGTGGACGCCGATCCGCAGGGCAACGCCACGGTCCATGTCGGCGTGCCGCAGACCGACGTGGTGGCGCTGACCGAGCAGGGCAGGGTGCTCTACCACGCGCTGATGGGCAAGGCGAAGCTGGCCGAGGTCATCCGCCCGACCAGCGTGGAAGGGCTGGACGTCGTACCGTCGAGCATCGCCCTCGCCAGCGCCGACACGGAACTGCCCGGCAACCTGACCAACGCCCAGACCGCCATGGCGGAGATGCTGGACGCGGTGCGGGGCGATTACGATTTCATCCTGATCGACTGCGCGCCGAACCTGGGGGCGGTCACCATCAACGCGCTGACCGCGGCGGACTATGTGCTGATTCCCTGCCAGGCGGAGCCGCACGCCATTCTGGGAGTCAACGCCTTCCTGGACACCGTGACGAAGATCCAGCGGCGGCTGAACCCGAACCTGCGGATTCTGGGCGTGCTGCCGACCATGCTCAACCCCCGCCAGACGCAGGACCGTTCCTCGCTGGAGGACATCGGCCGGCTGTGGGGCGAGGATTACCGGGTCTTCCCGCCGGTGCCGCGCGCGACCATCTACGCGCAGGCCGCCGGGGCCAACGTCATCACGCTCGACGCCGACATCGGCGCGCCGGGCGTGGAAAGCTACGCCGCCATCGCCGGTGCCCTTCTGAAGGCCACCGGACGCATCCGGGAGTTGTCCGATGCCGCCTAAGAAGCTGACCCGCCAGACCGCCGCCACGGTCCTGCAAGCGAAGAGCACCGCCCCGGCCCCGGAGACCGACCGGCTGTTCGGGCTGACCGGTGCCCTGCCCCGGCTGATCGAAGCCGACGTCGCCGCCATCCGCACCGACCCCAACCAGCCGCGCACCGTCTTCGACGAGACCGCGCTCGCCTCGCTGGCCGCTTCCATCGAGCGGCACGGGCTTCAGCAGCCGGTGCTGGTGCAGGAGACGGCGGAGAAGGGCGTCTACCGCCTCGTGGCCGGCGAGCGCCGCCTGCGCGCCCACCAGATGCTCGGCCGCCCGACCATCGCCGCCATCATCACCAAGGGCAAGGCGGAGGAGATCGCGCTGATCGAGAATGTCCAGCGCGTGGACCTGGACGCCATCGATCTGGCCCGTGGCCTGACCCAGCTCATCGACAGCCACGGCTACGCCCAGGCGGAGGTCGCCGCGGTGCTCGGCTGTTCGGAGGCCGAGGTGTCAAAGCGGCTGAAGGTGCTGGACCTGCCCATCGACATCCTCCGCGAGTACCGGGAGAACCCCGACGCGGTGTCCCGTTCCGCCCTGGTCGAGTTGGCGTTCGTCGGCGACGAGGGGGAGGTGCGGCGGCTGTGGCAGTCGGCGCGCACCGGCGGGCTGACGGTTCAGTCGGTGCGCGCGGCGCGGGCGTCCAAGGCGCCGGGCTCGGTGGAGCCGATGCGCGTGCTGGGCCGCTCGATCAACCGCATCGAGAAGGAGCTGAAGGCCATCGACGCGGTCAGCGCCGCGATGCAGAAGGAGCATCGGGAGCTGTTGCGGGACCTGCGGATGCGCATCGACGATCTGCTGGGGGAGTGAAGGGTTTCGAAATCGAAAGCGTCTTTTGGTTGTGTCTCCTAAGAATTTAAACAACTTACAAGGGCTTTCGAAGTCGAAACGTGGAATGCCCCAAGGCGTCGATTTTCGGAGGCTTTGCCCCCACCCCGACCCTCCCCCGCTGCGCAGGGGAGGGGTAAAAAAAGTTCCCTCCCCTGCGTTAGCGGGGGAGGGTCGGGGTGGGGGCAAAGCCCTATAGCTTATGACAAAGAAGCACCGCGCAGGCGGCGCTGCGCCCAACCTTACACGGCCTGCTGCGGGCGCATGTCCGCGGGGTCGATGCCGGCGACCGCGACCGGCTTCTTCATGGCGTCGCGGCGGAAGGGCTCGCCCAGCTCCTGGTTCAGGATCACCTCAACGAAGGTGGTGATGCCGCGCCCCTGGTCCTCGATGGCCTGGCGCAGGGCCGCCGTCACCTCGTCCTGGGTGCGCGCGGTGACGCCCTTCAGGCCGCAACCCTCGGCCACCTTGGCGTAGCTGAGCTTGGGGTTCAGCTCGGTGCCGACGAAGTTGTTGTCGTACCACAGCGTCGTGTTGCGCTTCTCCGCCCCCCACTGGAAGTTCCGGAAGATCACCATGGTGACCGCCGGCCATCCCTCGCGCCCGATGGAGGACATCTCGTTCATCGAGATGCCGAAGGCGCCGTCTCCGGCGAAGCCGACCACCGGCGTGTTCGGGCAGCCGATCTTCGCGCCGACGATCGACGGGAAGCCGTAGCCGCAGGGGCCGAACATGCCCGGCGCCAGATACTTCCGCCCCTCCTCGAAGGTGGGGTAGGCGTTGCCGATGGCGCAGTTGTTGCCGATGTCGGTGGAGAGGATGGCGTCGGCGGGCAGGGCGGCCTGGATGGCCCGCCACGCCTGACGCGGCGACATGCGGTCGGACTCGCGCTCGCGCGCTTCGGCGTTCCAGCTCGTTCCGGGATCGTCCTCCTCATGGTCGAGCGAGGACAGGAGCTGAAGCCATGCCGACTTGGTCTGGTGGATCAGCGCGCGGCGCTCCAGCCGGCCCGCATCCCCGGCGCCGGGGGCGAGCTGCGCCAGGATTTGCTGGGCCACCTGCTTGGCGTCGCCGCAGATGCCGACCGACACCTTCTTGGTCAGGCCGATGCGGTCGGGGTTGATGTCGACCTGGATGATCTGCGCGCCCTTCGGCCAATAGTCGATGCCGTAGCCGGGCAGGGTGGAGAAGGGGTTGAGCCGCGTGCCGAGCGCCAGCACGACGTCGGCCTTGGCGATCAGCTCCATCGCCGCCTTGGAGCCGTTGTAGCCGAGCGGCCCGACCGACAGCGGGTGGCTGCCGGGGAAGGCGTCGTTGTGCTGGTAGCCGCAGCAGACCGGCGCGTCCAGCCGCTCCGCCAGCGCGATGCTGTCCGGAATGGCCCCGCCGATCACCACCCCGGCGCCGTTCAGGATGACCGGGAACTTCGCCTCCGACAGCAGACGGGCCGCCTCGGCGATGGCCTGCCGCCCGCCGGCCGAGCGCTCCAGCCGGACGATCTGCGGCAGCTCGACGTCGATGACCTGGGTCCAGAAATCGCGCGGCACGTTGATCTGCGCCGGGGCGCAGCCGCGCCACGCCTTCTCGATGACGCGGTTCAGCACCTCGGCCATGCGGCTGGGGTCGCGCACCTCCTCCTGGTAGCAGACCATCTCCCGGAACATGGCCATCTGCTCGACCTCCTGGAAACCGCCCTGGCCGATGGTCTTGTTGGCGGCCTGCGGAGTCACCAGCAGCATCGGCGTGTGGTTCCAGTAGGCGGTCTTGATCGAGGTGACGAAACCGGTCACGCCGGGTCCGTTCTGGGCGATGGCCATGGCCATTTCCCCGGTGACGCGGCTGTAGCCATCGCAGATCAAGGCGGCGTTGGTCTCGTGCGCGCAGTCCCAGAACCGGATGCCGGCCTTGGGGAAGAGGTCGGAGACCGGCATCATGGCCGATCCGATGATCCCGAAGGCGTGCCGGATGCCGTGCATCTGAAGGACCTTCACGAACGCTTCCTCGGTGGTCATTTTCATGGTGCGCATCCTCGTTGCATGGATTGGGGGAGTAGGGCGGCGGGGCGGTCAGCCGGCGATCACGCGCGGCATGGCCCGCTCGCCGGGGCCGGGAAGAATGGCGGGCCGGTGCACGGCGATCAGGGGGGCGTAGCCGTCATCCCCCTCCGGCATCGGCATGGCGAACCAGCGGTAATGGCGCCCGCTCCAGACGAGCAGCCCTCGGCTCAGGCCGTGGCCGTCCACTGCGAAACGGTTGACAAGGCGTCCGGCGAGGCCGGTGGACAGCGGCTCGTAGACGACGCCGGCGCCGGAGCGGAAGCCCACGCGGGGGCGGGAGGGCGAGCCGCAGATGTAGAGGCTCCGGGCGTCCATCGTCTTGGCGCGGGTCATGAGGAAGGCCAGGGCGGAGCCGTGATCGGTGGGGCCATGAGACGTGTCTGCGTGCGGCATCTCTGCTCCTTTCCTGCTGTGGGTGAAAGCGGCGGGCTCAGGCTTCCCCGGCGCCGTAGAAGAGGGTCACGGTGTGCTTCGCCTCGGCGAAGAAGAGCCAGCGCTCGGCGATCACCCCCAGCGCGGCGGCGGCGGCGGCCAGCAGTGCCAGGGTGCCGGACAGGGCGCCGTGGCCGGCGACCAGAGCGCCGAGGCTCAGCGCCGCCGGCAGGGCGAAGGCGGCGAGGCGGGTGATGAGGCGCAGGCGGGCGGCGTGGCGGCGCCCGACGCGGAAGCCCATTTCCTTGAGCAGGTAGTTGTCCTCGCTGTGCGGGGCGTCGAGCAGGCGGACCCGCCCGATGTGGCCGAGGCCGGTCGCCGTCTCCGCCGTGCTGACGGGGCGGGCGGTGGCGCAATGCCGCCAATGCCCTTCCTTCGCCGCCCAGGCCAGCGCCACCGACGCCAGCGCCAGCAGGGAGGACCAGTCCGCCGCCTGTCCCACCGCGCCGAGCAGCGCGTTCAGCAGCAGCGCCCCGGTCATCAGCGACAGCGCCAGATAAGTTCGCGGCACCCACGGGTTGGCCCATTGGCGGATGGGCTTCAGCGAGGCGTAGATCATCGCCGTGCAATAGACGGTGACCGCCGCCATCGCCGCGGTGATCCAGCCGGCGACTCCCGCCACGCCGCTGCCGCCGCCGTCACTGCCGGTCGCCAGGACGACCCAGGCGATGGCGAAGACGCCCGCCGGCAGGAAGGTGGCGACCGCCGCCACGCCTTCGCGCGACAGCCAGGAGCTGCGCCATTGCGACAGCGCCCGCCACGCCCGCTCCGGGCGGCCGAGATGGGCCAGCGAGGACAGCAGCCCGGCGACCACCAGCCCCAAGGCGAGGGCGAGGGCGGTAAGGCCGAACAGCGGGCTCGCCGGCAGCAGACCGAAGGGCGCCAGCAGGCCGAGCAGGGCAAGCAGGCCGTAGCCGGCGCCCGCGGCGCTGGTGAAGAAGATGATGGAGAAGGCCGGATGCATGGAATCCCTCCCTCAGCGCGCCAGGATGCGGTCGGCCCATTTCAGCAGGCCGTGGAGCGGCAAATCGTCGTTGGCGCTTTCCTTGGTGACGCGCTCGTCCAGCGCCAGGGTGGGCCGGGGCCGGGGCGGCAGGTACTTGTTGGTCGGCTCATAGCCGAGCTCCGGCATCAGGTCGTAGCCGCCGCGCTCCGCCACCAGCTTCGACACAGCGGAGGACGGGTCGGCGAGGTCGCCGAAATGCCGGGCGGAGGTCGGGCAGACCATGACGCAGGCCGGCACCCGCTCCGCCTCATCCAAGGTCTCGTTGTGGATGCGGTCGATGCACAGCGTGCATTTCTTCATCACGCCGACGTCCTGGTCGAACTCCCGCGCGCCGTAGGGGCAGGCCCAGGAGCAGAGCTTGCAGCCGATGCACAAATCCTCGTTGACCAGCACGATGCCGTCCTCGGCCCGCTTGTAGGAGGCGCCGGTCGGGCAGACGGTCACGCAGGCCGGCTGTTCGCAATGCAGGCAGGAGCGCGGGAAGTTGGTGGTGCGCGACCCGCAGCCGCTCTCCCCGGTTCCCGCCTCGAAGCTGTGGATGCGGTTGAACCACACCCCGTCCGGGCCGGCGCCGTAGGCGTCGTAATCGGTCAGCGGCGCCATGTGGCCGCCGTCGTTCCACTGCTTGCAGGCCACCGCGCAGGCGTGGCAGCCGACGCAGGTGTCGAGGTCGATGACCAGCCCCAGCCGGGGGGCGCCGGGTTCGCGGTTGGGAAGGCTCGTCATGACCGGACTCCCCGAGACGTGGGCCGGAAGGCGGCGCCGGTGCGCAGGATGGCGGGCGGCGGCTCGACGCCCGGCGGCATGGCCTGGGCGGGGAAGCGCGGCATCGTCTCGGCCCGCTCCTTCGGCGGCGCCTTCTCGACGCGGACGCGCAGGTCGTACCAAGCGGCCTGCCCGGTCACCGGGTCGGCGTTGGCGTGGCGATAGCCGTTGCGCTCCGGCAGCAGTTCCGAGATCAGGTGGTTGAGCAGGAAGCCCTTCGTCCCCTCCGGCGCGTCGGTGGACAGGTTCCAGGCGCCGGAGCGCTTGCCGATGGCGTTCCAGGTCCACACCGTCCCGGCCTCTACCCCGTCCATCAGCCGGACCGGCACCCGGATGCGCCCGGTCGGACTGGTCACCCAAGCCCAGTCGCCGTCGGCGAGGCTGAGCGCCTCCGCGGTGGAGCGCGCGATGTAGAGGCTGTTGCGCGCCAGGATCTGCCGCAGCCAGGCGTTCTGCGATCCCCAGGAATGGTACATGGGCATCGGGCGCTGGGTGACGGCGTGCAGCGGGAAGGCGCCCTCATCCAGCCCCTCCTCCTCCAGCGGCGGGTACCAGAAGGGCAGGGGGTCGAAGTAGGTTTCCACCCGCTGCCGCTTGTCGGCGGGCGGCACCACCGCGCCGTGCCCGCGCGCGGCGAGGCGGAATTTCTGGAGCGGCTCGACGTAGAGCTGGAGGATCACCGGCTCCGGCTTGTCGAGGAAGCCCATGCGGGTGGCGGTCTCCAGATAGGCCTGGTTGGCGTGCTTGAAATAGTGCTGCTCCGGCGGCAGCTCAAAATGCCAGAAGCAGCCGTTTCGGACGTAGCGGTCGAGCTGGTCCGGGTTGGGCGCTCCCTTGCCGGCGTCTTTCCCGTCGGCGCCGCGCCAGCCGGCCAGCGGGCCGATGCCGGGCTTGCGCTCGTGGTTGGTCATGTAGTCGGGATAGCCGCCGGGGTAGCGCGGGCTGCCGTCCTCCCGGACGAAGGCGGGCAGGCCGAGCCGCGCCCCCAGCTCGATCAGCACGTCCTGGAAGGGCCGCACGTCGCGGTCGGGGGTCAGCACCGGCTGGCGGATGGAATCGCCGGGGCCGTGCGCGCTGCCGATCGGGCGGTCAAGCAGGGAGATGCAGTCCCACCGCTCCAGATAGGTGGTGTCGGCCAGCACGAGGTCGGCGTAGGCCACCATCTCCGAGGCGTAGGCGTCGCAATAGACGATGAAGGGGATGCGGTACTCGCCGCTGTCCGGGTCCTTGTCGGACAGCATCCGCATCGTCTCGGACGTGTTCATCGACGAGTTCCAGGCCATGTTGGCCATGTACATGAACAGCGTGTCGACGCGGTACGGGTCGCCCTCCCAGGCGTTGGCGACCACCATGTGCATCAGCCCGTGCACCGACAGCGGCGCGTCCCAGCTGAAGGCTTTGTCGATGCGAAGCGGCTGCCCGTCCTCGCCGACCAGCAGGTCCTCCGGCCCCATGGGATAGCCGAGCGGCATCCCGGCGATGGTCTTGCCGGGGCCGGTCTCGCCGCGCTTGCCGGCGGGCTTGGGACCCGGCGGGGCGGGGCGGGGGTAGGGCGACTTGTAGCGCCAGCCGCCCGGCACGTCGATGGTGCCCAGCAGAACCTGCAGGATGTGGATGGCCCGGCAGGTGTGGAAGCCGTTGGAATGGGCGGAGATGCCGCGCATGGCGTGCATGGCGATGGGCCGCCCGATCATCCGCTCGTGGCGCCGACCCGCCCAGTCGGTCCAGGGCTGCTCGATGGTCAGCGTCTCCTGGAAGGCGAGGTGGGCCATCTCCGCGGCGATGCGGCGGATGGTGTCGGCGGGGACGCCGCAGCGCTCGGCCACCGCCTCCGGTGAGTGCTGCGGGTCGAGGTAGCGTTCGGCCAGCAGATGGAAGGAGGGCACGGCCCGCCGCCCGTCCGGCAGGGTGACGGCGCCGACCAGCGCCGGGCGGATATCGGCGGCGGTGGCTGGAACGGCGCGCTGCTCCACCGCGTCCCAGGCCAGCGGGGCGCCGTCGGCGTCGCGGGCGAACAGGCCGTCGTCGGGGGCGCCGGGGTCCTGGATGACCAGCCAGGGGGCGTTGGTGTAGCGGACCAGATACTCGGCGTCGATGCGGTCGGCGCGCAGAAGCTCGTGGATCAGGGCGAAGACGAACAGACCGTCGCTGCCCGGACGGATGCCGACCCATTCGTCGGCGATCGCGGAATAGCCGGTCTTGATCGGGTTGACGGAGACGATCTTGGCGCCGCGCGCCTTCATCTTTGACAGGCCGATCTTGATCGGGTTGCTGTCATGGTCCTCAGCCACGCCGAACAGCAGCAGGTAGCGGGTGTGGTCCCAGTCCGGCTCCCCGAATTCCCAGAAGCTGCCGCCCAGCGTGTACATGCCCGCCGCCGCCATGTTGACGGAGCAGAAGCCGCCGTGCGCCGCGAAGTTGGGCGTGCCGAACTGCGCCGCCCAGAAGCCGGTCAGCGACTGGCTCTGGTCGCGTCCGGTGAAGAAGGCGAGCTTGCTGGGGTCGCTATCGCGGATCTTGGACAGGCGCTCCGTCAGGATGGTCAGCGCCTCGTCCCATTCGATCTCGCGGAATTCGCCGGTGCCGCGCTCCCCGGTGCGCAGCAGGGGCTTGCGCAGTTTGGCCGGGGAGTTCTGGGTCATGATGCCGGCGGACCCCTTGGCGCAGATCACGCCGTGGTTCACCGGATGGTCCTTGTTCCCCTCGATGAAGCGGAGCTGGCCGTCCTTGATGTGCACTTTGATGCCGCAGCGGCAGGCGCACATGTAGCAGGTGGTGTATTTGACCGTGTCGGAGACGGTCGGCGAGGGGTCGAGATCCTCGCGCGGCGACTGGTAGCGGTCGAGCCAGCCGCGCGCGTCCTCGGGCGCCGCCGGCCCGGTGCTTCGCTGGAACCCCCGGCCCTGGGTGAAGGCGAACCCGCGTGCGCGCTGGCCGCCGACGTCGTCGATCTTCGCCATCCTGTTCCGTTCCCTTCCGGAATGCCTCCCCCGTTCTCTCCCGGCGGAAGGCCGGGAGAGGGGGCGGTGCTGCCGTACCGTTCTTCAAAAAGGCGGCTGCGCGGTCAGTCCGCGAGCCGCTGCGCGCCCGACCGTTTCGCGGCCTCGGCCATCAGCGCGTCGAGGGCCGCCGGCAGGTCGCCGGGCACATCGACGACGACGGCCCCGGCGCGTTCCAGCGCGCCTCGCTTGGAGGCGTAGCTGCCGCGGTCACCGGTCACGATGGCGCCGGCATGGCCCATCTTCTTGCCCGGCGGGGAGGCGCGGCCGGCGATGAAGGAGACGACGGGCTTGTCCGTCTTCGCCACCAACTCCGCCGCTTCCTCCTCCATGCTGCCGCCGATCTCGCCGACGAGCGCGATGGCGTCGGTGCCCGGGTCGTCGATCAGGGCGGCCAGCGCGTCCTTGGTCGTCGTGCCGATCATCGGGTCGCCGCCGATGCCGAGAAAGGCCGACTGGCCATGGCCGCCGCGCACGAGGTTCAGGCAGACCAGCGTGCCCAGGCTGCCGCTGCGCGAAATGACGCCGACCCGGCCCGGCTGGAAGACGCGCGGATTGAAGGCCGGCATGATGCCGACGAAGCCCTCGCCCGGCGTCACGATGCCGGCGGTGTTCGGCCCGATGATGCGGGTGCCGTGCTCCGCCGCCGCGGCGTGCATCTCCATCACGTCGTGGGCGGGGATGTGCTCGGTCAGGCAGACGACGGTCTTCGCACCCGCCTCGATGGCGTCGATGGCGGCGGCCTTGGCGGCGGCGGGCGGGATGAACATCACCGACACGTCGAAGCCGCCGTTCGCCATGGCCTCCTTCGCGGTGGCGAAGATGGGCACGCCGCAATGGCTCTGCCCGGCCTTCTTCGGGTTCACGCCGCCGACCACGGTGGTGCCGTAGGCCTGCATCTGCTCGGTCCAGAAGGTGCCCTGCTTGCCGGTGATGCCCTGCACCAGGACCCGGTCGCTCTTGCGTACGATCATCGCGCGGCCTCCACGGCTGCCGAGATGGCGTCTTCCATCCGGTCGTAGGGTTCGATCCCCAGCTCCTCCCGCACCATGCGCACGGCCTCGTCCTCGCCGGTGCCGTGGATGGAGAAGAAGACGGGGACGGTGGGGTTCAGCGTCTTCCAGGCCTGGATCACGCCGCCGGCCATCACGTCGGTGCGGGCGAAGGCGCCGCAGAAATTGACGACGAGGCTTTTGACGCCGGGGTTGGACAGCACGAGGTCCAGCGCCTCGGTCCCCTTGGTGTAGGCTTCGCCGCCGATCTCCAGGAAGTTGGACGGGCGTCCGCCGGCGTGGCTGACCACGTCCATCGTCGTCATGGTCAGCCCGGCGCCGTTCGCCAGGACGCCGACGTTGCCCTCAAGCTCGATGTATTTGAGGTCGAGCGCCCGCCCGCGCTCCTCCAGCGCCGACAACGGTTCCTTGGCACCCAGCCCGGCGATGTCCGTCTGCCGGTAGAGGGCGGAATCGTCCACCGTCAGCTTGCAGTCCAGCGGCACGACGCGGCCGTCGGCGAGCAGGGCCAGCGGGTTGATCTCCAGCAGTTCGGCGTCGTGCTGGCGGTAGACGCGGTAGAGATCGACCAGCATCGCCGCCACCGGCACGGCGGCCTCGCCGAGGTCCAGCCCCAGCAGCAGGCGGCGCGCGTCCGCCGGGCCGAAGCCCTTGCGGATGTCCACCGCCATGCGGCGCAGGGATTCGGGGCGGGTCGCTGCGACCTCCTCGATGTCCATGCCGCCCTCGGTGGAGAACAGCACCAGCGGGCTGCGGCTGGCCGGGTCGTTCAGCACAGCGGCGTAGAATTCGCGGGCGATGGCCGCCTGCTCCTCGACCAGGACGCGGGCGACCGGGAATCCGCCGATCTCCATGCCCAGGATGGCCTGCGCGGATGCGGCGGCCTCCTCCGGGGTGGCGGCCAGCTTCACGCCGCCCGACTTGCCGCGCTTGCCGGTCGGCACCTGCGCCTTGACCACCACCGGCCCGATGGCGCGGGCGGCGGCTTCGGCCTCCTGCGCGCTGGCGCAGAGACGGCCCTGCGGAACGCTCAGCCCGGCGCGGGCGAGCACGGATTTTCCGGCATGTTCCTCGAAGTTCATCGTCGTCTCCGTCAGCGTCCGTGGCGGGACCAGAAGGGGCCGAACAGGGCCTCTTCGCTCGGCTTGTCCTCCGGGATCGGGCGGACGAGGTGGGTGATGTTGACGAAGTGCTTCCAGTTCAGGTTTTCGGAGATGGAGTTCTTCTGCCAGCTGCCGCAGCCCATCGAGAGGGTGAAGTTCAGCCCGCTGTCGAAGCCGCCGCCGTTGCCGAAGGTGTGGGCGAAGTTGACCAGCACGCGCACCACGTCCAGCTCGTCTGCCAGCCGTTTGGCGTGCGCCTCGTCCCGCGTGTGGATGCCGCAGGAATGGCCGCGCCCCTGGTGGTCGAGGATCTTGCGCACCTGATCGACCGCCGCGTCGAAGTCCGGCACCCGGTAGACCGCCAGCACCAGCGACAGCTTCTCGCCGGAGAAGGGGTGCGCCTTGCCGACGCCGGTCTCCTCCACCAGGAAGAAGCGGGCCTCGCGCGCCTTGGGCGACAGCTCGAACGCCTCGGCGAGGATGGTGGCGTCCTTGGCGATCAGCTTGCGGTTCAGCTTGCCGTTCTCCCACAGGCGGGACTGCACGCGCTCCCGCTCCTCCGCGGTGCAGAGGTAGGCGCCGGCCTCCTCCAGCGCCGCGATGGTCGCGTCGTAGACGGAGTCGAGAACGACGAGCGCGTTCTCCGACGAGCAGGAGGTGGAGTTGTCGAAGGTCTTGGAGGCGCAGATCTTGCGCGCCGCCTCGGCCAGATCGGCGCTCTCGTCCACGATGACCGGGACGTTGCCGGCCCCGACGCCGATGGCCGGGGTGCCGCTGGAATAGGCGCGGCGCACGTTGTCCTGCGAGCCGGTGACGACGACGAGGTCGACCGCCTCCATCAGCGCCTGGGTCAGTCCCTTGGTGATGGGGGTGGGGATCATCTGCACCAGATCCTCCGGCGCGCCGATCCGCGCCAGCTCGGCCCGCATCAGCTCGACCGTGCGGCCGGTGGCGGCGGAGCCCATGGGGGAGGGGGCGATGATGATGGCGTTGCGGCCCTTGACGGCCATCATCGCCTTGTTGACCGGGGTGGCCGCCGGGTTGGTGGAGGGGGTGACGGCGCCGACGACGCCCAGCGGCTTGGCGATCTTGACGATGCCCTTGGCGGTGTCCTCCTCGATCACGCCGACGGTGCGCACCCGCATCAGGTCGCGCAGCGTGCCGAAGGTCTTGCGCTGGTTCTTGGTGATCTTGTCCGCGACATTGCCGAGGCCGGTGTCGGCCACCGCCAGCTCCGCCAGGGCGCGGGCGCGGCCCGGCTCGTAGATCGCCCAGGCGAGAGCGGCGACGGCGTCATCCACCCGCTCCTGCGTGGCGTCGGCGAAGGCGTGCTGGGCGGCGCGGGCGCGGGCGACGAGGGCGGCGACGGCCTCCTGGTCGGCGCTGGCCGGCGTTCGGTCGAGCATGATGTTGTCCATGGTTGCTTGTCTCTCTCCCTGAAGGTTCGTTTGTTGGTTCGGACGGTCAGGCTTTGAGCACCCGCTGCGGCGGTTCCTTGCGGGGCGGGTTGCCGTGGGCCGGATCGCCGTGGGCCGGGTCCTTGGGCGGGCGGCGAAGCAGCGGCTTGCCCGACGGCCACATCGACCAGACGAGGAAGGCGGCGGCCAGGGCCAGGATCGTGCCGCTGATCGGGCGGCTGAAGAAGACCGCCATGTTGCCGTCGTAGTTGGCGAGCGAGGTGAGGAAGTAGCGCTCGCACAGCGGCCCCAGGATCACGCCGACCACCAGCGGAGCCGGCGGGAAGCCGGTGCGCTTCATGATGTAGCCGGCGATGCCGAAGGCGAGGCAGACATAGACGTCGAAGAGGTTGTTGCGCACGCCGTAGGCGCCGACGACGCTCAGCACGATGATGAAGGCGCCGAGGATGGCCGGTGGTACGCGCATCAGCGTGGAGAAGACCCGCGCCACGCCCATCGCCGCGACGATCATCAGCAGGTTGGCGATCAGCATGCTGGCGAAGATCGTGTAGACCAGCGAGGCGTTCGAGGTGAAGAGGAGCGGGCCGGGATTCAGCCCGTGGATCAGCATGGCGGCCAGCATGATGGCCGTGGCGGCGCTGCCGGGGATGCCCAGCGTGAGCAGCGGGATCATCGCGGTACCGGTGGTGGCGTTCTTGGCCGCCTCCGGGGCCGCCAGCCCTTCCTCCACGCCGGTGCCGAAGCGGTCGCCCTTGCCCGACGCCTGCTTCTCCACGCTGTAGGCGATGACCGATCCCACCGTAGCCCCGGCGCCGGGGATGACGCCGATGGTGCAGCCGAGGCCGGTGCCGCGCAGGATGGAGGACTTGATCCGCCACAGATCCGCCAAGCCGATCTGCTTGCCGGGCTTCGTGGCGATGGAGTGGGCGCCGCCGGCCCGCTTGCAGATCAGGTCCACGACCTCGCCGATGGCGAAGAGGCCGATCATCACAACGGTGAAGTTGATGCCGCTCTCCAGGTCGGGAACACCCAGCGTCAGGCGGGGCATGCCGTACATCGGATCGACGCCGACCGTCCCGATCAGCAAGCCGAGGAACATCGAGACGGCGCTCATC
The DNA here is from genome assembly GCF_022023855.1 of Azospirillum brasilense. Taxonomy (NCBI): domain Bacteria; kingdom Pseudomonadati; phylum Pseudomonadota; class Alphaproteobacteria; order Rhodospirillales; family Azospirillaceae; genus Azospirillum; species Azospirillum brasilense. The sequence continues at coordinate 386,615 of NZ_CP059453.1, forward strand.
AGCGGGGCGTCCTTGGCGATGGCGATGACGCTGACGAGGCCGAGGATGGTGGCGGCGAAGAACTCCGGCTGGTCGAACTTCAGCGCGAAGCTGGCGAAGGGCGGGGCGCCGAAGGTCAGCAGCAACGCGCTGGCCAGCCCGCCGAAGGCGGAGGCGGTGATGGCGATGCTCAGCGCCCGCGAGGACAGGCCCTTGCGCGTCATCGGGTAACCGTCCCAGCAGCTCGGCAGCGAGGCCGGCGTGCCGGGGATGTTGATGAGGATCGAGGAGATCGAGCCGCCGAACACGCCACCCACATAGATGCCGCCGAGAAAGGACATCGCTGTGACCGGCGGCAGCAGGTAGGTGAAGGGCAGGGCGATGGCCATGGCGTTGACGAAGGAGATGCCCGGCAGCGCGCCGGCCACCACCCCGATCATCAGGCCCGCCACGAGGAGGACGAAATTGTACGGGTCGAGGGCGCCGGCGAAGCCACCGGCCAGATTGGCGAGGATATCCATGGGACGATCCTTCCGGTGGCCGGCTCAGTAGATGCCGAGCAGGCGGTAGAGCGCGACGGTGAAGTCGTCGAAGACGCCGTGGCCGCGGTTCAGCGGCATCTGGGCGAGCAGGACGAAGACATAGAGCAGCACGACGCAACCGATGCCGGTGACCAGCGCCAGCGTGAGCGGTCGCCGGATGCCGCCGATGACGCACCACAGGGCGACGAAGGCCAGCGTGGCGATGGGAAAGCCGAGCTGCGGCAGGGCGATGCCGTACAGGACGACCAAGCCCAGCCCGATCATGGCCCGGCCATAGGCGTAGCCTTCGTATTCCTCGTCGACCGGCTTGTGCCGTTGGGCCGCGCGCCGCAGCGCCAGGAGTTCCTTGGCGATCCAGATCAGGGCGCACAGCCCGACCGCGCCCAGCATCAGCCGGGGCCATCCCGCCGGTCCCACCGGGTCCGGCAGGCTGGCGATCATGGTGCTGTCGCGCACGATGTGTTGCGAGAGAAGAAGCGACCCGGCGAGCAGGGCCGCGGGTGTCGCCAGCCGGCGAAGACCGTGGGACAGGAGAGTCACGGTTCCCTCCCTGAGGAGCGATGAAACGGGCGGGGCGGCGTCGGAACCGGACTTAGCCCGGTGTCTGGCCGACGGTCTTGGTCGCGAAGCGGTCCAGATAGCCCCTCACCGTCTCATAGAAGGCCTTGACCTCCTCCTTGGCCTGGTCCGGCGTCACCAGCGTGTCGACGCAGGTGAAGGTGTCCGCGCAGAAGGTCTTCCATTCCGGGCTCGCCAGCACCTTGGCGGCGGCTTCGTGCAGCTTCTGCACGCGCTCGGGCGGCGTGCTGGCGGGTACGGCCAGCGTGCGGAAGTTCGGCAGGTCGCCGATGTCCAGACCCAGCTCCGCCGAAGCGGGCACGTCGGGGAAGGAGGGGTGGCGCTGCTTGTCGAACACGACGATCGGGCGCAGGTCGCCGGACTTCAGGAACTGGGCGACGTCGCCCGGCTCCTCGTAGATCGCGTCGGTGTGGCCGCCGATCGGCGAGGCGTAGCGCTCCGACGGGCGGGCGAAGGGGACGTTGGTCACCGGCACGCCCTGGGTCCCGAGATACTTCAGCGTGATGTCGTCCTGCGTGCCGTAGCCGGAGGTGGCGACGCGCAGCTTGCCGGGGTTGGCCTTGGCGTGGGCGGCAAACTCCTCGTAGGTCTTGAAGGGGCTGTTCTTCGAGACGTAGAGCATCGACGGCGAGTTCTGCATCATCGCCACATAGACGAAATTGTCCGGCTTCGCCGTGCCCAGGCCCGACGCCCAGGAGGAGACGGACAGCGCGATCAGCGTGCCGACCGTGTAGCCGTCAGCCGGGTTGGTCAGGACCCGCGTCAGGCCGGCGTTGCCCGACGCCCCGGACACGTTGACGACGGGCATGGCGACGCGGAGATGCGGTTCGGCGAGGCGCGCGAACTGGCGCGCCATCAGGTCGGCGCCGCCGCCGGCCCCGAAGGTCGCGATGACCTCGATGGGGCGCGACGGGTAGTCGTCGGCGCGCGCGGGGTTGGATGAAAGGACGGGTGTCAGCAGCGCGGCCACCGCCGCGGTGAGCGTCAAGGCGTTGCGGAGCATTTGCATTCCCTCCCAGGGTTTATTTTTTGGCGGGGTTTGTTTTTTTGACTGTCAGGCGTGCAGGCCGGGTGCGGCGCCTCCCTTGGCTGCGGTGGTGGAGTAGGGGGCGCCCGGCGTGACGGAGCGGCGGCGCCCGGCGACGATCTGGGCGATGGCGGCGGCGGCGATTCGGGCCGCCGGCGGGTCGGCGCGCGAGGTGAGGACGATCGGCACCGCAGCACCCAGCACGATGCCCGCGGCGACCGCGTCCAGGAAGTGCACCAGCGCCTTGAACAGGGCGTTGCCGGTTTCGATGTTCGGCACCACCAGGATGTCGGCGGCCCCGGCGCAGGGGTGGGACAGGTTCTTGATCCGCGCCGCCTCGGCGGACACCGCGAGGTCGAGCGCCAGCGGCCCGAACACCGTCGCCCCCGGCACCTCCTGCCGGCACAGGCGGGTCAGCCGGTCGGCGTCCATGCTGGAGGGCACGCGCTCCGTCACCTCCTCGGTGCAGGAGAGCAGCGCCACGCGCGGATCGGCGCCGCCGACCAGCCGCCACAGCTCCACGGCGTTGCGGATGATGTCCAGCTGGGTCGTCAGGGACGGCGCCACGTTGATCGCCGCATCGGTGATGACCAGCTCGCGGCCCGACCCCGGCAGCGTCATATGGAAGGCGTGGGTGAAACGGCGCCCGGTGCGCAGCCCGTTTTTCGGGTCGAGGGCCGCCAGCATCAGCGTGTCGGTGTGGATGTGCCCTTTCATCAGCGCGCCCACGTCGCCGGAGCGGGCGAGCGCCACCGCGATCCGCGCCGCCGCCGCGTCGTCCCTGGCCGGAACCACGCAGGCGCCGTGGAGCGTCCAGCCGATGCGGCGGGCGCCGTCGGCGATGGCCGCCGGATCGCCGACCAGCACCGGCTCGATGAGGCCGAGGGCGGTGGCGCGCCGCGCGCTTTCCAGCGCGACCAGCGATCCCGCGGCGACCACCGCCGTGGGAACCGGCTCCAGGGTGGCGCTGCGCGCCATCAGCCGGGCCGGGCATCCGGCGGCGGTCGTCTCAAGCGTCCTTGCCATGGCGTCCGTCTTCCTTAAAGTGAGAGGGCCGGCTCGGCCGGGGCGGCGTCGATGCCCAGCGCGTGGGCCATGTCGCTTGCGGCGCGGTGCAGGACCGGCAACCGGTCGGCCACCGATTCCCGCGACAGCCGGACCTTGGGCGCCTGCACCGCCAGGGCGGCGACCATCCGCCCGGCACCGTCGCGGATCGGCACCGCCGCGCAGAAGACGCCCGGCATGTATTCCTCGTCGTCGAGGGAGTGGCCGCAGGCGGCGATGCGCTCCAGCTCGGCGCGGAACAGCGCCGGGTCGCACAACGTCGCCGCGGACATCCGGGGCAGTGGCAGGCAATCCAGCAGGCGCCGCCGCGGCAACTCCGGCAGGAAGGCAAGGAACAGCTTGCCCATTGCCGTGCAATGCAGCGGCACCCGCGACCCGACGCCGAATTCCAGCCGCAGCGGCCAGTTTTCCACCTCGACGCGGTCGAGATAGACGACGTCGCCGCCCTCCAGCACGCCGATGTTGCAGGTCTCCCCCAACTCCAGGCTGAGCGCCCGCAGCCGGGCGTGCGACGGCGCCTGGGCCAGGGAACTGCGCAGCGTGTTGAGCGCCAGAGTGCGCAGTTTCGGGCCGACGGTCACCAGCCGGCCGTCGAACGGGCGGGCGAGGAAGCCGCGCTCCTCCAGCATGGCGATCAGCCGGTGCGCGGTCGGCTTCGGCAGGGCCAGCTTCTCGGCGATGTCCTTGACGGCCATCGGCTGCCCTGCCCCGGCCACCGCGTCCAGCAAGGCCAGGACGCGGTCGGCGAGCGGCCGGCGGTCACCAGAGTTCGTATCGGCGGCGTCTTCGGTTGTCGGTTCGCGGGGCTCCTGCAACGGAGCGGAGCCCAAGGCGATCTTCCGCGTCATCGTTCCTCCCCGTGACTGGAAGCGTATCGCTCGGCCTCTTGGTCTCATTCAGCGATACGATTTGTATCATTAACTCACAGGACCCTGAGTCGCGCAAGCCCAAAAAGTTCGTGTACCCAATTATCCATGCATACGGGGGCATGCCCGGCCGGCATCCCGCGGCTCGGGCGATGAAACGTCCGGTTTTGAAAAACGATGGGGAGGGAGGCTATCCGAACTGCGCGGACAGGGCCTCGGCGCCGCGGCGGAGGATGGGCAGGACCTGATCGACGCGGTCGTGCGACAGCCGGACCTTCGGCGCCTGCACGGCGATGGCCGCCACCGTCCGGCCCGTGGAGGACAAGATCGGCACCGCCACGCAGAAGACGCCCACCACATACTCCTCGTCGTCGAGCGAATAGCCGCGCACGGCAATGCGCTCCAGTTCGGCGGCCAGGGCCTGCGGGTCGGTGAGGGTGTGGGCGGTCTGCGCGGAGAAAGGGCCGGAGGCGAGCAGGCGGCTGCGCATGCCGTCCGGCAGGGTGGCGAGGAACAGCTTGCCCATGGCCGTGCAGTGCATCGGCACGCGCGATCCCACGCCGAACTGGAGGCGCAGGGGCCAGTGCTCGACCTCCACGCGGTCGAGATAGACGACGTCGCCGCCGTCGAGAACACCGACGTTGCAGGTTTCCCCCAACTCGGCGCTGACCTTGCGCAGCACGGAGCGGACCGGCGCGCGGGACAGCGAGGCGCGCAGAATGCCGACCGCCAGGCGCGCCGCCTCGACGCCGATGATGACGTCGCGCGTTTCCAGATCCCGCGCCAGAAGCCCCTTCTCGATCAGGCCGTTGACGAGGCGGTGGGCGGTCGGCTTGGGCAGGCCGAGCGTCGCCCCGATGGTCTTGACCGCCAGCGGACCGGAGGCCGACGCGACCAGTTCCAAGATGGCGAAGGTCCGGTCGGTAGCGGCGGCCTTCGGCTTGGCCGCGTCATCGATGGCGTTGGCGGCGTCGGGAGTCTTCGTGCTGCGCGTTTTCAAGGTTCGCCTGTCCTGGCGGTTTCAGCGTCTCATTGAGTGAGACGTGACGCATATAGACCGGCTGCTTTGCGCAGGCAATAGGCAACGGGGGCTGAGCGCGGGGGGACAGCATTTGAAGTCCCCTCTCCCCCAGGGGAGAGGGTTAGGGTGAGGGGGTTGCGCTTGTGCCGGACGTACCGCCAAGCACATCCCCCTCACCGGCCCTCCGGGCCACCCTCTTCCCAGAGGGGAGAGGGTTATAGAGACCACGTGCAATAGCCCTGGGCGTAAGCTCGGGCTCTGAATGGGATGCCGTGCCGGTGCGCCCAAACGCCCGATCCATCCGCCGCTCGCAGAGAAAAAATTTTGCTTTAAACGCTTATAGAGCGAAAAAATTTTCTACATCGAAGCGACCTTCCGACCAAAAAAGTAAAAAATTCTCATACGAACCATGCGATATTGAGAATCACTACAGGGGCTTCGCGAAAATTGCTGAAGCGTGAGTCTAAAAAGAAAAACAACAAGTAAAATCCTAGTTGTTCTAGGTTTTTACGTAAGAAAGAGGGACTTCCGTTGTCGACTTCATTTCCTCCATGGCGAACATCGACGAGACATCCTGAAGCTCGATGCGCTCGATGAGCTTTCGATAGAAAGCGTCGTAGGCCTTGATGTCCGGAATGACCACCCGCAGCAGATAATCGATTTCGCCGCTCAAACGATAGAGATCGACAACCTCCGGTATGTCGGCCACCACGCGGCGGAACTCCTCCAGCCATTCCGCCGAGTGTTTGCTGGTTCGGACGGCCACGAAGACGGTCACGTCGACGTTCAGCTTGGCCCGGTCCAGCAACGCCACGCGGCGGCGGACATAACCTTCCTGTTCAAGGCGTTGCACGCGGCGCCAACAGGGAGTGGCGGACAGGCCGACCTGCTTGCCGAGGTCGGCGAGCGACAGGGTCGCGTCGGCCTGAAGGGCGGCCAGGATCTTCCGGTCGGTGGCGTCGATGGTCATTGGGGTTGCTCGGGGCCTTCGCGGTTGGGACGGATGATTTTGCTCGTTTGGCCGGTCTTGAGAAAAGCTTTTTCGTTTTGAGGAATTTGCATGCACCCGCATGCCGCCACCGCGGGCAGACCGCCCAGCCTTTGAGCACGGGCGACGGTCGCCACCACAGGGCCAGAACAGGGCCGAGACAGGGCCAACACAGGAAAGATCAGGATGATGACCGACACCATCGCAACGGACAAAGCCCCGGCCGCCATCGGCCCCTACGCCCAGGCCCGCGTCGCCGGGGGGCTGCTGTTCGTCTCCGGCCAGCTGCCGATCGACCCGGCCACCGGGGCCTTCGCCGGCCCGGACGCGCCGACCCAGGCGGCGCGCAGCCTGACCAACATCGCGGCGATCGCCGAGGCCGCCGGAACCAGCCTGGCGAAGGCGGTGAAGATGACCGTCTACGTGACCGACCTCACCCAGTTCAAGGCGGTGAACGAGGTCTATGCCGGCTTCTTCCAGGCGCCGTTCCCCGCCCGCTCGACCGTCGAGGTGTCGGCGCTGCCGCTCGGCGCGTCGGTCGAGATCGACGCCGTCATCGCGCTTTGAGGGTGACATGACCGCTTCCGCGCAGACCGTGCCGTTTCCTCCCAACGCCGGTTCGATCCGTCAGCCGTTCCGCCTCGAACACACCCCGCTGCCCGAGGCCACCGGCCGCGACTGGACCCGGCGCGCGATCGAGCTGCTGGAGACCGAGGCGGCGCGGTCGCCCGACACGCCGCTGCTCAAGCTCGACGCGCCCGAGCTGTCCGGGATCGACGTCTATCTGAAGGACGAATCGACCCACCCCACCGGCAGCCTGAAGCACCGCGTCGCGCGGTCGCTGCTGCTGTTCGCCATCTGCAACGGGCGGATCGGCGAGGGCACGCCGGTGATCGAGGCGTCGTCGGGGTCCACCGCGGTGTCGGAAGCCTATTTCGCCCGGCTGCTCGGCCTGCCCTTCCACGCGGTGATGCCGCGCGGCACCTCGGACGAGAAGGTCGCCGCCATCGAGCTGCACGGCGGGCGCTGCCACTTCGTCGAATCCTCCAAGGCGATCTACGCCGAGGCGGCGGCGCTGGCGGTGCGGCTGGGCGGCGTCTATCTCGACCAGTTCACCTACGCCGAGCGCGCCACCGACTGGCGCACCGACAACATCGCCCAGTCGATCTTCGGCCAGATGCGCAGCGAGCGCCACCCGGTGCCCGACTGGATCGTGATGAGCGCCGGCACCGGCGGCACCGCCGCCACCATCGGGCGCCACATCCGCTACCGCCATCTGCCGACCCGGCTGTGCGTTCCCGACGCCGAGCATTCGGTCTTCTACGAGAGCTTCGTCAACCGCGACGCCGCGCTGACCTGCGAGCGCGGGTCGCGCATCGAGGGCATCGGGCGGCCCCGCGTCGAACCGTCCTTCATCCCCGAGGTCGTCGACCAGATGATCAAGGTGCCCGACGTGGCGTCGCTGGCGGCGATGCGGGTGCTGTCGCGGCGGCTGGGCCGGATGGTCGGCGGGTCCACCGGGACGAACTTCTTCGGGCTGTGCTGGATCGCCGGACGGATGCGCGACGCCGGGCGGGCCGGTTCGCTGGTCACGCTGATCTGCGATTCCGGCGAGCGCTACCGCAACACCTACCACGACGACGCCTGGATGGCGCGGGCCGGTTTCGACACCGCCGCCGACGAGGCGCGGATCGAGGCCTTCCTTCAGGGCGGCCCGTCCCTCTGAAGCAAAAAGAACAAGCGCTTTAAAAAAACAAAAATCGCCACCGCAAGACACTTGGCAAAAAAACAGGAGCATTCACCGATGGACGAGTTTCGCACACTTCTGCGCAACGCGATGAAGAGCCGCGCGATGGTCTATGAGGCGGCCTTCGACGAGATGCGCAAGGAGATCGGCGAGGAGAAGGCCCGGGAGATCATGGCGCGCACCATCTATCGCCGGGGTGCGGCCATCGCCCACAACTTCGCGCCCCACGCCCCGGCCGATCTGGCAGGCCTGCGCGACTCCTTCCTGAAATTCATCCCCGACGCCGAGGCCCAGTTCGGCCCCGAGGTCGTGCGCTGCACCGACGAGGTGCTGGAGATCCGCTTCCACACCTGTCCGCTGAAGGAAGCCTGGCTGGAAGCCAACCTGCCGGCGCAGACGGTGGAGACGCTCTGCGAACTCGCCGGCGCGGTCGACAAGGGCACCTTCGAGACCGCCGGCTTCGAGATCGAAGTCGACACCTGGAAGCCGGGCCGCAGCACCTGCTGCCACCTGACGATCACGCCGGGCGCCGCCGCGCCGGCTGCCGCGAATTGACCGTCCAGCCTCGCCGACAGGGGAACCGAATCATGAGGAAGAACGCCATTCTCGGCGCCATTCTGGGCGCCATGCTGGCCACCACCGCCGTCCAGGCCGCCGACCGCGAGATTGTCATCGGCTATCAGGCGCCGCTCAGCGGCGACCGCAGCCAGTATGGCGAGATGTTCCGCAACGCCGCCCAGATCAAGCTGGAGGAGTTCAACGCCTCGGGCAAGCTGGCCGGCGCCAAGGTCGCCATCACCTTCGAGGACAGCAAGGACGATCCCAAGGAGGCGCGCAACATCGCGCACAAATTCCTCGACAACTCCAAGATCGTCGGGGTGATCGGCGACTTCTCCTCCACCGTGTCGATGGCGGCGGGCGAGATCTACGCGGCTGAGAAGATGCCGCAGCTCTCCCAGACCGCCTCGCATCCCGATTTCACCAAGCTCAGCCCCTGGCAGTTCCGCAACATCACCACCCAGGCCTTCGAAGGCCCATACAACGCCGACTGGATCATCGCGGCGGACAAGAAGACGGCGGCGGTGATCTACATTCAGAACGACTGGGGCATCTCGGCGCTCGACGGTTTCGTCAGCGGTTTTAAGGCCAAGGGCGGCAAGATCACCGCCACCGAGGCGTTCAACCCCGGCAACCGCGATTTCCGCTCCATCCTGACCAAGGTCGCCCGGCAGAAGCCGGACGTGATCTACCTCGCGATGTTCTACGAGGAGGGGGCCGCCTTCGCCCAGCAGCGCGAGCAGCTCGGCATCAAGATCCCGCTCTACGGCACCAGCTCCCTCTATTCGCCCAAGCTGATCGAGCTGGGGCGTGAATCGGTGGAGGGGCTGCACCTCGCCACCACCTTCACGCCCGACAACCCCGACCCGGCGGTGCAGACCTTCGTGAAGGAATACGCCGCGCGCTTCAAGTCGGAGCCCGGCATGTTCGCCGCCCAGGCCTACGACGCGGTCGGCATCATGCTGGACGCCGTCGCCAAGGCCGGCCCGTCGGTGACGCGCGAGAGCCTGCGCGACGCGCTGGCCGCCACCACCGACTATCCCGGCGTGACCGGCGCCACCAGCTTCGACCCCGTCACCCGCGAGCCGGCGAAGGCGCTGGCCAAGATGATGGTGAAGGACGGCCGCTTCCAGGTCGTGACCGGTCCCTGACCGGTACCGTCTAAGGACGCCCCAGGGCTTTCCACACGATCCTCCTTTCGGGACACACGCCGTGGTGCGCGCTCCGCCGGGACCGGCGGGCGCGCTCCCCGAAGCCTGGAGCACGCCATGGTCTTCGATGTCTTCTTCCTTCAGCAGGTCATCAACGGCCTGTCCATCGGGTGCGTCTACGCCCTGATGGCGATCGGCTTCACGCTGATCTTCGGCGTCCTGAACGTCGTCAACTTCGCCCACGGTGAGGTCTACACCATCGGCGCCTTCGTCGGTCTGATGGTCATCACCGCGATGGCCCCGCCGCTGCTGGCGGTGGTGCCGCTGGTTCTGGCGGTGGGTGCGGTGTCCGGCGTCGGGCTGGAGCGCATCGCCTTCCGCCCCTTCCGCCGCTTCACCGACGAGGCCAGCCAGAAATCCCGCGCCATGCGCGAGGCGACGCTGCTCTCCTCGCTCGCCGTGTCGATCGTGACGCGCGAGATCATGATGCACATCTTCGGCGGCGACATGCAGGGCATCCCGTCCGGCTACCTGCTGCAGCAGCCGGTCGCCATCGGGCCGATCATGGTGGCCAGCGGCAGCCTGGTCATCTTCGCCACCTCCGCCGTCATGCTGGGCGCGTTGCAGTTCCTGCTCTACCGCACCCAGACCGGCCTCGGCATCCGTGCGGTGTCCAACAACCAGCTCGGCGCCCGCTACGTCGGCATCAACACCGACCGCACCATCGTCACCACCTTCGCGGTCGGCTCGATGCTGGGCGCCACGGCGGGAATCCTGGTCGGCCTCTATGACGGCGCCATCTCGCCGCACATGGGCTTCGCGCCGGGCGTCAAGGCCTTCGTCGCCATGGTGATGGGCGGCCTGTCGAGCATTCCGGGGGCGGTCGCCTGCGCCCTGCTGCTCGGCGTGTCGGAGAGCATTGCGACCGAGTTCCTGTCGAGCGGCTGGAAGGACCTGATCACCTACAGCCTTCTGGTCATCACGCTGGTCTTCTTCCCGCAAGGATTGTTCGGACATGGACGTGAACGTGCCTGACGCCCGGCTGATGCCGGACACCCTCGCGCCGCCCGCCGCGTTTTCCGGGCGAGGCCGGCGGTTCGCCTGGACCCTCCTCCTGCTGGCGGTCGCCTTCGGCGCCGTGCCCGCCGCGATCGTCGGCACCGGGTCCAGCTACCTCGCCCAGATCGCCATCACGACGATGATCTTCGTCATCTTGTCGGCCAGCCTGAACCATGTGACGGGCACCGCCGGGCTGCTGTCGATCGGCCACGCCGCCTTCTACGGCATCGGCGCCTACGCGGCGGCGCTGCTGTCGACCAGGCTCGGCCTGCCCTTCGTCGTCACGCTGCCGGCGGCGGGGCTGATCGCCGCGCTGTTCGGCTTCCTGGTGGCGCTGCCGACCATGCGGCTGGTCAGCATCTACTTCGCCGTCGCCACGCTGGGCATCGGCGAGATGATCTACGTGGTTCTGCTGAACTGGGTGGACGTGACGCGCGGCCCGATGGGCATCCGCGGCATCCCGCCGATCTCGCTGTTCGGCTGGCAGGCCGACACGCTGCTCAGCCGCTATCTGGCGGTCGCGGTCATCGCCGTCGCCTGCGTCTGGGTGCTGCACCGGCTGACCCACTCCTACTACGGCAACGCGCTGCGGGCTCTGCGCGAGGACGACCAGTGCGCCGACAGCATGGGCATCAACGTGGAGCGGCTGAAGATCGAGTCCTTCGTCGTCGCCACCTTCTTCGCCGGCATCGCCGGGGCGCTGCTCGCCCACACCTCCGCCTACATCGCGCCGGACAACTTCCGCTTCATGGAATCGATCCTGATCCTGGCGATGGTGGTGGTCGGCGGGCTGGGCAGCCTTCCCGGCGCCGTCGTCGGCGCCCTGTTCATGATCGTCCTGCCGGAGGCGCTGCGCGACATCGGCGATTACCGCATGATCGCCGTCGGGGCGACCATGTTCCTGTCCATCCTGCTGCTGCCCAAGGGCATGCTGGCGGAAGGCACCGCGCTGGGCTTCGTCCGCCGCTCCTTCTCCCGCGGCTGGGCCACCATCGCCGGCGGCACGCCCGTCGGCTGGAAGTGAGGCGGATCATGAGCAACACGCTTCTCTCCATCCAGGGGCTGACCCGGCGCTTCGGCGGCCTGCTGGCGGTCAGCGACGTCAGCGCCACCATCGCCAAGGGCGAGCTGGTCGGGCTGATCGGCCCCAACGGCGCCGGCAAGACCACCCTGTTCAACCTGATCACCGGCTTCACCCCGCCGTCGGACGGCACCGTGACCTTCGACGGGCAGGACGTCACGGGGCGCAAGCCCTGGCAGATCGCCCGCATGGGCATGGGCCGCACCTTCCAGAACCTGCGCGTCTTCCCCAACATGACGGTGTTCGACAACGTGTCGGTCGGGGCGGTCGGCGCCTTCGGCCAGTCGCCCTGGCGGGCGCTGGTCAACGGCGGCGCCCACAGCCGCGCGGTCAGCGAGCGCAGCTGGGAGGCGCTGGAGCGCGTCGGCCTGACCGCCCAGGCCGGGGACATCGCCGCCAACCTGTCCTACGGCAAGCGCAAGTATCTGGAGATCGCCCGCGCCCTGGCGACCGCGCCCCGCCTGCTGATCCTCGACGAGCCGGCGGCGGGCCTGAACGACACCGAGACGGCGGAGTTGGCCGACTTCATCCGCCGCCTGCACGCGGGCGGCGTCACCGTGCTGCTGGTGGAGCACGACATGGGGCTGGTGATGGGAAGCTGCAGCCGGGTGATCGTCCTGGCGTCCGGCCGCAAGATCGCCGACGGCACGCCGGAGGCGGTGCAGCGCGACCCCGCCGTCCTCGAAGCCTATCTGGGAGTGGAAGACGATGCCGCTTGACGCTGCACACGCCATCGCCACCCGCCGCATCCTGGAGGTCCGCGACCTGACGGTGCGCATGGGACCGCAGGAGATCCTGCGCGGCGTCTCGCTCGACGTGGCCGAGGGGGCCATCGTTGCCGTGCTGGGCGCCAATGGCGTCGGCAAGACCACGCTGATGCGCGCCTTGTCCGGCATCTACCGCACCAGCGGCGGCGCCACCGTCTTCGACGGCGAGGACATGACCGACAGCCCCAGCCACGAGGTGGTGCGCCGCGGCCTTGCCCAGGCGCCGGAGGGGCGGCAGATCTTCGGCACCATGACGGTGCGGGAGAACCTGCTGCTGGGCGGGCGGACGCTGCGTCACGACCGTGCCGCCCGCATGGAGCGGATGCTGGAGCTGTTCCCCCGCCTGCGCGAGCGGCTGACCCAGAAGGCGGGATCGCTGTCGGGCGGCGAGCAGCAGATGCTGTGCATCGCCCGCGCCCTGATGTCGAAGCCCCGCCTGCTGCTGCTCGATGAGCCGTCGCTCGGCCTCGCGCCGATGGTGGTGAAGCAGATCTTCGACCTGCTGGTCCAGATCCGCGGAGAGGGCACCTCGATCCTGCTGGTGGAGCAGAACGCCCGCGCCGCGCTGCGCGTCGCCGATCACGCCTATGTCATGGAGGCGGGAAGGGTGACACTCTCGGGCAGCGCCGCCGATCTGGCCGCCGACCCGCGCGTGCGGGCGGCCTATCTCGGCGGCTGACTGAAGAAGGATCGCAGCGATGACCACCGACACCGAAAACGCCGCTCCCGCGTCTGCTCCCCTGCCCATCCTGGAGCGGCGGCGCATCGAGGCGGCCTTCGCCAAGGCGCTCTACGACCAGCTCCTGCCCGAGATCGGGCGGGAGCGGGCGCGCGCCGTGCTCGCCCGCGCCATCGAGGTGATGGCCCGCGAGGCCGGCGCCGCCATGGCGGCGGAGGACCGCGCCACCCGCGGCACCGCCGACCTCGCCACCTTCCACGAGCGGCTGGCCCTGTGGACCGCCGGGGACGCCCTGCGGTTGGAGGTGATCGAGAGCGCCCCCGACCGGCTGGGCTTCAACGTCACCCGCTGCCGCTACGCCGAAAGCTACCGCGCCATGGGCGTGGAGGAGATCGGCGACATCCTGTCCTGCAACCGGGACGGCGAGTTCATGTGTGGCTACCGGCCCGATGTCCGCTTCACCCGCACCCAGACCATCATGCAGGGCGCCAGCCACTGCGACTTCCGCTACAGCCTGCCGGCGGGCGGACCCCAGGAGTCCCCGGAATGACCATCCCCGCGAACGTCCGCCTGCACCCCGCCGCCGAGGCCCTGGCCCCGGAGATGCGGCAGTGGCGGCACCATCTGCACGCCCATCCCGAAACCGCCTTCGAGGAGCACGAGACCGCCGCCTTCGTCGCGGACAAGCTGCGCGCCTTCGGGCTGGAGGTGGCGACGGGGCTGGGGCGCACCGGCGTGGTCGGCACGCTGAAGGGCCGCCGCCCCGGCGGCCGGGCCATCGCGCTGCGCGCCGACATGGACGCGCTGCACATCCACGAGACCAACGACTTCGCCCACCGCTCGGTCAATCCGGGGCGGATGCACGCCTGCGGCCACGACGGCCACACCACCATGCTGCTGGGAGCCACCAAGGTCCTGGCCGACGATCCCGACTTCGCCGGGACGCTGCACGTCATCTTCCAGCCGGCCGAGGAGAACGAGGGCGGCGCCCGCGAGATGGTCGCGGAGGGGCTGTTCGAGCGGTTCCCGGTGGACGGCGTCTACGGCATGCACAACTGGCCGGGCCTGCCGCTCGGGCAGATCGCGCTGCGGCCGGGGCCGATGATGGGCAGCTACGACATCTTCGAGGTGACGGTCCACGGCAAGGGCAGCCATGCCGCCATGCCGCATCTCGGCCACGACCCGATGACTGCCGCCGGCCATCTGCTGACCACCCTGCAGACCATCCCCGGCCGCAGCCTGCACCCGCTGGACAGCGCCGTGGTCTCCACCACCTGGATCACCGGCGGCGACACCTGGAACGTCATCCCGGCGGAAGTGACGCTGCGCGGCACCGTCCGCGCCTTCAAGGAGGGGGTGCAGGACGTGGTCGAGGCGCGGCTGCGCGCCTTGGCCGAGCACACCGCCGCCGCCTTCGGCTGCACCGCCAGCGTGCGCTACGAGCGGCGCTACCCGGCGACCGTCAACAGCGCCGCCGAGACCGCGCTGTGCGCCCGCGTCGCCGCCGCGCTGGTCGGGGAGGAGAACATCGACCACGATCCGATGCCCTCCATGGGGGCGGAGGATTTCGCCTTCATGCTGAAGGAGCGGCCGGGCTGCTACGTCTGGCTGGGCAACGGGCCCACGGATGGCGGCTGCCTGCTGCACAACCCCGGCTACGACTTCAACGACGCCAACCTGGCCATCGGCGCCAGCTATTGGGTGGCGCTGGCGAAGACGCTGCTGGTGGAGGAGGGGACGCGATGAGCGCGCTTCTCAAACCGCTGCTGGACGTGCCGTTGCCGGAGTCCCACTGGGCGGCCAGCGCCGTGGCCGGCCCGGAGAGCGGCCCGCTGGACGGGGCGGTCCGGGTGGACGTGGCGGTGGTCGGGGCGGGCGTCACCGGCCTGTCCACGGCGATCCATCTGGCCGAGCGGGGCGTGCGCGTGGCGGTGCTGGAGGCGCGCGAGCCGGGCTTCGGCGGGTCGGGCCGCAACAACGGCCAGATCATCCCGACGCTGTCGCGCCTCGACCCCGTCAACCTGACGGCGGCCTACGGCGAGGCGAAGGGATCGGCGCTGGCCCGCATGGTCGGCGGCTCGGCGGCGCTGGTTTTCGACCTGATCGAACGCTACCAGATGCGTTGCGACGGCGTGCAGAAGGGCTGGATACAGCCGGCCCACCGGCCGGGCCGCATGGCGGCGGCCGAGCAGCGGGTCGCGCAATGGCGGGCGCTGGGGGCGGAGGTCGCGCTGCTTGACGCGGCGCAGACGGAACGGGCGCTGGGCACGCGCTTCTGGCACGGCGCCATGGTCGCCCCGACCGGCGGGCATGTGAACCCGCTGTCGCTGGCCCGCGAGATGGCGCGGGCCGCCCTCGGGCTGGGCGTCGCCATCCACAGCGACACGGCCGTCGCCGCCATCGACCGCGTCGGAACCGCTTGGCGGCTGACCACGCCGCGCGGCAGCGTGACCGCCGACCGCGTCGTTCTGGCGACCAACGCCTACACCGACGATCTGTGGCCGGGGCTGCGCCGCTCCGTCGTGCCGGTGCTGAACTTCCAGATGGTGACGGAGCCGCTGCCCGCCGCCCTGCGCGCCAGCGTGCTGCCCTCCGACATGGCGTGCAGCGACACCCGCGGCGACCTGCATTTCTTCCGCTGGACCGCCGACAACCGTCTGGTTTCCGGCTGCACCCTGGTGCGGTCGGCCGATGCCGAGCGGCGGGCGCGGGAGCGCACGCGGGAGCGCATCCGCCGCGTCTTCCCCCAGATCGGCAATCTAGCCATCGCGCGGAGCTGGAGCGGGCATCTGGCGATGACCGCCGATTTCCGGCCCCATTTCCACGAGCTGGCGCCCGGCGTGACCGGGGCGGTGGGCTACAACGGGCGCGGCATGGCGCTGGGCACCGCCGTGGGCAGCGAATTGGCGCGCCATGCCATGGGAACGGGCGCGCCGGAGCTGGCCTTGCCCTTCACCCCGGTGAAGCCGCTGCCCTTCCACGATCTGGTGACGCGCTTCTCCCGGCTCTACATGCTGCATCTGCGCCGATTGGACCGCAAGGACTGAGGGGTGGGCGACAATCCCTCTCCCTCCCCAGGGAGAAGGGATGCCGTCCGGCGGTTGACAGTGCGGGGTTGGCCCGGCCACTGTGGCGCCATCCCGAAGCGGCCCCACGCGGATTGCCCCGGCTCATGGCCACCGTCTCCGAAGCCCTGTCCATCGCGCTCGACCATCACATCGCCGGGCGGGTGGCGGAGGCGGAAACCCTCTACGGCCGGATTCTGGAGGCGGTCCCCGGCCATCCCGACGCCAGCCATCTGATGGGGCTGCTGCTTGCCCAGACCGGGCGGGTCACGGCGGCGCTCGCCCATCTCGACGCCGCCGTGGCGGGCGATCCGGCATCGCCGGTCTACCATCTCAACCGCGGCAAGGTTCAGGACGCGCTCGGACGGACCGCGGACGCGGCGGCGAGCTGGCGCGCCGCGCTGCACCTGCAACCGGATCACGCGGAGGCGGCGGAGCGGCTGGTCTCGGCGCTCCGCGTGTTGGCCGAGACCGCTTTCGATTCCGGTACCCTGGCCTCCGCCGCGGCGCTTTACGAACGGGTGCTGGCGCTTGATCCGCAAAACCTGTCCGCCGCCTTCGATGCGGCGATGGCGGGCAAGGGGCTTGGACGGCTGGAGGAGGCCGCCCGGCTGGCCGGAGTCGCGGCCCGGCTCGACCCGACGCTGCTGCGCGCCCGCATGGCCGGGGCGGAGTCCTGGCAGGCGCTCGGCCGGTCGGAGCAAGCCATGGCAGCGTTGCGTCCGGCGCTGGTCCTGGACCCGGCACACGGGGACTGTTGGGCGAGCCTGTGCCTGCTCCACAACGAGCTGGGGCAGCGCGGTGCGTCGGTCGCAGCGGGGCGGCGAGCGGCGCTGGCCGCGCCCACCGACACCGGGCTGCTGGTCCGGCTCGCCGCCGCCCAGCAGATCGCCGAGAAGCCGCGCGCGGCGCTGGCGGCGGCACGGCGCGGCCTGTCGCTCGACCCCGCCTCGCCGGAGCTGCATCTTGCCCTCGGCGCGGCGCTCGACGCGGTGCACGCGCTGGAGGGGGCCGGGCGGGCGCTGGACCGCGCCGGCCGGCTGCGTCCCGGCGACGCGGCGGCGCTGGCCGAACATGGCCGGCTGTGCGAGCGCGCCGGCTTGGCGGAACGGGCGGCGGCGCTGCTGCAACGGGCGCTCGCCGCGCGTCCGGACGACGGGGAGTCCTGGGTGGCGCTTGGCCGCGCCGCGCTGCGACGGGGCGATGCGGCCTGGGCCGGGCGCTGTGCGCATCGGGCGCTGCGGCTCACTCCCGGCCTGCCCACCGGCCTGCTTCTGGCCGGCGAGGTCCGCGAGGCGCAGGGGGCCGACCGCGAGGCGCTGGCGCTCTACGACCGGGCGATCGCCGCCGCACCGGGCATCGGCACGGGCTTCTCCCGCCGGGCAATGCTGCTGCTGCGCCGGGCCATAGGCGACGTGCCGTCGCCGCGCCAACCGTCAGGCAAGCGGCGGCTGTCGGTGTCCACGCTCGGCGATGCGGGACGCTTCGGCAACCAGCTCCTCCAATACGGGTATCTGCGCGTCTGCGCGGAGCGCAACGGGATGGAGCTGGAAACGCCGGAGTGGATCGGTCGTCATCTCTACGGTCTGGACGATCCGCTTCCCGGCCCGCCGCTGCCCAGCCTGCACGAGGAGGACTGCGGCGTTCCGGCGCTGCTGGACGGGCGGGCGCTGGCGGATGCGGACGGTCACGACGTGGTCGGCTACTTCTGCGGCGACACCACGCCGCTGGCCCTCCATCGCGAGCGGTTCCGCGCCCTCTTCACGCCGGTCGGCGCGATGGCGGAGCGCGCCGCGGCGGCGCTGGACAGGTTGCGGGCGCGCGGGCGGACCCTGGTGGCGATCCATCTGCGTCGCGGCGATTTCGGCCGGAACGACCGGTTCTGGATCGCGCCGGAGGGCTGGTATCTCGATTGGCTGGCCGACCTGTGGCCCAGGCTGGACCGGCCGGTGCTTTACCTCGCCACCGACGCGCCGGAGCTGGCGGAGCGCTTCAGCCGCTACCGCCCCGTCCTCGCCGGCGACCTGGGAACGCCGCTGCCGGGGGCGGAGTTCTTCACCGACCACTGGATTCTGTCGCGGGCCGATCATGTCGCCGTGTCCAACAGCTCCTTCTCGGTGACGGCGGCGATGCTGAACCCGGCGCTGCGCCCCGCCCTGCGCCCCGACCGCGAACGGGCGCGGCTGGTGCCCTTCGATCCCTGGAACGGGCCGGTGCTGCTTCCCTGACGAGTGTCAGCCGGGACGGCGGACGTAGAGCGCGTCGCCCCAGCTGTGATGGTAGGGGCTGATCTCGGCGACGCGGTCGAAGCCGTGGGCGAACAGGATGTCGTCCACATCGGCGGCGAGGCCCGAGCCCTCATACAGCTCCGCGTAGCTCACCTCGGTCACCACCGCGTCGAATCGGGGCAGCAGATCGCCGCAGCCGTTGAGAATTCGGCGTTCCGAGCCCTGCGCGTCGATCACCAGCACGTTGAAACCCTCCGGCGCGAGGCCGTTGGACGCCAGCAGGTTCGGCAGGGTCCGGGTTTCCACCTCGATGACTTCGTCGACGGTGATGTGGGGATAGACGGCCAGATGGCCGGTCGGCTCCAGCAGGGAGCTGGACTGGCGGCTCGACATGCGGGAAAAGCGCGCCCGCCCGGCCGTGTCGGACACCGCGGCGTTCAGGCAGACGACATCGCCGTTGCCGGCGAAACGGGCCTGGAGCGTGGCGAAGGTCGCCGGGTCCGCCTCGACGAACAGGACGCGGGCACCGCCGGCCTCCTGGTAGTTGGCGTATTCCTCGCCCTCATGGGCGCCGACATGGATGATGCCGCGCGGCACGACGCCGTGGCGGGGAAACAGGTCCTTGTAGCGGAACATGCCCTGGCTGCGCGCGAACAGCCGGTTCCAGTGCCGGGGGGCGACCGCCATGTGCGTGCCGCCGCGCCCGTCCTCCGGTGGCGTGCCGCGGAATTGCAGATTGCGGTCGGCGAAGCGGAACAGCGAATAGCCATGGGCTTGAAGGCGCGCGTACAGCGCTGCCAGTTGCCCGCCGGACTCGGCCTCGTCAAACTGGAGGAAGTCGATGCGGCGCAGGCGCAGCAGATCAGCGGCACCGTCCAGCATAGCCAGGGCGTTGCTGCAGCCCTCCAGAATCAGCCAGTCGATGTGGCGCGGCCCGACCGGACCGCACCACGCGTCGAGTCCCGGCGCGGTGGATGGCAGGGCAAGGCACGCCCGGCCGGCGGCGGAGTCCGTCCAACGCCCGGCACCGGTTCCGACCGCCACCAGGGTGGCCTCGGGCGGCAGGAAGGCTTTTTGAAGCGGGAGTCCGGGAAGGGTGGGGGGCTCGTGCTGCATCTCATCACCGCCATGGGCCTGATCGACAGTCCCAAGGGATGATCGCAGCCGCTTCCCGTCGCCTTGGCACGGTGGCCATTGTGGAAGCGGACGCGGGGCGGGTCAACGGCACCGCCCCGATCGCATCGCTGAACGGCGTCAGGCCGCGCGGTGGAGGAAGCCCAGATGCTGCGGCGCCAGGGTGGAGGCCCACTCCTCAGCCGCGTCCTGCGCCTCGCGGCGGGTGGCGAACCAGCGGGCGTCGGGGGTCCAGCTCAGCCCCTCATGCTCCGCGTGCCAGTTCCACCAGCCGTCGGTGGCCTCGCAGACCGTCAGCATCACGCCGAACGCGGATTCCAGGGCGCGGGCGCCGGTCTTAGCCTTTTCGTTATGCCAGTCCATAAGCGTTACTCCAGATGTCCTGCCTTTCGGCATAGCATAGTTCGGTAGACGAACAAAACCAAAAACGGAGGAGGCTGCTCGGGATTGTCGATCCGGACGCTGCGTCCCCTCACTCCGGTAAGGACGCAAACGCCGTGGACTGCGTGACTATTCCATGGCGCGTGCGGCGCGCGCGTTGGGCGGCGCGATGTCCCAGCCGGACGGTCGTGATTCCCAACGCGATTCCCACGGCGTTCCCAGCCAGATCGGACAGGCTGGCCTCGCGTCCCGGGACGAAGGATTGCGCCACCTCGATGGCGGCACCGAGCGCGAAGACCGCCAGCACCGCCAGGACGGCGGCGCGCCGGTTGGCGCTGGCCAGGATGCCGAGCAGGGTGAGGAGCCCGAAGGCCCCGGCATGCACCAGCTTGTCGAAGCCGTAAAGGCCGCTGGGCGCCAACTGCGGTTGCAGCGCGGCCCAGAAGGCGATCCCCGTGAGGCCGAGAAGGGCGCCAAGCGCCAACCGGCGCCAGAGAAGGGGAAGTGGGCGGAACGTCATGACGGCCTCCTGCGACGAAGGCCATCCTGCGCGGAACAGTCTCAAGAGCCGGTTAACCGCCCGATGTCCGCGCTGTGACATCAGGCGGGCAAGGCTCGTTTCAGGAACCGGTCGCCAGCCCCATGGCAATGCCGCGCGCTTCGGTGAAGGCGGCGCGCTGCTGCACCAGCGTCCCGTCGGCGTAGACGCCCCAGCCGCTCTGCGAGCCGGTGGCGTGGTAACGGATTTCGATCCGGCGGTGACAGTCCTGCATCACGAAGTGACACGGACTGATCTTCTTCCACATGGACACCATCGGCATGTCGGGCACCCATCCAAGCGATGAATTACGATGACTGTACCAATGGCCGATTATGGTTGCCGTGATATTAACGAGACGGCGTTCGATTCCCGCGCAAAATGGGTAGTGGCCTGTTCAGGCGTGGTTTTTCCGAGTTTCCAGGCATCCGGGAGCGACCTGGACCGGCTTTCCGGGGAGGGGCATATGCCCGATGGGAGGACGTGCCTCGGACTTCATTGGTTAATATTCTACTAACGGACGGGTAGCCGGCCCGCCAACGATAGGGTAGGGTTGCTCATCTCAATCACCTTCGAGAGTGACTGGACGATGCAATCGGTCTCCATCTTTCTGATCGACGCCAACAAACTTTTCCGCGAAGGCATGAAGGCCCTCTTCTCGGAAGGGGAGTTCCGCATCACGAAAGAGGCCGCCAGTTTCAGCGACGTACCGCCGCCGGGCATGATGGAGGGCGACATGCCCGAGCTGATCATGATGGACCCGGCTTCCGCCAACGGCACGGTCCAGGCCGTCACCGTCCTGCGGGAGCAGTATCCGAGCGCGCGGCTCGTCCTTCTGGCCAGCCACCTCGACGCCCAGGAAATGGCCAACGCCATCCAGGCCGGCGCCGACGCCTTCCTGATGAAGGACATTTCCCCGGCCGCGCTGGCGCAGTCGCTGCGTCTGGTGATGATCGGCGAAAAGGTCTTCCCGACCCATCTCGCCGCCCTTCTCATCACCGGCAAGGCCGGCGCCAACACCAGCGCCAACGGCCCGACCGCGGCCAAGGGCCTGTCGCAGCGCGAGACGCAGATCCTGGAGCGCCTGCTTCAGGGTGACAGCAACAAGATGATCGCCAATCATCTGAACATCACCGAAGCGACGGTGAAGGTTCACCTGAAGAGCCTGCTGCGCAAGATCAACGCCTCCAACCGTACCCAGGCGGCCATCTGGGCGCTGGAGAACGGCTTCGGCGGCAAGGTCGAAAAGCCGATGGAAGCCGTCGCCTAAGGTTCAGGACGCCGCGCCATCCCGGAATCCGGTGGCTTCGAAGCCGTCAGGCTGGAAAAGTCAGAACGAAGCGGGTTCCGGGGCGGCCGCCCTGATCGGGGCGGTCGATCTCCAGCTTTCCGCCGAGCTGGCGCACCAGACCGTGGACCAGCGTCATGCCCATGCCCTGCCCCGACCCGGCGGGCTTCATGGTGCCGGCGCCGTCCGGCAGGCCGGACCCGTCGTCGGTCACCGTCAGCCGGCGGTCGTCGCTGCAGGCTTCGAACCGCACCGTCACCGTCCCCTGCTGGTGCGCGCCGAAGGCGTGCTTCAGGGCGTTCAGCACCAGCTCCGTCACGATCAGCCCCATGGACGAGGCCTGCGCGGCGGGCATCGGGATGCCGTGCGCGGCGTCGATGACCAGCGTGCAGCGGCCCGAATCGATGAAGGCGCCGGTCAGGCTTTCCCCCAGCCGTTGCAGATAGTCGGCCGCGTCGAGCGTGGCGAGGTCGTTGCGTGTCGCCTCGAACAGGCGGCGCTGCACCAGCGCCATCGCCTGGATTCGTGAAAAGGCCTGCTCCACCGCCTTGCGCGCCGCCGGGTCGGTGACCGTGGCGGTCTGCATCGACACCAGCCCGTGCAGAAGCTGGAAGCTGTTCATGATGCGGTGGCTCATCTCGTGGGCCACCAGCTCGCTGCGGCGGGCCTCGTCCAGCGCCGCGGCCAAGCCCTGCGCCGCCCGCTTTTCCGCGTCGATGTCGCTGACCACGGCGACCACGCCGGTGATCCGCCCCTCGCTGTCGCGCAGCGGGGCCGCCGACACGCGCGTCCAATGCTCCGTCCCGTCGGCGGCGCGGTGCAGGAAATCCATGCCGGGCACCACGATCTCGCCCCTCAAAGCGCGCGCGCCCGAGAAATCCTTGCGCTCGACCGGCTGCCCGTCGGGGTGGAAGGCGCGCCAACGCGCCGCCTCCCGGTCGTCGGCGGAGGGTAGGGAACCGTTGGTGTAGTCGCGCATCAGCCGGTTGTTGCGGGTGGTGCGGCCCTGCGTGTCGTAGACGGCGACGCCGACCGGCAGATGCTCCAGAACCGAGGACAGCAGCGCCTCGCTGGACTGGCGCTCCCGCTCCGTCCGGTCCCGCTCGATCAGCAGGGCGGCGGTATGGGTCAGCAGATCCACCGACTCCAGGTCCAGCGGGCCGGGCGCGCAGGGGGTGGCGTGGTAGATGGTGAAGGCGCCCAGCACCGTCCCATTGACCGCGCGGATCGGGGTGGACCAGCAGGCGGCGATGCCATGCTCCCGCGTCAGCGCGTGGTAGGGCGCCCAGCGCGGGTCCAGCGCCACATTCTCGACCACGACCCGTTCCCCGCTGTGGGCGGCCAGACCGCAGGAGGGGGCTTGCGGCCCGATCTCGAACCCATCCACCACCCGCGTGTAGGTGTCCGGCAGGCCCGCCGCCACGCCGAAGCGCAGGCTGAGACCGCCCTCGTCCACCAGAAAGATGGCCGCCCGCGCGCCGAGCTGTTCGGCGCCCGCCCGGACCAGCAAGGCCAACACCTCGTCCAGCCCGGCGCCGCCGATTGCCCGCTCCAGGGCGGTCTTCTGGGCGAGCAGCAGCCGTTCCGATCGTCGGGCGCCGCCGCTGTCCCGCTCCGCCCCATGATTGTCCACTGTGCCGTCGCCTTTGCGCCTGATGCCGCGCCCCGCGGGGCCATGGCATGTTACGCGTCCACCCCCAGCCGCGCCAGAGAATGCGGCAATGGCTTTGGTTGAACGCAAAATTCGCACGGACATGCCCGCGCCGGTTGGTGTCGTCAGTTGACGTCTTCGGGGTAGGGGGGCGAGGTGCGCCAGGAGAACAGCGTCATCGCCCGGTAGCTCTGCTCCCCCGACAGGCCGTAGGCCGGCTCCGTCGAGGCGACCAGGGCGCCGCTCCGGTTGTCGTAGGCGAAGGCGGAGAATTTCGCGACCGCCTGGTTCTCGGTGGAACTGTAGACCGACGCTTCGGGCAAGGTGATCGTGCCGGGCAGGGTGATGGGGGGAATGCCCAGCACCGTCTTGCTCTGGTTCACCGATAGGGCGCCCAGCCGGATCTCGATGATCGTGTCGGCGGCGGCCCGGTCGGGGACGAGGCGGATGCCCTGGCGCAGCAGCGATTCCTTGATCGCGCTGGCAGCGTATTTGGCGTCGGTGCCGTCGAAATTGCCGGTGTCGAGGAAGGCGCGCTTGTCCGCCGGCAGCTCCAGCCGCAGCCGGTTGGCGGCGTTGTCGGCGGCGCTGGAGATCAGGAGCTGTTCGGTGGCGGTCCGGGACGGAAGGCTTTCCTTCACATCGGTGCATCCGGCGGCCAGAGCCGCGGTGGCCGCCAGCGCTGCAAGGATCATCGGTCTGTTGCGGGGCATTCGGGTCCTCGTGCTTTTCGCCTCCGGCTTCTCAGGTTCGCCCGGTCTGGGCAAGGGAGAGATTTGGGACCAGCCCCACACGCCGAACAAACGAAACGCGCCGGACAAAAAAAAGCCACGCACGGGAACCGCACGTGGCCTGAGTCTAGGGAGGAAACGCCCTATAGAGCGTGCTGCCGAGGCAGCAAAAGAAAGATAGGGTCGACGAGGCGTTCTGTCCAGGGGTTATGTAAACGTTTTCATCTCAACGACGCTTTCGCAGCGCTGTTACGCCGTCACCACGGTACTGACCGGACGCTTCAGAAATCGCAGCGCGACCGCCGTTGTGACCGTCCCGGCGACCAGCGCCACGACGTAACCCGCCAGATGGGTTACGGCGTTGGGGATGGGCAGGACGAAGATGCCGCCGTGCGGAACCTTCAGCTCGGCCCCGATGCCCATGGAGACGGCGCCGGTCAGCGCCGCGCCGAGCACCAGCGCCGGGATGACGCGCAGCGGGTCGCGGGCGGCAAAGGGGATGGCGCCCTCGGTGATGAAGGCGATGCCCAGGATGCCCGCGGCGTTGCCGGCCTCCCGCTCCTCCCGGGTGAAGCGGTCGGCGAACAGCTTGGTGGCGAGCGCGATGCCGAGCGGCGGCACCATGCCGGCGGCCATGGCGGCGGCCATCGGGGTGTAGACCTGGGACGCGATCAGGCCGGTGGAGAAGGCGTAGGCGGCCTTGTTGACCGGCCCACCCATGTCGAAGGCCATCATGGCGCCGATCAGCAGGCCGAGCAGGATCGCGCTGCTGCCCTGCATACCCTTCAGCCAGGCACTCAGCGTCGCCAGGGCCTCGGCCACCGGGGCGCCGACCACGTAGATCATGGCGAGGCCGGTGATCAGCGAGCCGAGCAGCGGCAGGATGAGCACCGGCTTCAGCCCCTCCAGATTCTTGTGCAGCTTGATGTTGCGGTTGAGGAAGCTGGTGGCGTAACCGGCGATGAAGCCCGCGACGATGCCGCCGAGGAAGCCGGCGCCGAGGTTGGCGGCCAGGATGCCGCCGACCATGCCCGGCGTGATGCCCGGCCGGTCGGCGATGGAGAAGGCGATGTAGCCGGCCAGCGCCGGGACCATCAGCGCGAAGGCGCCCTTGGCCCCGATCTGGAACAGCGCGTTGCCCAGCGTGCCCTGCTGGCTGTCCTCGAACACGTAGATGCCGCCGAGCGCGAAGGCGATGGCGATCAGCAGGCCGCCGGTCACCACGAAGGGCAGCATGAAGGACACGCCGGTCATCAGATGCTTGTAGGGACCGCTGCGCTGCGCCGCCGTCCGCTCCACCTTGGCCGCCGCCACGCCGTCGGCGAGCGCCGGAGCCGCGCCGTGGGGCTGTGCCTCGGCCAGCGCGCGTTCGACCAGGGCGCGCCCGTCGTTGATGGCGGGCTTGGTGCCGCTCTTGAAGACGCGCTTGCCGGCGAAGCGGGCGAGGTCCACCTGCGTGTCGGCGGCGATCAGCACGACGTCGGCCTCGCGGATCTCCTGCTCGGTCAGCGTGTCGCGCGCGCCGACCGAGCCCTGCGTCTCCACCCGCACGGCGTGGCCCAGCGCCTGGGCGGCCTGCTGGATGCCCTCCGCCGCCATGAAGGTGTGGGCGATGCCGGTGGGGCAGGAGGTGATGGCGACGATCTTCTTCGTCCCCGCCTGCGCCGGAGCTTGGGCCGGGACGGACGCGAGCGCCTGCTCCAGCACGGCCCGCGCGTCGCGCAGCACGGCGTCGAGCGCCGCGGCGCTGCGCTTCAGCCCAGCGAAGCGCTCCTCGCCCAGATCGCCGGAACCGACGAGAATGACGCCTTGCGCGCCCTGCGCCGCCCCGGTGGGCAGCGTGTTGCGCACGCCGAGGCTGGAGCGCACCTCCACCTGGATGGTGTGGCCGAGCGCCGCCGCGGCTTTGCGCAGCGCTTCGGCGGCCAGGACGGCCTGGGTGCTGAGATCGCCCGCCGCGATCACGGCCAGCATATTCGCCATGGTTTCCTCCCTGGGCGGACACCCGCCCCACTCATTTCGTTACAGCGTTGAGAGTTCGACCTGTCCGGCCAGCGCGCGAACCGCGTCCGCCCCCGGCAGGTTGGGTCCGAAGCAGCCGAGCTTCGCCGTGGCGAAGGCCACCGACAGGCGGGCGACGCCCTCCAGCGGCGCGTCCGCGCCGAAGGCGGCGATCAGCCCCGCCACCATGGCGTCGCCGGCCCCCACCGTGCTCAGCGCGTTGACCGCGGGCAGCCGGGCGTGCAGAGCCGGGCCGTCGGCCACGAACAGCGCGCCGTCCGCCCCCAGCGAGACCACCACGACCGCCACGCCGTTCCGGTGCAGGCCGCGCGCCGCCTCCAGAAGGTCGGCGGTGGCGGGCAGCGGCGCGCCGGCCCAGGCTTCCAGCTCGTGCCGGTTCGGCTTGATGCAGAAGGGCAGGTCCGGGGCGGCTAGCGCCGCCGCCAACGGCGGGCCGCTGCTGTCCAACACCACGCGGGCGCCCTGGGCGCGCAGGTCCGCCGTCAGCGTCGCGTAGCTGTCCGCCGGCAGCCCGTCCGGCAGGCTTCCCGCCAGCAGGACCGGCGTGCTTGGCAGGACCAGCTCGCGCAGGGTGCGGCGGACGCGGTCGAGCGCGTCGGCGTCGGCGGTCAGACCGGGCAGGTTGAGGTCGGTGGTGTCGGCGGCGGCGAGGTCGGCGATCTTGACGTTGACGCGCGTCTCGCCGGGCAGCCGGACGAAGCGGTCGGCAATGCCCTTGGCGGCGAACAGCGCCTCGAAGGCCGCTGCGTTGCCGCTGCCCAGCAGGCCGGTGGCGACCACCGGCGTGCCCCAGTCGGCGAGGCAGCTCGCCACGTTCACGCCCTTGCCGCCGGCGTTGCGCCGCACGGCGCTTGCCCGGTGCACATGGCCGGGGCGCAGCGCCTCCACCGTGATGGTCTGGTCGATGGCCGGGTTCAGCGTGACGGTGACGACGGGCCGGATGTCCTCTTCGGGCGTGCTCATGCCGCGCCTCCGTCGAGCGCGCGCACCGCGTCGGCGGTCTCGCACTCCAGCGCCCGTTGTGCGGCGTCCTGCAGGGCGGACAGGTCGCTGCCGCGCAGCCGGTCCTTCACCGCGGGGATGTCGCGCGGCGTCATCGACAGCTCGCGCACGCCGAGCCCGGTCAGCAGGGCCGCGCCGAAGGGGTCGCCGGCGATGCCGCCGCAGACGCCGACCCAGCGGCCGTGCCGCTCCGCCCCCTCCACCGTCAGGCGGATCAGCCGCAGGACGGCGGGGTGCAGGCTGTCGGCCTCCGCCGCCAGTTCGGGATGCTGGCGGTCGATGGCCAGCGCGTATTGCGTCAGGTCGTTGGTGCCGATGGAGAAGAAATCGACATGGCGGGCCAGAACGTCGGCCTGGATGGCCGCCGCCGGAACCTCGACCATGATGCCCAGCGGCACGGCGGGGGCGTCCAGCTCCGCCCGGATGCGGTCGCAGGCGGCGCGCAGGGCCTGCACCTCGCCCAGCGCCGTGATCATCGGGAACATGATCGACAGGGCTCCGCCGTCCTTGGCCCCACCATCTTTGGCAGCGCGGTACAGGGCGCGGAGCTGCGTCTCCAGAAGCTCGGGCTTGCGCAGCAGCAGGCGGGCGCCGCGCACGCCGAGGAAGGGGTTTTCCTCGTGGGGAAGCTGGAGGTGCGGCACCTGCTTGTCGCCGCCGATGTCGAGCGCGCGGACGATCAGCGGGCGGCCCTCCAAGGCGGTCAGCATGCCGCGGTAGGTCTCGTACTGCTCGTCCTCGCTCGGGGCGTCGCCGCGCTCCAGGAACAGGAACTCGGTGCGCATCAGACCGACGCTCTCCGCCCCTTGCGACAGGGCGACGGCCACCTGATCGGGCCGGTTGACGTTGGCGCCGATCTCCACCTCGTGGCCGTCGCGGGTGCGGGCGGGCAGGCCGCGCCGGGCCTCCTCCTCCGCCTTGCGGACCTCTTCCCGCGCGATCCAGGTGCGGGCGTCGGCAATGTCGGCCTCGGCGGGGGACAGGTGCAGGCGCCCGGTCTGGCCATCGAGGATGGCCGGGGTGCCGTTCGCCAGCTCCATCAGCGCCGCGCCGCCCGCCACCATCGCGGGAAGGCCCAGCGTGCGTGCCAGGATAGCTGTGTGGGAGGTCGGGCCGCCCAGCGCCGTCGCCAGCCCGATCACCCGCGCCATGTCCAGCGCCGCCGTGTCGGAGGGCGACAAGTCCTCGGCGATCAGGATGCAGGGGGTGTCCGGCAGGTCCGGCGCGCCGCCGGTGCGCAGCGCCGGGTCGATCCGCGCCAGCACGCGCTGGCCGACGTCGCGCAGGTCGGCGGCGCGGGCCGCCAGCACCGGGTTGTCGAGCGCGGCCAGCCCGGCGGCGGTGCGCTCCACCGCCTGATGCCAGGACCAGGCGACGCCGTGCCCCTCGACCATCAGCTGGCAGGCCAGCGTCACGAGGTCGGTGTCGTTCAGGATCTCCGCCTGGGCGGTGAAGATCGCCGCTTCGGAAGGCCCGAGCCGGCGGGCGGTGTCGTCGGCCAGCACCTTCAGGGTCTGGCGGGTCAGGCTCAGCGCCTCGTGCAGGCGGTCGCCGCCCTCGATCAGCGGGACCGGCTCATCGGGCACGGACACGACGGCGCGCGGCAGCACATGCACCGGGCCGATGGCGAGGCCGGGGCTGGCGGCGATTCCCGGCACGGCGGGCAGCGGGTTCGGCGGGGTCCAGCCGCGCGTGGGCGCGCGGGTCTTCTGCGCCGCGGCGGCGGCGTCCGCCTTCTCCCGCGCGGTCAGCCGGGTGATGGTCGCCTTCATACGGGCCAGCGCCGCCACCGCGTCCTCGCCCTCCGCTGAGACGACCACGCTGTCGCCGGCCCGCAGGCCGAGCTGGAGCAGCGCCACCAGCGCCTTGGCGTCGGCCACCAGATCCCCGTGGCGGACCTGGATGCGGGCGGCGGACGCGCGCGCCGTCTCCACCCAGGCGGTGGCCGGGCGGGCGTGCAGGCCGGTGGGGTAGTCGACCACCCAGTCGAACCGCTCCCCCAGATCGCTGCCCGGCGTGGTGGGGGCAGCGGCGGGGGCGTCCTCGCTGAGGGCGGCGGCGAGGGCGGCGGGGTCGGTGACGGTGAACAGGGCGGTCAGCCGCGCCTCGTCCTGCATCAGCCGGGTCAGGCGGCGCAGCACGGCGATGTGGGCGTCGGACTGGGCGGCGATGGCGACCACCAGATGGGCCGTCTGGCCGGGATTCCATGCGATGCCGCCCGGCACCTGGAGGACGGCGATGCCGCTGCGGCGGACCATGCCGCGGTCCTCGACCATGCCGTGGGGGATGGCGACGCCATGGCCGAGGAAGGTGTTCGCCACCGCTTCCCGGTGCAGCATGCTGGCGGCGTAGGCCGGGTCGATGCAGCCGGCGGCGATCAGGAGCTGTGCGGCCTCGCGGATCGCCTCCTCCTTGCCGGCCGGGCTGGCGTTCAGCCGAAGCAGGTCGGGCCGCAGCAGATCGGTGGGCAATCCGGTAGGCATGATGGCGGTGTTGGTGTCGGGGGCCATGGCGGGTCCGTCTCCTCCGTTCGGTTTGGCGCCGGGCGGTCTTGGGTGTCGTCCTTGCAGCGCTGTTATTGAAAACGATTACATCCGGTCGTGTCAACGGAGTTTGCATTGAATCCGCCGACTCCTTCGGGCATGCTGTTCGGTATGGGGCGGTGAAATAGCCCTAAGGGATGGAAACGATTTCAAAAACAGTTTCAAGACGGATCGGTGACCGGATCATCATGAGCGACAGCGTCAAAGCCATCGGAATCAAGGACGTCGCCCGCGAGGCCGGTGTCTCGGTCGCCACGGTGTCGCGGGTGCTGAGCAACGGCCCGGTCAGCGACGCGCTGCGCGCGCGGGTGGAGGACGCGGTGCGGGCCACTGGCTACCGCCCGAACCTCTCGGCGCGGCGGCTGCGCTCGCAGCATTCCCAGACCATCGGGCTGATCGTCTCGGACATCCGCAACCCCTTCTTCACCGCGGTCAGCCGCGCGGTGGAGGACGCCGCCTTCCAGGCCGGCATGCGGGTGATCCTGTGCAACACCGACGAGAACCCGGAGCGGGAGGCCATGTACCTGCGGCTGATGCAGGAGGAGCGGGTGACCGGCCTGATCTTCGCGCCGACCCGCGCGACGCTGGCCCAGCTCGACCGGACCGACCTCGACTTCCCGGTGGTGCTGATCGACCGCAGCGCGCCCGCCGGGCGGTTCGACTCGGTGGTGCTGGACAACCCGCAGGCTGCCGCGCTGCTGGTCGATCACCTGCACGGCCAGGGCTACCGCCGCATCGCCGGCCTGTTCGGCAACACCAGCACCACGGCGGTGGAGCGCCACGCCGGCTATCAGGCGGCGCTGGCCGCCCACGGTCTGCACGCGGAAGCCCGCTTCGTCCCGCCGACCGCCGAGGCGGCGGAGGCGGAGATCGCCCGCTGGCTGGCGGAGGCGCGGCGTTCCGGCGCCATGCCGGACGCGGTGATGGTCAGCAACAGCCTGCTGCTGATGGGGGTGGTGAAGGCGACGCGGACGCTGGGGCTGACGATTCCCGGCGATTTGGCGGTGGCCGGTTTCGACAACGAGCCGTGGACGGAACTGGTCGGTCCCGGCCTGACGGTGATCGAACAGCCGGTCCACGAGATCGGGCGAGCGGCCATGACGCTGCTGTTCGAACGGCTCGACGATCCGGAGCGGGCGACGCGCAAGGTGGTGCTGTCGGGGACCTGCGTGGCGCGCGGGTCGACAGGTGGGGTGGGATGAGGGTGGGGAGTGGTTGCGGTGGTGCCCCCCTCCCGACCTCCCCCGCTTCGCAGGGGGAGGAGTTAAGCCCTCCCCTGCGTAGCGGGGGAGGGTTTGGGTGGGGGCGCACCGCAGCCACTTTCCAAAAACTACCCCCGCTTCCTCTTCCCCGGCGCCCGCGCCGGTTCCGGCACCGGGGCCAGCATGCCGGCGCTGACGAAGCTGCTGATCTCCGTGATGATCTCGTCCGGGTCGCCGGGGTTGCAGATGCCCGGCGCCAGCTCCTCCAGCCGGTGGGTGTCGGAGAAGGCGTAGAGATAGGCGCCGATCATCAGCGTCATGCGCCAGTAGACGTCCCGCTCCGACAGATGCGGCAACGCCTCCTTCAGCGCGGCGGCGAAGATGCGGGTCGAGGCGTCGTAGGCCTCGTTGCGCAGCTTGTAGGAAATCTCCGGCGGCTCGGTGTGCAGCCGGGCCTGGAGCCGCATGAAGGTGCGGCCGCCCTCCGTCTCGCGCATGGCGAGCGCCGGCATCAGGAAGGCGTAGACGATGTCGCGCACCGGCGGCGGCGTGGGCCCGCGGCGCAGCGCCTCCAGCCGCTCCATGCGCTCGTCGGCGATCTTCCGGCCGCGGCGCAGGAAGACCTCCTCGAACAGCCCGTGCTTGGACCCGAAATAGTAGCTGATGAGGGCCTGGGTCACCTCGGCCCGGTCGGCGACGTTGCGCAGGCTGGTGCCGGCGTAGCCGAGGTTGGCGAACTCCAGCTCCGCCGCGTCCAGGATCTGGTCGCGCACGTTGCTGGTGCCCTCCGGACGGCCCGGACCGGCGCGGCGGCTGCGCGGGGGGCGGCCCCGCGGGGCGCCGCTCTCCGGCGCGGCGTCGGCGACGGGCGCGCTGTCCTGGACTTTGCTCATCGGTCGGCTCATCTCACTCCCGGCGGCACGCTTCGGATGGAAAGTCTAACATGGTGCAACGCCCGATCCTCCTTTCAACCCCGGCCGCGTCTCACAAGGCGAGAACGCGCTCCGCCGGAACCACGTCGCCGTATTTCTGGCCGATGTCGAACAGGTTGGCCTCGTGCGGCGCCAGGGCGCGGTCGCCCACGCAATCGGCCATGACGACCGGGCGGAAGCCGTGGCACATGGCGTCCACCACGCTGGCCCGCACGCAGCCGCTCGTCGTCGCTCCGGCGATCAAAAGAGTCTCGACGCCGCGCTGTGTCAACCACGGCGCCAGCCCGGTCCCGAAAAAGGCCGAGGGAACCGTCTTGCGCACCACCAGCTCCCCCGGCACCGGGGTCAGCTCCGGCACGATGGCGCTGATGGCGGCGTGCTCGGTCAGGGTCTGCATGCCCGGCACCTTGATGGAGAAGACGTTCCCGTCCGACCCGTCGTCGGCGTAGACGATCCGGCTGTGGGCGACGAACCAGCCGCGCTGCCGGGCCTTCTCCAGCACCTGCGCCGTGCGGGCGATGGCTGGCGCGATGTTGCCGCCGCCGAACACCGCCGGGTCGGCGAAGCCGTTGACGAAATCGACGATGAGCAGCCCGATCTGGCCCTGGATGCCCAGCGACCGGCCGAAGCCCTGCCGCTCATAGACGGCCTGTTCCGAAACACTCATGCCAGTTCCTTTCCGGCCAGCAGCTTGCCCTCGCGGACGACCGCGCGCCCGTCCAGGCTGACGGTGCAGTTCCGCATGGGGATGTCGATGTGGCAGGCGGTGGTGCGCGACCCGCCCGCCTCGTTGTTCGGGCCGAGCGAGAAGAGGAAGTTCCCGGCGAAGGCCCGCGCGTCCATGCCCAGCGTCTGTTCGCGGTCGTAGAGGCCGAGCGTCGACCAGCGCGCCCGCTTCTGCGTGCCCCAGCCGATGTGGGAGATGGCGTAGGCCTCCGGGTCGGCGAAGGCGTCCATGTAGTCGTTCAGCAGATCGGCATCCAGCCCGCCGGTGATGGCGGTGACGTAGCCCTTCTCCACCGTCATCTCGATCTGCGAGGTCAGGTAGGACTTCATCGGCAAGAGGATGTCGCCCTTGTCGAGCACGATCCGCCCGCTCGCCTGCCCCTCGTTGGGAAAGGTGAAGCCGAAGCCGCTCGGCCAATGGTCCCATCGCCCCGGCTCGTCGACGAAGCCGTATTCCTGCACCGTGGGAAACTCGCCGATGGGCAGGCGCAGGTCGGTGCCGGCCCGCGAGGTGACGTGCATCTCCTTGGCCGCCTTCAGCAGCGCCGTGGCCTCGCCGACGGTCGCCTTGTCCTCCAGGCTGGGCAGCAGGCGGACGAGAACCTCCGGCGGCTCGACGGCGAGGAGAATTTTCGTGCCGCTCTCCAGGATCTCCATCTGCTCCGGCGAGAAGAGGAGGGTCATCAGGTCCAGCACCAGATCGCTTTCCTTCAGCGCGGCCATGGCGGCGCGGTTTCCGGTCAGCGGGGTGGTGCCGAGATAGGCGAGGCTGTCGCGGCTGTGGGCGTGCTCCGCGTTCACCGGCGGCAGGTCCAGCCGGTTGACCCGCGCCCCCAGGGTGGAGGCGGCGATCAGGGCGGTGCGCAGGGTCTGCGGGTGGGTGCCGTCGCTGGTCAGGACGGTGACCACCTCCTGCGGCTTCAGCTTCGACAGGGTCAGAACATGGGTCCAGGCGCGGACCATATCGGCGTCACTGACGGGCATGATGCGTGTCCCTTTCCGGATGGGCGGTCAGACGGCGGTGCCGAGGACGGTGCCGAAGGCGCGGTAGAAGCCCTCCGCGTCGTCCCAGGGGATCATGTGCCCGGCCCCCTCGACGCGGGTGACGGCCAGCTCGGGCTGGAGCCGGCGGATTTCCGCCTCCTCCTCGGGCCGGATCACGTCGCCGCGCCCGGCGGCGATCAGCAGGGCCGGGCAGGGGATGCGCGGGAAGTCGGCGTGGATGTCGTCGGTCTGGAAGTCGTTGAAGGCGGTGACGATGGCCCGCTCGTCGCAGGTGTGCAGCCATTCGGCGCGCAGGCGGAGTTGCTCGTCGGTCCAGGTCGGGCAGAAGGGCCGCATCGCCTCCAGGTCGGCGCCCTCGCGCATCAGGCGGATGGAGTCCACATACCAGGGCAACTGCGCCGGGTAGGGACGGCGGCCCGGCCCGGAGACCGGCGGATCGACCATGACCAGCCGCGCCGGGGTTGCGCCATGGCGGCTGACCGCGCGCAGGCCGATGCGGGCACCCATGGAATGGCCGACCAGTGCGTAGTCGCGCAGCCCCAGAGCCTCGGCGAAGGCCGTCACGTCGGCGGCCATGGCGTCCAGCCCATAGTCGAGCGCGTCCGACGCCTCCGACAGGCCGCGCCCGCGCACGTCGAGCACGTAGGTGTCGAAGTTGCGCCCGAAGCGCTCCGCCACGAAGCCCCAGGTGACGGCGGGGCTGGTGATGCCCGGCACGATCACCACGGAACGCCCCTGGCCGCCGTAACGCAGGTAATGCTGGCGGATGCCGTTGGCGCGGACGTTCGCGCCGTAGCGGTAGGTGCTGCTGGTCATGGCATCCCCCGTCAGTAGGCGCCGGAGAGCAGGGCGCCGGCCCCCGGAACGCGCGTCGGCAGGCCCAGCGCCTTCAGCTTGGCGTAGGTGGTGGCGACGGCGGCGCTCAGCACCGGCTTGCCGGTCATCGCCTCGACCTGCGCGATGGCGGGCAGCGACGGCATCTGGACGCAGGCCGACAGCACCACGGCGTCCACCCCGGTGGTGTCCATGCCCGCGACGATTCCCGGCAGGCGGGACGGGTCGTGACGCCCGACCTCCAGATTGTCGGGGATTTCCAGGGCCCGCCAATCGGCGACCTGCACGCCCTCATGTTCGATGTAATCGACGACGAGCTGCGCCAGCGGCTTCATGTAGGGGGCGACCAGGGCGATGCGCTTGGCACCCAGCACGTGCAGCGCGTCGACGAGCGCGCCGGCGCTGGTGATGACCGGGGCCGTTCCGCCGTTCTCAGCGGTGCGCCCGTGCAGCCGCTCCTGCGAGACGCGGTGGTATCCCTTGCCCATGCTCATGATGGCGACGAGGCAGGCGTAGCCCAGCACGTCGACGCGGGCGTCCGACAGCTCCAGCGCGCAGCGGTCGGACTCGGCGTCCATGGCGGCGAGTTCCTCCTTCTTCACCGTCTTCATGCGCATGCGGCTGGAATGGAAGGTGAAGCGGGTGCCGTGCGCCAGCGCGTGGGCGGTCAGCATCGCCGGGATTTCCGTCTCCATGGTCGTGTTGGAGCTGGGGACGATCTGGCCGATGCGATAGGTCTTGTTGGTCATGGTCGGTCCTTGGAGATGTCTTGCGGCGGGGCTGGCTTTCGTTGCTGCCTTTGCCCCCACCCCGGCCCTCCCCCGCTAACGCAGGGGAGGGAGACGATCGCGGAGCGGCAGCAGTCCCCTCCCCTGCGAGAGCGGGGGAGGGTTAGGGTGGGGGCAACGTCGCCCCACTCACGCCACGAGGCGCGGCTTGTCGGAGAGGTTGGGGCGGAAGGCGCGGGCGTCGTACTGGTAGACCCAGTTGGCCTGGATGCCAGTGGCCTGCGGGTTGAACAGGCCGCGCAGCCAGTACATGAAGTCACGCTTCGCCTGGGCCAGCGGGGAAGGCAGGTGGTAGGTCCGCCCGCGCTCCCGCGCCTCCAGCTGGACGCGGCTGGTGCGGGGAAGCCGCTCCGCCTCGTAGTCGCGCAGCGCCGAGGCTACGTCGCTGCCGTGCCCCTTCAGGGATTCGGCCAGCACATAGGCGTCCTCGATCGCCATGGCGGCGCCTTGCGAGAGGAAGGGCAGCATGGGGTGTGCCGCGTCGCCCATCAGCGTGATGCGGCCCTTCGACCAGCTTGTCATCGGGTCGCGGTCGAACAGGCCCCATTTGTAGACCTGATCCACCTTGCTGAAGAGCGTCTCCACATTGCGGTGCCAGCCGCGGAAGGCGCCGAGCATCTCCTCCTTGCTGCTGGGGGCGTTCCAGGACTCCTCGACCCACTCCTTGGTCTCGGCGACCGCCACGATGTTCACGGCCTTGCCGCCGCGCACGTAGTAGGTCACGACGTGGCTGTGCGGCCCGAACCAGAAGGAGGCGTCGGGGCTGACGTAGTCCACCACCCCGCCGGTCGGCACCACGGCGCGGTAGCACATGTGGCCGGTGAAGCGCGGCGCCTCCGGCCCGAACAAAGCGGAGCGCACGACGGAGCGCACGCCGTCGGCGCCGACGATCAGGTCGGCCTCGTACTCGCTGCCGTCGCTGAAGCTGGCGACCGCCGTGGTCTTGTCCTGGCGCACGCCGGTGCAGCCCACCCCGAAATTGGCGACGCTCTCCGGGACCAGAGAGGCCAGGATGGCGTGCAGGTCGGCGCGGTGGATGTGGATGAAGGGCGCGTCGTAGAGCACCGGGCAGGTCTCGATCAGCGGCGTGCGGAAGCTCTCCCGCCCGCTGCGCCAGTTGCGCCCGACCAGCGATTGCGGCAGGAAGCCGGCGGCCAGCATCTTGTCCAGAAGCCCCAGCGACTTGATGACCTTCACCGCGTTCGGCGTCATCTGGATGCCGGCGCCGATCTCGCCGAAGCCCGGCGCCCGCTCGAACAGGCGGACCTCGAAGCCGCGCTGGAGCAGGCTGCCGGCCAGCGCGACGCCGCCGATGCCGCCGCCGACGATGCCAATTCGCATGTTGGTTCGCACTCTTGCCTCCTGAAGGACGGCGACCGAGAATTGTTCGGTCGTTCGTTTAATTATTCGTGACACGGCCTTTCGCCGTGTGGCGGCCTCAGCCGCCCAGATAGGCGCGCAGCAGGTCGGGGTCGCCGCGCAGCTCCGCCGAGGGGCGGCTGGCGGTGATGCGGCCCGTCTTGACCACATAGGCCCGGCTGGCGACGCCCAGCGCGTTGTGGATGTTCTGCTCGACCAGCAGGACGGTCACGCCGTGGGCGTTGACGGAGCGCACCACGTCGAACACCTCGTCGGCCATCTTCGGGCTGAGGCCGAGGCTGGGCTCGTCCAGCATCAGCAGCCGCGGCTCCGACATCAGCGCGCGGGCGATGGCGAGCATCTGCTGCTCGCCGCCGCTGAGCGTGCCGGCCATCTGGCGCGACCGCTCGCGCAGGCGGGGGAAGCGGTGGAAGGTCATGCCGATGCGGCGCTGCACCTCCTCGCGCGAACGGCAGAGATAGGCGCCGAGCGCGATGTTCTCCTGCACCGTCATGTTCGGCCAGACGTGCCGTTCCTCCGGGCAGTGGGCGATGCCGGCGGCGACGATGCGGTCGGCGGGTAGGTTGGCGATCGGCTTGCCGTTCCAGACGATGGTCCCGGAGCGCGCCTTCAGCAGGCCGGAAATGGCCCGCAGGATGGTGCTCTTGCCGGCACCGTTGGCGCCGATCAGGGCCACCGTCTCGCCGGCCCGCACGTCCAGCGACACGCCGTGCAGCGCCGCGGTGGAGCCGTAGGCGACGTGCAAGCCCTCCACGGCGAGGACCGGCGCGTTGGCGGCTTCGGCGATGGCGGCGGGCGAGGGGGATTCGGAGAGCAGCGTCATGCGGCGGCCTTTCCGAGATAGGCTTCGGCGACCTGCCGGTTCTCCAGGATTTCGGCGGGCCGGCCCTCGGCCAGCTTGCGGCCGAAGTTGAGGACGACGATCCGGTCGGACACCGACATGACCAGATCCATGTTGTGCTCCACGATCAGCAGCGCGTCGATGCTGTGCCCGACCAGCGTCTTCAGCACCGCGCCGAAGGTCCCGGCCTCGTGGCTGTTCAGCCCGGCGGCGGGCTCGTCGAGCATCAGCAGGCTGGGCTTGGCGGCCAGCGCCACCGCGACCTCCAGCAGGCGCAGCTCGCCGCAGGACAGCAGATGCGCCGGGGCGTTCATGCGCTGGGCCAGACCCATGGTCTCGACGATGGCCGCGGCGCTCTCCCGCGCCTCCCGTTCGGCGCGGCGGACCGCCTCGCCGGGAAAGAAGGTGGCGAGAAGGGATTGGCGGCTCGCCATGTAATGGCCGGTCAGCACATTCTCGAAAACCGTCAGCCGCTTCATGACGTTGGTCTTCTGGAAGCTGCGCACGAGGCCGAGCCGGGCGATGGCGTGGGGCTTGCGGTTGGTGATGTCCTGCCCCTTGAAGCGGACCCGCCCGTTGCTCGGCGCGTAGAAGCCAGTCAGCATGTTGAAGCAGGTCGTCTTGCCGGCGCCGTTGGGGCCGATCAGGCCGACGATCTCGCCGGGCTCGATGTGGAAGCTGAAGTCCTTCACCGCCGTGATGCCGCCGAAGATCATGGTCAGGTCGTCGGCGCGCAGAAGCGGCTGCCGGTCGGTGGTCGGCTGGGTGGTCGCCGTCATACGGTGCGCTCCTTCGCGGCGTTTAGGGTCGGCTTGGCGGCCTGCTGCTCGCGGCGCAGGGCGATGAAGCCCATCAGGCCGTTGGGCAGGAAAAGGACGATGGCCATGACGATCAGCCCGAACAGGGTGAGGCGGAGTTCCTGCACCTCGCGCAGATATTCCTCCAGCACCGTCACGATCACCGCGCCGGCCAGCGGGCCGATCAGCGTGCCCTTGCCGCCCAGCAGAACCATGATGATCATCGTCGCCATGAAGGCGAAGCGGAACACCTCCGGCCCGACGAAGGAGATGTAGTGGGCGTAGAAGCCCCCGGCCAAACCGGCCAGGAAGGCGCCCAGCACGAAGGCCTGCATGGCCGTGCCGAAGGGGTCGACGCCGATGGACTGCGCGACGTAGCGGTTCTCGCGCACCGCCACCGCCGCCCGGCCGGCGTTGGAATAGACGAAGCGGTAGGAGAGGTAGAGCGCCACCGCGGCAATGCCCAGCACGATCAGGAAGAAGCCGGCCTTGTCGGTGACCGTGACGTCCCCGAAGAGGGTCTGCCCGACGCCCGCCAGACCCATCGGGCCGTTGGTCACCGCGATCCAGTTGTTGGCGACGATGCGCAGCACCTCGGCGAAGGACAGGGTGACGATCACGAAGTAAGGGCCTTGCAGGCGCAGCGTGATCGCCCCGATGGCGAAGCCGAAGACGGCGGAGACCAGCCCGGCCAGCGGGATCGTCACCCACATCGGCATCCCCGCCTGGGTGGACAGCAGCGCCGCCGTGTAAGCGCCGGTGCCGAGGAAGGCGGTGTGGCCCAGCGAGAATTCGCCGACATAGCCGACCACCAGATTGAGGCTGCTCGCCAGAACCGCGTAGAACAGCGCCATGATGGCGAGGTGCAGGATGTACTGGTCCGTCACCGCGAAGGGCAGAAGCGCCGCCCCCGCCAGAAAGGCCAGCAGGATGTTGCGTTCCAGGGTCATGTCAGGCCCTTTCCGTGCGGATCGAGAACAGGCCCTGGGGCCGGAACAGCAGGATCAGGATGACCAGGACGAAGCCGATCACGTCCACCATGCCCATGGAGACGTAGCCGCCCCACATCGCCTCGGCGACGCCCAGCAGCAGACCCCCGGCGATGGCGCCCGCGAAGCTGCCCATGCCGCCGAGGATCACCACGACGAAGCTCTTCAGGCTGATGAGCCCGCCGACCGACGCCTGGGCGGAGTAGATAGAGGCCAGCAGCATCCCCGACAGCGCGGCCAACGTGCAGCCCAGCGCGAAAGTGGCGGCGTAGACGTGGCCGGTGCGGATGCCGGCGAGGCTGGCGGCCATCGGGTCTTGGAAGGTGGCGCGCATCGCCGCCCCCAGCCGGGTCCGGCGGATCAGCAGATGGGCGCCGACGATCAGCGCGATGCCCACCGCCACGGCCAGCAGGCGCAGCTTGGTCACCGCGATCGGGCCGAAGAACAGCGGCCCTTCGGCCACCGCGCCGGCCACCTTCATGGGCGCCGGGCCGACCAGCAGGAGCGTGCCGTTGACCAGGAAGATCGACAGGCCGATGGTCAGCAGGATGCCCGGCTCCTCACCCTGGCCGCGCACCCGCTCGATCAGGAAACGGTCGACCAGCCAGCCGACGGCGGCCATGAAGGCGGCGACCACGATCAGGCCGCTGAAGAAGTCGAGGCCCAGGTAATTGGTGACGAACCAGCCGCTGACCCCGCCCAGCATGTAGAACTCGCCATGGGCGAAGTTGACCACGCGCATCAGGCCGAAGATCAGCGTCAGGCCGAGGGCGGAGAGCGCGTAGAACACGCCCATGACCAGCCCGTTGGCCAGGAACTGCGGAAAGAGATCCATGACGTTCTCGCAAAAGCAGGCCCGCACAAACGGTGCGTTGGATCGGTGCGCGCCGCGGGAACGGTGCCGTCACGGCAGCCCCGCGGCGCGCCCGCCGGTCAGTGCGGCGCGTCCACCGGGGTGGAGGCGATCACCTTCGGTTCGCCCTTCTCGATCCGCACCAGCACCGCGTCGAAGCCGTAGGCCTGGCCCTTGTCGGTGAACTTGTAGACGCCGTTCGGCGCCTCGTAGCTGGTCTTGGCGAGCGACGCCCGGATGGCCTCGGCGTCCGTGCCGCCGGCCCGCGCGATGGCCTGCCCGGCGATGTTCAGCGCGTTGTAGCCGGCGGCGCCGTACTTGCCGGGCTTGATGCCGTACTTCGCCTGGTATTTCTGGACGAAGGTCTGGTTGCGCGGTGTGTCCATGCTGGAGGCGTAGGGGACGGCGGCGTGGATGCCCTCCGCGGCCTCACCGGTCAGGTTGATGAAGTCGGCGGTGGCCCAGGAGCCGACGCCGAACACCTTGGTGTCCAGACCCATCTCGCGGATCTGCTTGACCAGGATGGAGCCGTCCTGCGTCTCCGCGGCGACGAACACGCCGTCCGGCTTGGCGGCGCGCAGCTTGGTCAGCAGCGTGAAGAAGTCGGTGGCGCCGTGGTCGAAATACTCGGTCAGCACCGTCTTGACGCCCAGCGCCGTCAGGTCGCGGGAGAATTCCTCCACCCCGCCGCGGCCCCAGTCGTCGTTGACGCCGATGTAGGCGACCTTGGTCAGCTTCAGGTCGTTGGCGAGGATCTTGGCGAAGGCCTCCGCCATCAGCGCGTCCGTCTCGGCGGCGCGGAAGAAGTAGGGGTTGCCCTGCTCCGTCAGGCTGGCCTTCGACGACACGCCGGTGATCAGCGGCAGCTTGTACTTCTGGGCCACCGGCATGATCGCCGCGGTGGCGGAGCTGCAGAAGGCGCCGACCAGCGTGACGACCTTGTCCTTCTGCACCAGCTTCTCGACGGCGTTGACCGAGTTGGCCGGCGTACACTGGCCGTCTTCGACGATCAGTTCGATCTTCTTGCCGAGGACGCCCCCCGCGGCGTTCATCTCCTCGACGGCGAGCCGGGCGCCTTCCACCACGGACTTGCCGTTGTAGGCGACCGATCCGGTCAGCGGCTGGACCAGCCCGATCCTGACCGTGTCCTGCGCCTGCGCCGGAACCGACGCGGCGACGCCGGTCAACAGCAGGCCGCCCAGTACCACGTTTCTCATCTCTCCCTCCGCGTTCGACGGTGATGTCGCGATGACGGCGAATGACGATTCCCTGTCGGCGCCCCGCCGCTCGCGGCGTGGGCGCGTCGGCCCGTTGCGGGAACGCATGCCGTCCGATGCGGCAACCGTTCCCGTGTTTTATTATACGGCCAATTAATTATGTAGGGATGCTAACGGTCGCGTCGCGGCGCTGTCAATCGCTTTTCCGACGAAGACGGTTGGGGATTTTTTGCGGCTGTGTTTTGGCGCCGTGTTCGGCGCGCTCCTCAGCGGAGCGCGTCCAGCGTGTCGGCGTTGGGGCAGAGCCGGGCGTGCTCCGGTTGCGTGCAGCCCTCGGCCAGCAGACGGCGGCAGGTGCGGGCGCTGCGGCAAAGCGCGCAGACGCGCTGCAGGTCGTTCATCAGGTCGGGGCGATCCTGCTCCACCGCGGCGCCGTCGACGCCGTGCAGCGCCATCGCGGCGGGCAGCAGCGCGCCGACATGGCCGGCGCGCAGCACGGCCGGGGCGGTCAGGTCGGTCAGGCCGGCGTCGGCCAGCACGCGGTCGCGGTCGTGCGGCGCCAGCGTCTGGAGCGCGTCCAGGGACCGCGCGCCGCGCCAGCCGCGCAGGAGTTTCGCGCACAGGCCCTCATGCGGCGCGGGGGCGGGGGTGGTCATGGGAGTCTCCGAAGCGAGTTATTAATCGTTCGATTAATATTCCTGGCTGGAGCCCTCCGCGCCTTGATGTGGATCAGCCGCGCCCGGTTTTCGTCACGGGGACGGCCGAGTCCCGACGCAGCGCACGGCGTAGCGCCGGAAGCCGAAGCCGGACTCGCCCTCGCAGCGCTCGACCACGAAGGCTGCGCGCCTCGTGACGACGCGGCTTCCCATGGCGAGCGGGGTGTCGTGCGCCAGCTCCAGCATCATGCGCTGCTGGCGCCGCGGGTGGGACAGCAGCAGGGCGCGGGCCTTGCCCAGCCGCCGCCCCTCGGCGTCGCGGCAGCGGGCCGGGACCTCGAACATCCAGAAAGCGAGCGCGGCTTCGGACATGGGCGGAGTCCTTGTCGGATGGTGGGGTGTTCGGGTGGCGACGCTGCCCCCACCCCGGCCCTCCCCCGCTAACGCAGGGGAGGGGGACTGTTCCCTCCCCTGCGTTAGCGGGGGAGGGTTAGGGTGGGGGCGAGTCCGCCGCGTTACGCCGCCACCGGAATCGGTTTCGGCAGCAGCGGGCTGTCGACCTCCTGCACCACGCCGTCGCGCAGCGAGAAGGCCGGGACGATCATCTCCGGCGCGGTCACCCGCTCGCCGCTGTTGTCGCTGAGCTGCCAGCGGCCGGCCTTGACCTCCAGCACCGCCACGTCGGCGGCCATGCCCGGAGTCAGCGCGCCGATCTCGTCGGCCATGCCCAGCATGGCGGCGGGGTTGCTGGTCACCGTCTTCAGCACATCGCTCAGCGCCATGCCGAGAGTCAGAAGCTCGGTCATCGCGTGGGTCAGGCTGAAGGGGGCAACGCCGTAGAAGGGATTGGCCTCGCGGTCGCCGCCGGCGCCCACCGTCGGGGCCTTCACGTTGTAGCCGTGCAGGTCGGCGCCCAGCGTGTAGGGCAGGATGCCCGCCGCCAGCGTCCGCCGCGCCATCTCGAAGCTGAAATGCGAGCCATGGCCGACATCGACGGTCAGCCCGCGCTCCAGCGCCTTGTAGATGACCGGATGCACCTCGCCGGTGCGGGTGGAGATGAAGCCGCCGGGGTGGCGGGTGAACGGATGGGCCAGGATGTCGCGCGAATCGAGCAGCGGGACCAGCTCCTCCACCAGCATGTCGGGATCGACGGCTTCGCCGCCCTCCACCTCCGGCCAGAGCTGGCCGAGATGGACGTAGAGCGGCACGCCGATGCCGTCCGCGATGCGCTTGGCCTGCTTGATGACGTCGAGGCCCCAGCGCGAGGCGCCGCCGACCTCGGCGTGGGCCTTGATGCCCTTCACGATGTCGCGGTTCTCGCGCCCGACGCGGATGGTGGCGTCCACATCGACGCAATCCGGACGGTAGAGCTGCGGGTAGTAATGGCCCTCCAGCCCGCCGACCAGATAGGCCGACAGGAAGCAAAGCGTGCGCGAGCGCGCCGGCTCGGCGATGAAGCGGCGAAAAGCCGGAAGGGTCATCAGGCTCGGCCCGCCCTGATCGACCAGCGTCGACACGCCGGAGCGGACGCCGACCATGTCCGGGTTCAGTCCGAAGCGCCCGGTGACCTTTTCGAAGACGTGTGCGTGGGTGTCGATCAGGCCCGGCGTCACGAGCTTTCCGGAGACATCGAGGATGGTGTCGGCGGCATCGTCGGGCAGCCGTTCCGCCACCGCCGCGATGCGGCCCTTCGCGACCGCCAGATCGCCGACCAGATCCACCCCGTTGGCCGGGTCGAGAATCCGTCCGCCGCGGAGTACGAGGTCGAACGTGTGCGTCTCTGACATAACCCACCTTCTTGCGCTGATTTTTATCTGGCCGTTTCTTCAGCAAGGGGCATGCCAGGGCGGGGCAGAGTCGCTGGGGCGCGCAAAACTTCAGCATACTGACGAATGATCGCCTGTTGGGCATTCGGTGGTCAAAATACGCACAATACGGCATACCACGGGATGCGTCCGCCGCCCTCCGATGCGCCATTTTCCGCAGTATGCTGATGATTCGTGGCGTGGCGGCGTGGCACGGCACCCTGCCGCTGATTTGTGCACGAACACCGAAGCCGCAGCGAAAAGCGGGGATTTTGAAGGGCTTCAGGAGCCGGTGGCCGCGCTCGCGGCTGGCCATCCACGGTTCATTCCGAGGCGCCGCCATATCATCAGCATACTGATGAATGCCCGCTCAGCAGGCAGACGTTGCGCACGAATGAAGCGAAAGGCCGAAGCGCTTGGATCTCACGATTTTTGTTTGTTTATCAACAGAATAGACCCCTCTTTCCAGGGGGCGTGTGGTCCCGCCGTCAATCCGCTTGCCCAACATTAGGGCGATTTCCGGCCCTGGCGCCGCGCCGCGCCTGCCCTCCAGACGAACCAAAATGCGCAGTGTTCTGCCGGTTGGCACGGCGTTCGCAAAGGGATGGGAAACCAACGGAAAAAGTCGGATATCCATAAAAATGAGAGGGTTTTTGCATATGCGGCGGGGCATCCCGTGACCGGGCTGGGGATCGCGGCGGTGCCGCAGCTTCCCAT
Organism: Azospirillum brasilense; assembly: GCF_022023855.1. Taxonomy (NCBI): domain Bacteria; kingdom Pseudomonadati; phylum Pseudomonadota; class Alphaproteobacteria; order Rhodospirillales; family Azospirillaceae; genus Azospirillum; species Azospirillum brasilense. The sequence goes on from NZ_CP059453.1 coordinate 431,049, forward strand.
TCTCGGCGGCGGGCTTCTGCTGGCCGGCGGTTTCGCCGGGCTGGCGGCCGGCATGATGGGGGTGGGTGGCGGCATCGTGATCGTGCCGGTGCTCTATCACCTGTTCACCGCGCTGGGTGTGGACGAGGCCGTGCGCATGCACGTCGCGGTCGGCACCTCGCTCGCCACCATCATCGCCACCTCGCTGACGTCGCTGCGCGCCCACCGTCGCCGCGGCGCCGTGGACGGCGACCTGCTGCGCGCTTGGGGGCCGGCGATCTTCCTCGGTGTGCTGGGGGGAACGGCGGTGGCCGGCGTGGTGCGCGGCCCGGTGCTGACGGCGGTGTTCGCCGGGATGGCGGTCCTGGTCACGCTGCACATGCTGTTCGGCAAGGCCGAGTGGCGCATCGCCGACGGGCTGCCGAGCGGCGCGCCGCGCCAGGGGCTGGCCGGCGGCATCGGCATGATGTCCGCCATGATGGGCATCGGCGGCGGCACGCTCAGCGTCCCCATCCTGACCCTGTTCGGCTACCCGATCCACCGTGCGGTCGGCACGGCGGCGGCGCTCGGCTTCATCATCGGCGTGCCGGGAACGGTGGGCTTCGTGCTGACCGGCTGGAACGTGCCGGGCCGCCCGGATTTCAGCCTGGGCTACGTCAACCTGCTGGGGCTGGCGCTGATCCTGCCGGCCTCCATGGCGATGGCGCCGCTCGGCGCGCGGCTCGCCCACAGCCTCGACACCCGCGTCCTGCGCCGCGTCTTCGCCCTGTTCCTCGGGCTGACGGCGGCGCGGATGATCTACGGCCTTCTTCCGTGAGGTTCCCATGCTGAACACGCCGCGCAGCCGCCGGGGAATGGTCACATCCCCGCATCATCTCGCCAGCCAAGCCGGCCTCCAGATCCTGCGCGACGGCGGCACCGCCGTCGAGGCGGCGGTCGCGGTCGCCGCGGCGCTGGCCGTCGTCTACCCGCACATGACCGGCATCGGCGGCGACGGCTTCTGGCTGATCGCCGAGCCGGGGCGCGACCCCGTCGCCATCGACGCCTGCGGCGGGGCGGGCAAGGCCGTCTCGCTCGACCTCTACCGGCGCCACGGCCACGCGACGGTGCCCTGGCGTGGGCCGCTGGCTGCGAACACGGTCGCCGGCACCATCGACGGCTGGCGCGAGGCGCTGGCCGTCAGCGCCGGCTGGGCCGAGCCGCTGCCGCTCGCCCGCATCCTGGACGAAGCCATCGCCCACGCCGAGCAGGGCATCCCCGTCACCGCCAGCCAGGAAGGGCTGACCCGCCAGAAGCTGCACGAGCTGAAGGACGTCCCCGGCTTCAAGGACACCTTCCTGCCGGGCGGCGCCGTGCCGCTGGAAGGCTCGACATTGAAGCAGCCGGCGCTGGCCGCCACGCTGCGCCGGCTGGCGGCCGAAGGGCTGGACAGCTTCTACCGCGGGCCGCTCGCAGCATCCATCGCGGCGGATTTGCAGCGCGCCGGCTCGCCGGTGGATGCGGCGGATCTTGCGGGTCACGCGGCGCACCGCCGCCCGGCCCTGTCGGTCGGCGTGCGCGGGGCGCGGCTGTTCAACCACCCGCCGCCGACGCAGGGTCTGGCCTCGCTGATGATCCTCGCGCTGTTCGACCGGCTGGGGGTGACGGAGGGCGAGGGCTTCGACCACATCCACGGGCTGATCGAGGCGACCAAGCAGGCCTTCCTGGTCCGCGACCGCGAGGTCGGCGACCCGGCCTACATGGGGCGGGAGGCGCAGACCTTCCTCGACGACGCGGTGCTGGACGGGCTGGCGGCGAACATCGACCGCGCCCGCGCGCTGCCCTGGCCGCATGTGGCCAAGCCGGGCGACACGGTGTGGCTGGGGGTGATCGACGGGCAGGGCCGCGCCGTCAGCATGATCCAGAGCGTCTATTTCGAATTCGGCTCCGGCCTCGTCCTGCCGGACACCGGGATCACCTGGCAGAACCGCGGCGCCTCCTTCCGTCTGGCGGAGGACGGCTGGAACGCGCTGGCGCCGGGGCGCAAGCCCTTCCACACGCTGAACCCGGCGATGGCCCGCTTCGACGACGGGCGCAGCATGGTCTACGGCACCATGGGCGGGGAGGGGCAGCCGCAGACGCAGGCCGCCGTCTTCTCCCGCTACGCGATGTTCAGGCAGGGCCTGCAGGCCGCCGTCACGGCGCCGCGCTGGCTGCTTGGCCGCACCTGGGGCGAGGACAGCGTGACGCTGAAGCTGGAAAGCCGCTTCGACCCCGCCCTGGTCGCCGCCCTGCGCGACGCCGGGCACGAAGTCGAACTGCTCGATCCGTACACGAGCACCATGGGGCATGCGGGCGCCATCGTCCGCCATGCCGACGGAACGCTGGAGGGGGCGACCGATCCCCGCAGCGACGGCGCGGTCGCCGCTTGGTGACCACCGCCAACTGACGGTTCAAATCAAAAAGAGGGGGCTAGACGACATGCGGACGATGAAGACCACGGCGTTGCTGCTGAGCGCCGCGCTGCTGGCGCCGGGCGTGGCCTTTGCGCAGGAGACGATCAAGATCGGCGTGACCCAGCCGCTGACTGGCGCGGTCGCCGCGTCGGGCAACTACGTCGCCAACGGCGCGCGGGTGGCGGAGGAGGTCGTGAACGCCAACGGCGGCGTTCTCGGCAAGAAGATCCAGCTGATCATCGAGGACAACAAGAGCAACCCGAAGGAGGCCGTCGCCTCCGCCGAGAAGCTGATCGTGCGCGACAAGGTCCCGGTGCTGATGGGCGCCTGGAGCTCCACCTTCACCCTGGCGGTGATGCCGAAGCTGGTGGAGTACGGCGTGCCGATGGTGGTCGAGACCTCCTCCTCGACCAAGATCACCACCTCGGGCAACCCGTGGGTCTTCCGCATCGCCCCGACCTCCGCCATGGAGGCCAAGTCCTTCGCGGAGAAGCTGGACCATTTCCAGCCGGCCATCCAGAAGGCCGATTTCCTGGCGGTGAACAACGACTTCGGCCGCGGCTCGGCGGAGGAGTTCCGCAAGATGCTCCAGGCCAAGGGCGTCGAGATCGGCGTCACCGAGACGATGGCGCCGGAGGCCACCGACCTGTCGGCCCAGCTCTCCAGCATCAAGCAGTCGGGCGGCGACACGCTGTTCGTCACCACCGGCGTCGAGCAGATCACCCTGATCCTGAAGCAGGCGGCGGAGCTGCGCCTGCCGCACCGGGTCATCACCAACGGCGGCTCCTCCTCCCCCGACCAGCTCATCGCGCAGGCGGGTGCGGCGGCGGACGGCGGCTACTTCACGCTGTTCTTCGCCCCCTGGTTCCCGGAGAAGGCGGTGCACCCGACGGTCGCCAAGATCTTCGTCGATGGCTGGAACAAGAAGGGCTACGACTTCGCCGGCCTGACCGAGGGCTACCGCGGCTTTGACGGCATCATGACCATCGTGGAAGCCATCAAGAAAGCCGGCAAGGCCGAGCCGCAGGCCATCCGCGACGCGCTGTGGACCGTCAAGCTGGACGGCGTGAACGGCGACATCGCCTTCAAGAAGGACGGCCCGGAAGGCAAGGAGAGCGGCCAGAACGAGGCCAACGTCTACGTCGTCCAGGTGAAGGACGGCAAGGTGACGATGCCGTAAGCACCCCCGCCAAGAACGCCCTCTCCCCTCTGGGGAGAGGGAGGGGACCCGCGCCGCAGGCGCGGGGAGGGTGAGGGGGATGCCCGTGGCGGCGCGTCCGGCACAAGCGCAACCCCCTCACCTTGACCCTCTCCCCAGAGGGGAGAGGGGAAACCGAGGGATGGAGACACGCGGTGGAAGCGCATCTGCAGCACCTTCTGAACGCCGTGGTCCTGGGGGGGACCTACGCGCTGCTGGGAATCGGCCTGACGCTGATCTTCGGCATCATGCGCGTGGTCAACTTCACCCATGGCGAGCTTTACACCTTCGGCGCCTACATGGCCTACATGCTGGCCGGAATGATGGGGCTGAACTTCTTCATGTCCCTGGCGATGGCCGCCGTGCTGGGCATGGCGTTGGGCGCGCTGATCGAATTCACTCTGCTGCGCCCGCTCAAGGGCGCCGACATCGACACCACCATGCTGGTGATGATCGGCGCCGGCATCGCCATGCAGGCCGGGGAACAACTCGTCTGGGGCGGTGTCGCGAAGTCGGTGCCCAGCCCCTTCCCGACCGAGCCGGTGGTGCTGGGGTCGGTGTCGGTGGGCATGAACCGGCTGTTCGTCCTGGGCGTGGCGCTGCTGCTGCTGGGCGGCTTCTACCTGCTCATCAACCGGACCAAGCTGGGCGTCGCCATGCGCGCCACCTTCCAGGACCCGGACACGGCGGCGCTGATGGGCGTCAACCGCGGGCTGATGTACACGCTGACCTTCGCGCTCGGCTCCGGCCTCGCCGCGACGGCGGGGGCGCTGCTCGGCCCGATCTTCGTGGTCACGCCGACCATGGGCGATCTGGTGGCGCTGAAGGCCTTCGCCATCGTCATCCTGGGCGGGCTGGGCAACATCCCCGGCGCCACCATCGGCGGCTTCGTCCTGGCGCTCGCCGAGGAGTTCGGCGCCGGCTACCTGTCGTCGGGTTACCGCGACGCCATGGGCTTCCTGCTGATCATCGCCGTGCTGATCGTGCGGCCCCAGGGTCTCTTCGCCATGAAGGAGCGGATCGGATGACGACGCGCCTCCTCCCCTGGCTGTTCGTCCTGTTCATGGCGGTCGGGCCGCTGTGGCTGGGCGACCAGTACATCCTCTACGTCCTGACCTCGACCGGCATCTTCATCATCGGGGCGATGAGCCTGAACCTGCTGCTCGGCTACACCGGGCAGCTCAGCCTCGGCCACATCGCCTTCTTCGGCATCGGCGCCTACACCAGCGCGCTGCTCTCGCTGGGCTTCGACCTCGACCTCGGCGGGACGGAACCCTTCGTGCTGGGGCCGCAGCCGGTGTGGGTGGCCTTCCTCGGCGGCATCCTGATGGCGGCGCTGTTCGGCTTCCTGATCGGCAAGCTCGCCTTCCGGGTGCGCGGGGCCTACTTCGTCATCGTCACCATCAGCTTCGCCCAGGTCATGCGCATGGTCGCGCTGAACTGGGTGGACCTGACCGAGGGGCCGATGGCGCTGAACAACATCCCGCCGCTGTCGGTCTGGCTGCCGTGGGACGGGGTGATCCCGCTCTACAAGAAGGAATACAACTACCTTCTGGTGCTGGCGGTCGCGGTGGTCTGCTTCCTGGTGATCCAGCGGCTGGTGCAGTCGCGGGTGGGCCGGGCGCTGGTGGCGCTGCGCGAGAACGAGTCGCTGGCGCGCTCGGTCGGGATCGACGTGACGCGCTACCTGGTCGTCGCCACGGTGATCGCGGCGGGCATGGCCGGGGCCGCGGGCGGGCTCTACACCCACTACATCCGCATCGTCGATCCGGACGTCTTCATGTTCATCTACACGGTGACGATGGTCATCATGGTGGTGACGGGCGGCAAGGGCACGCTGGCCGGCCCGATCGTCGGCGGCCTCGCCTTCGGCATCCTGCCCGAGGTGCTGCGCGAGGTGGCGCGGCCCGAGGTGCAGTGGATCATCTACGGCGTCGCCATGATCGTGGTCGTCTTCTTCCTGCCGCAGGGCATCGTCCCGGCGGTGAAGAACTGGTTCGCCGGGCGCCGCAAGCGCGTCGCCGCCACGGCGCTGGGCCTGCGCAAGGAGACCTCGGCATGAGCCTCGCCCTCGACGAATCCACCGCCCCGATCCTTGAGGTGCGCGAGGTCGCGGTTCACTTCAGCGGCCTGATCGCCATCGCCTCGATGAGCTTCGCCGTGCCGGAGGGGGAGATCGTCAGCCTGATCGGCCCCAACGGGGCGGGCAAGACGACGGCCTTCAACGTCATCACCGGCTTTCTGAAGCCGACCGGCGGCAAGGTGCTGTTCCGCGGCACCGACCTGACGCGCCTGTCCTCCAACCGCATCGCCGGGCTGGGCGTCGTGCGCACCTTCCAGCGCACCAGCATCTTCGCCGGCTGCACCGTCTTCGACAACGTGCTGACCGGGATGCACCGGCAGGGGAAGGCGGAGACCTGGGGCGCGCTGCTGCGGCTCGCCTCGGTGCGGGCGGAGACCGAGCGGATGCGGGCGGCGGTTGCCGAGATCCTGGCCTTCGTCGGGCTGTCGCACCGCGCCGACGAGCTGGCCGGCAACCTCGCCTACGGCGAGCAGCGGCTGCTCGGCATCGCCATCGCGCTGGCCGCCGATCCGAAGCTGCTGCTGCTGGACGAGCCCGCCGCCGGGCTGAACCCGTCGGAGACGGAAGCCTTCATGGGCGTCGTCCAGCGCATCCGCGACCGCGGCGTGACCATCCTGCTGGTCGAGCACGACATGCGCATGGTCATGACGATCTCCGACCGCGTGGTCGTGCTGAACCACGGGCGCATCATCGCCGAAGGCCCGCCGGAGGTCATCCGCGCCAACCCGGACGTGATCCAGGCCTATCTGGGCCAGGGGGTGAAGCATGCTAAAGGTTGAGGGGATCACCGTCTGCTACGGCCAGATCCCGGCGCTCCGCAACGTCTCGCTGACGGTGGAGGAGGGGGAGCTGGTCACCCTGATCGGCGCCAACGGCGCTGGCAAGACCACCACGCTGCGCGCCATCAGCGGCCTGCTGCCGCTGGCCTCGGGCCGGATCACCTTCGAAGGGCGGGAGATCGGCAACGCCGCGCCCCGCACGGTGCTGGCGCTGGGCGTGGCGCACTGTCCGGAGGGGCGACGCGTCTTCCCCCACCTGACGGTGCGCGAGAATCTGGAGATGGGCGCCTATCTGCGCCGCGACCATCAGGCGGTGGCCCAGGACATGGAGCGGCTGTTCCACCGCTTCCCCCGCCTGAAGGAGCGGCTGAACCAGCCCGCCGGCACCATGTCGGGCGGCGAGCAGCAGATGCTGGCCATCGCGCGGGCGCTGATGTCGCGGCCGAAGATCGTGCTGTTCGACGAGCCGTCGCTGGGCCTCGCCCCTAACCTCGTGGAACGCACCTTCGAGATCGTGTCGGACATCCGCCGGGAAGGGACCACCGTGCTGATGGTCGAGCAGAACGCCTACGCCGCGCTCGACATGTGCGACCGCGCCTACCTGCTGGAAAGCGGGCAGGTAATGGAGCAGGGAACCGGGCAGGCCATGCTCGCCAACGACCACATCCAGCGCGCCTATCTGGGCGGCTGAGAAGAAGAACGAGAGGGTCAGGGAATGGGAGAGGTTAGCACCGCCGGTTCCGGTGTCGGCGCGCGGGTCCGCCGCAAGGAGGACGACCGGCTGCTGCGCGGGCGGGGCCGCTTCGTCGGCGACATCGCCCTGGTCGGCATGAAGGAGCTGGCCTTCGTGCGCAGCCCGGTCGCCCACGCGACCATCACCGGCATCGAGATCCCGGAGGAGCACCGCGGCGCCGTTTTCACCTGGGCGGACTTGGCGGCGGGCGGCGTCAAGCCGATCCGCGCCGTGTCGGGCCTGCCCGGCTTCAAGGTGTCGGAGCAGCCGGCGCTGGCCGACGGCAAGGTGCGCTTCGTCGGCGAGCCGGTGGCCGTCTGCGTCGCCGCCACCCGCGCCGAGGCCGAGGACATCGCGGCATCCGTCTTCGTCGATTACGCCGAGCTGCCGGTGAATTCCGACATGCTGGAGGCGGTGACGCCGGGCGCGCCGAAGGTGCACGACCACTGGCCGGACAACGTCTTCCTGGAGACCAACGTTGGCGGGAACATCGCGGAGATCGCCGCCACCGCCCCGGTGAAGGTGTCGCGGACCATCCGCACGGCTCGCCAGTGCATGGTGCCGCTGGAGGGCAAGGGCGTGGTTGCCCATTGGGACCGCCATGTCGAACAGCTCGTCCTGACCACCTCGACCCAAATGCCGCACATCGTGCGCGCCGGCCTGTCGGAATGCCTGGACCTCGACCAGGGGCTGATCCGCGTGGTGGCGCCGGACGTGGGCGGCGGTTTCGGCTGGAAGGGCCTGCTCCAGCCGGAGGAGATCGTGGCCGCCTGGATCGCCATGCGCCTCGACCGCCCCGTCCGCTGGACCGAGGACCGGCGGGAGCATCTGGTCGCCGCCGCCAATGCCCGCGAGCACCATTACGAGATCACCGCCTACGCCGACGCGCGCGGGCGGCTGCTGGGGATCGAGGCCGACGCCTGGGTCGATGCCGGGGCCTACTCCGTCTATCCCTTTTCGGCTTGCCTGGAGGCCGCGCAGGTCGGCAGCATCCTGCCCGGCCCCTACGACTTCGCGCATTACCGCTGCCGCACCTTCTCCGTCTGCACCAACAAGCCGCCCATCGTCCCCTACCGCGGCGTGGCGCGGACCGGCGTGTGCTTCGCCATGGAGCAGATGATCGACGCCGTGGCCGACGCCGTGGGGCGGGAGCCGTGGCAGGTCCGGCTGGAAAACCTCGTCCCGCCGGAGAAGATGCCCTTCGACAACGTGACGCGGAAGCATTTCGACAGCGGCGACTATCCCGAATCCGTCCGCCGCGCCGTCGCCGCCATCGAGCTGGAGGGCTGGCGCGTCCGCCAGAAGGCGGGAGAGCCGGACGGGCGGCTGATCGGCGTCGGCTTCGCCACCTATTGCGAGCAGTCGGCCCACGGCACCGCCGTCTATCACGGCTGGGGCATCCCCATGGTGCCGGGACACGAGCAGGCGCAGGCCCGCATCACCCCGGACGGTGGGCTGGAGCTGCGCGTCGGCGTGCAGTCGCACGGCCAGAGCATGGAGACCACCTTCGCCCAGGTCGCCCACGAGGTGCTGGGCATCCCGCTGGAAAAGATCAAGCTGGTGCACGGCGACACCGGCCTGACGCCCTATTCGACGGGCACCTGGGGGTCGCGCAGCATGGTCATGGCCGGCGGCGCCGTCGCCACCGCCTGCCGCACGCTGGCCGAGCGGCTGCGCAAGATCGGCGCGCATCTGATGCAGGCCGGTCCGGACGGGGTGGTTCTAGAGGAAGGGTCGGTGAAGGCCGGGGCCGCCGCGGTGACCATCCGCGAGATCGCCCACACCTGGTACCGCGCGCCGCAGCTTCTTCCCGCCGACGTTGACCGCGGCGGGCTGGAGGTCACCGCCGGCTACAAGCCGGGCAGCGACCACGGCACCTTCTCCTACGCCACCCACGCCGTGGCGGTGGCCGTGGACCCGGAGATCGGGCAGGTCGAAATCCTCGATTATGTGGTGGTCGAGGACGCCGGAACCATGGTCAACCCGATGGTCGTCGACGGTCAGATCTACGGCGGCGTCGCCCAGGGCGTCGGCACCGCGCTCTACGAGCGGATGCCCTACGACACGGAGGGGCAGCCGCTCGCCTCAACCTTCGCGGATTACCTGATCCCCGGATTCACCGAGGTCCCGCACGTGAGGATCATCCACATGCTGACCCCCTCGCCCTACACCGAATTCGGCGTGAAGGGCATCGGCGAGGGCGGCGCCATCGCCCCGCCGGCGGCGATCTGCAACGCCATCAACGACGCGCTGAAGCCGCTGGGCGTCATCGTGACGAACGCGCCGATGACGCCTGAAGTCATCCTTGGCGCCATCGCCGAAACGCGGGGTGCGGCATGAAGGCGGTCGATTTCGATTACGCGCAGCCGGCGACGCTCGACGCGGCGCTGGAGCTTCTGGCGCGTGAGGATGTGATGGTGCGGCCGGTGGCCGGCTCCCAGTCGCTCGGCCCCATGCTGAACCTGCGGCTGGCCCAGCCGGAGCTGCTGGTGGACATCACCCGCATCGCCGAGCTTCAAACGATCCGCCGGGAGGGCGATCGGCTGGTCATCGGCGCCTGCGTCACCCACGCGCGGCTGGAGGACGGCGATTATCCGGACGTGACGCGCGGCGTTCTGCCGTCCGTGGCGGCGGTGATCGCCTACCGCGCGGTGCGCAACCGCGGCACCATCGGCGGCAGCCTCGCCCACGCCGACCCGGCGGCGGACTGGGTGAACGTGCTGACCGCGCTCGGCGCCGACGTGGTGATCGCCGGCCCGGGTGGGCGGCGCAGCGTGCCAATGACCGACTTCATCCTCGGTGTGTTCGAGACGGCCCTGCAGCCGGGCGAGATCGTCGCGGAAATCCATGTGCCCGCCCTGTCCGACCGGGCGCGCTGGGGCTATTACAAGGTCTGCCGCAAGACCGGGGAGTTCTCCCACGCCACCGGCGCGGTGCTGATCGACCCGGCCCGCGGCGTCCAGCGCTGCGTCGCCGGGGCGACCTCCGGCAAGCCGGTCGTGATCGACGGCCCAGCCCTGTTCGAGGGCGGCTGCACCGAAGCGGCCATGGCCGCGTATCTGGCCGGAAGCCCCGCTGCGGACGACCCCATCGCCCTTCGGACCCACACCGTCGCGCTGAAGCGCGCCATCGCGCAGGTGATGTCATGAGCGCCCACGCCAAAACCATTTCCCTGACCGTCAACGGAACGCGGGTCGAGGCCAGCGTGCCGCCGCGCCAGCATCTGGGCGACTTCCTGCGCGAGCGGGAGCTTCTGACCGGCACCCATCTCGGCTGCGAGCACGGCGTGTGCGGCGCCTGCACCATCCTGATCGACGGCGAGCCGGCGCGCTCCTGCATCACCTTCGCGGTGGCCTGCGACGGGCGGTCCGTCACCACGGTGGAGGGGCTGGACGACGATCCGCTGGCGGCGGAACTGCGCGAGGCCTTCTCCGCCGAGCACGGGCTTCAGTGCGGCTTCTGCACGCCGGGGATGCTGGTGGCGGCGCGCGACGTCGTGCTGCGCTGCCCGGACGCCGACAACCAGGCGATCCGCACGGCGATGAGCGGCAACCTGTGCCGCTGCACCGGCTATGTCGGGATCGTCAACGCCATCCGCCGCGTCATCGACGCGCGCAACACGAACGCAGGGTAAGCCCATGCCGACCATGACCCAGACCCTTGCCGTCAACTTCCCGCGCGCCCGCGTCTGGCCGCTGCTCGGCGACGTGGAGCAGGTGATCGCCTGCATGCCCGGCGCCTCGCTGACCAAGCCGCGCGAGGGCGACCGCATCTTCGGGCAGATGCGCGTGAAGCTCGGCCCCATCGCCGCCGCCTTCGCGGGCGAGGGCACGCTGACGATGGACGAGGTGACCCACACCGGCGTCATCCACGGCCAGGGGACGGACCCCAAGAACAACTCCCGCGCCAAGGCCGACGTGACCTTCGCGGTGCTTGAGGAGGGGCCGGGGACGCGCATCGACCTGACCGTCGATTTCACGCTGACCGGCGTGCTGGCCCAGTTCAGCCGCGGCGCCATCGTGCAGGAGATCGCCAACCGCCTGACCGCCGAGTTCGCCCGCAACCTGGAAGCCAAGCTCGCCGCGACCGCCCCGGTGGCGGAGGTGGCTGCGTCCTCGGAAGCGGTTGTCGCCCCGACCCCGGAGCCTGCCTCCGAGCCCGTCAAGGAACTGAACGCTGGCAATCTGCTGTGGAGCATGGTGAAGGATTGGCTGCGCAAACTCTTTTCCAACCCTCTCCCCTCTGGGGAGAGGGTGGCCCGGAGGGCCGGTGAGGGGGATGCGCGTGGCGGTGCGTCCGGCAAAAGCACGACCCCTTCACCCTGACCCTCTCCCCGCTTTCGGCGGACCAAAGGTCCGCCTGCCGCGTCAGCGCAAGCTTTGTTTGCGCGTGAGCGGAGGGGAGAGGGGATTCGAACCTACGTTAAGATTGACCACAGCATCATGCCGAACGACCCCTTGAACGCCTTCGTCCCTTATGGCCGGACCGAGGTCGCCGGAGCCGCAAGCGGCCCGCTGGCCGGGCTGCGCTTCGCGGTGAAGGACCTGTTCCACATCGCCGGCCTGCCCACCGGGGCCGGCAACCCGGACTGGCTGCGTACCCACGAGGTCCCGCGGGAGACCGCGCCCGCCGTGCAGCGGCTGCTCGACGCCGGGGCGCGCGTCGCCGGCAAGACGCTGACCGACGAGCTGGCCTGGAGTCTGGCCGGCGAGAACGCCCATTACGGCACGCCGGAGAACCCGAAAGCGCCCGGCCGCATTCCCGGCGGCTCCTCCAGCGGGTCGGCCGCCGCAGTGGCGGGCGGGGCGGTGGATTTCGCCATCGGGACGGACACCGGCGGATCGGTCCGCCTGCCGGCGAGCTATTGCGGCCTCTATGGCCTCCGGCCCACCCACGGGGCGGTTCCTCTGGACGGCTCCGTTCCGCTGGCGCCGAGTTTCGACACGGTGGGCTGGTTCGTGCGGGAGGCGGCGCTGCTCCGCCGCGTCGGGGCGGTGCTGCTGCCCCCGGCGCCCGATCCGGCCGTCCGCCGCCTGTTGGTCGCCGAGGACGCCTTCGCCATCGCGGGAGAGGCGGTGCGATCCGCCCTCACCCCGGCCTTGGAGCGGCTGCGCGAGCGGTTCGGGGCGGCGGACGCTGTGACGCTGGCCCCGGAGGGGCTGGACCAATGGCGTCCGGTCTTCCAGACGCTCCAGGCCGCCGAAGCCTGGGCGGCGCACGGAGCCTGGATCACGGCGACGAAACCGACCTTCGGGCCGGGGGTGCGCGACCGCTTCGCCGCGGCGGCCACGCTCGACCCCGCCTTGGCCCACGCCGCGGCGCAGACGCGGGACGGCATCCGGCGGCGGATGGACGAGCTGTTGGGAATGGACGGGCTGATCGTCCTGCCCAGCGCGCCGGGCATCGCGCCGCTGCGCGGCTCGTCGGGGGCGACGGTGGACGCGGAGCGCGGGCGGGCGCTGGCGATCCTGTGCCCCGCCGGTCTGGCCGGTCTGCCGCAACTCTCCATCCCCGCGGCGCGGCTCCAGGGCCGCCCGCTCGGCCTGTCGCTCATCGGGCCGCGTGGGAGCGATTCCGCGCTTCTGGCCATCGCCGAGGACCTGTTCGCATGACGCTTGAGATCAACATCCCCGAGGTGGTGGCCGAGGTCACCGCCGCCTTCGAGCGCTACGAGCGCGCGCTGACCAGCAACGACGTGGCGGTTCTGGACGAGCTGTTCTGGAACCACCCGGCGACCCTGCGCTACGGCGTGGGCGAGAACCTGTACGGCTACGACGCGATCGCCGCCTTCCGCCAGGGCCGCCCGGCAGCGGGGCTGGACCGGAGCTTGCGCAACACCGTCATCACCACCTATGGCCGCGACATGGCGACCGCCAACACCGAGTTCATGCGCCCTTCCACCGAGCGTATCGGGCGGCAGAGCCACAGCTGGGTCCGCATGCCTGAGGGTTGGCGGATCGTCGCGGCGCATGTGTCGCTGATGGGCTAGGCGCCACCGTCTTCCGGCCCGGTTGCCGATTCTCCGGCCCGCCGCCATCCTCACTGACAGTCGATTTCCCGAACCCGCTCCGACGGACCGCCCGCGATGACCTTAGACGACCCCCTGATCGAAGAGGCGTACCGCGTCCTGGCGGAGCGTCCCGGATTCCTCATCCGCCGCCTGCACCAGATCCACGTCGCCATGTTCATGGAGGAGTGCGCGGAGTTCAACATCACCCCCGTCCAGTACAGCGTGCTGACCGCGCTGGTGGACCGGCCCGACCTGGATCAGGTGACGCTGGGCGCCCAGATCGGCATCGACCGCACGACCACCGCCGGGGTGCTGGCCCGGCTGGCCGAGCGCGGGCTGATCCAGCGCCGGGCCAGCCCGGTGGACAAGCGCATGAAGCTGGCGGCCATCACCGCGGAGGGCCGGAAGCTGCTGCGCCGCATGGACAAGAAGGCCCAGCGCGCCCACGACCGCACCATCGCGCCCCTGCCCAAGGAGGACCGCGCGGTCTTCCTGCGCTACCTGCTGCATCTGGTGGACGCCAGCAACGGCTACGGCCGCGCCCCGCTGCATCTGCCGTAACGGCACCGAAAACACCGAGAGAATTGGGGACACACGCGATGAACGACGCCACCGCGCGGGCTGTGGAGCGGATGCTGGCCGCCGATCCGGTGTGGACGGAGACCGGAACCGCCGGGGAGCGGATCGGGCTGGACCGTCACACGCTGCTGCACGCCGGACCGCCCTTCGCCGATCCGGCGGAGATCTGCCCGCCCATCCTCAACGCCGCCGCCGCGGCGCTGCTGTTCGAAGGTATGGCCGACAGCGTGGAGGAGGTCCGCGCCATGGTGCGCAGCGGCGCCGTGACCCTGCGTCCGGCGCAGGATTTCGGCGTGGTCACCCCGCTCGCCGCCGTCGTGTCGCGGTCGATGTGGCTGCATGTGGTGGAGGATGCGGGCGGCTCGGGCGTGCGCGCCTACAGCCCGCTCAACGAGGGCGGCGGTCCCGCCCTGCGCTTCGGCATCGTCAGCGGGGCGGTGGTGGAGCGGCTGCGCCTGCTGCACGGCACGGTCGGCCCGGCGCTGGCCGGGATCGGGCCGGTGGCGCTGACCGGCATCGCCTGTGAGGCCATGGAGCAGGGGGACGAGCTGCACGGGCGCGTCGGGGTGGCCTCGGCGCTGCTGACCGAGACGCTGGTGTCGAAGCTGGGCGGGACCGGCGAGGTCTGCGCCTTCCTGAAGGAGGCAGGGCAGTTCTTCCTCAACCCGTGGATGGCCGCCTGCAAGGCGACGATGCTGGCCGGTGACGGGGTGCCGGGGGCGGCGCTGGTGACGGCGGCCGGCGGCAACGGGATGCGCTTCGGGCTGCGCCTGTCGGGCATGATGGGCGAGGGCTGGGCGAGCGCGCCGGTGGCCGCACCGCAGGGGCCGGACATCGGCTCTCCCGGCGGAGCCTCCCGCCCGCGCCTGCCGGCGATCGGGGACAGCGCCGTCATCGACGCGCTGGGCTTCGGCGCGTTGGCGCTCGACGCCGCGCCGCTGCTGCGGGCGGAGCTGGGGGCGGCGGCCGAGACGGCCATCGCGGCGGCGGACCGGCTGCTCTGCGCCGACCATCCCATCCACGGGCGGCGGGTCGGGCTGGACGCCCGCGCCGTGCTGCTGGGCGGCCCGGTGCCCCCGGTCTGTCTGGCCGCCCTGCACGCGTCGGGGGAGGACGGGATCGTCGGGCGCGGCCTCGCCTGGCACCCGCCCTCCTGCCACGCCGAGGCGGTGGCGGCGGTGGACCGGCTGAGCCGCGCCGGTTTCCCGGACGCCCCCGACCGTCGCGCCTGACGTCCGGGGGGCCGGCGACGCCTATGGCGTCACAGAGCCTGCTCCAGCTCCGGCACCGCCTTGAAGAGGTCGGCGACGAGGCCGTAGTCGGCGACCTGGAAGATCGGCGCCTCCTCGTCCTTGTTGATGGCGACGATGACCTTGCTGTCCTTCATGCCGGCGAGGTGCTGGATGGCACCGGAGATGCCGACGGCGATGTACAGCTCGGGCGCCACGATCTTGCCGGTCTGGCCGACCTGATAGTCGTTCGGCACGAAGCCGGCGTCCACCGCGGCGCGGCTGGCGCCGACCGCCGCGCCCAGCTTGTCGGCCAGCGCTTCCAGCAGCTTGAAGTTCTCGCCCGACTGCATGCCGCGCCCGCCCGACACGACGATCTTGGCCTGGGTCAGCTCCGGACGCTCCGACTTCGTCAGCTCCTGGCCGACGAACCTGGCCGAACCGGCGTCGCCCGTCCCGGCAATCGTCTCGACCGTGGCCGAACCGCCCGTGGCGGCGGCCGCCTCGAAGGCGGTGGTGCGCACCGTGACGACCTTGATCGGGTCGGCGGACTTCACCGTGGCGATGGCGTTGCCGGCGTAGATCGGCCGCTCGAAGGTGTCGGCGGAGACCACCCCGGTGATGTCGGAGATCGCCGCGACGTCGAGCAGCGCGGCGACGCGCGGCAGCAGGTTCTTGCCCTCCGACGAGGCGGCGGCCAGAAGATGTTCATACTTTTCGGGGCCGTCGCCCTTGGCGAGATTGACGACCAGCGGGGAGACGTTCTCCGGCAGCGGGTGGGCGTAGGCCGCGTCGTCGGCCAGCAGCACCTTGGACACGCCGGCCACCTTGGCGGCGGCCTCGGCAACGGCCTGGGCGCCCTGGCCGGCGACCAGAATGTGGACTTCCCCACCGATCCTGGCGGCGGCGCTGACCGCGTTCAGCGTGGCGGCCTTCAGCGCGGCGTTGTCGTGTTCGGCGATGACGAGAATGGACATGTCAGATCACCCGCGCTTCGTTCTTCAGCTTGTCGACCAGGGCGGCCACGTCGGCGACCTTGACGCCGGCCTTGCGCTTGGCCGGCTCGGCGACCTTGAGCGTGGTCAGGCGCGGCGCCACGTCGACGCCCAGCGCGTCGGGGGCCAGCGTCTCGATGGGCTTCTTCTTGGCCTTCATGATGTTGGGCAGCGAGGCGTAGCGCGGCTCGTTGAGGCGCAGGTCGGCGGTGACGACCGCGGGCAGCGTCAGCTGCACCGTCTCCAGCCCGCCGTCGATCTCGCGGGTCACGGTGACCGCGCCCTCGCCCGGCACGACCTTGGAGGCGAAGGTGCCCTGCGGCCAGCCCAGCAAGGCGGCGAGCATCTGGCCGGTCTGGTTGCAGTCGTCGTCGATCGCCTGCTTGCCCAGGATGACCAGGGTCGGGCCTTCCTTGTCGACGAGCGCCTTGAGCACCTTGGCGACGGCCAGCGGCTGCGTCTCGGCGTCGGTCTGGACCAGGATGCCGCGGTCGGCGCCCATGGCGAGGCCGGTGCGCAGCGTCTCCTGGGCGGCCGTCGGGCCGACGGTGACCACGATGACCTCGGTCGCCTTGCCGGCTTCCTTGAGGCGGACGGCCTCCTCGACGGCGATCTCGTCGAAGGGGTTCATGCTCATCTTCACGTTGGCGGTCTCAACGCCGGAGCCGTCCGCCTTGACGCGGATCTTGACGTTGTAATCGACCACCCGCTTGACCGGGACGATGATCTTCATGGGGATCAATCCTTGGACTGGCGGAACCGCGCTCAGGCGCGCAGGATCTTGCCGGGATTCATGATGTTGTGCGGATCGAAGGCGCGCTTCAGCGTCGCCATCATGTCCAGCTCGACCGGCGACTTGTAGCGCGGCATCTCGTCGATGCGCAGCCGCCCGATGCCGTGCTCGGCGGAGATGGAACCGCCGAGCTCGACGACGATGTCGTGGACGATGGCGTTGACCGTCGCCAGCTTCGCCTTCCATTCGGCCGGGTCGCCGCCCTCCGCCTGGATCGGGTTGAAATGGATGTTGCCATCGCCGAGATGGCCGAAGGCGAAGGGGCGGATGCCCGGACATTCCCGCTCCAGCGCCGCGTTGGCGCGGTCGAGGAAGCGCGCCACGCGGGAGATCGGCACCGACACGTCGTGCTTGAAGGACACGCCCTCGCGCTTCTGGCCTTCCGGGATGCCCTCGCGGATGCGCCACAGCGAATCGGCCTGGGCCTTGGAGGCGGCGACGACGCCGTCCAGCACTTCGCCGGCCTCCATTCCGGCTTCCAGGATGCCTTCCAGCATCTCCATCAGGCGGTTGCCGCCGTCTTGGTCGGCCAGCTCGACCAGCACGTACCAGGGGTAACGGTCGCGCAGGGGGTCGGGCACGTCCGGCACGTGGCGGCGGGCCACGTCGATGCAGTCGCGCTGGATCAGCTCGAAGGTGATGATGCGGTCGCCGGCCACGCCCTTGGCGCGGGTCAGCAGGTCGACGGCGTCGCTGGGGGCCGACACCGCGACCAGCGCCGTGGCGGTGGCGCGCGGCAGCGGCGACAGCTTCAGCACCGCGGCGGTGACGATGCCCAGCGTGCCTTCCGACCCGATGAAGATCTGCTTCATGTCGTAGCCGGCGTTGTCCTTGCGCAGCCCGCGCAGCCCGTCCCAGATCCGCCCGTCGGGCAGCACCACCTCAAGCCCGGCGACGAGGTTGCGCATGTTGCCGTAGCGCACGACCTGCACGCCGCCGGCGTTGGTGGCGATGTTGCCGCCGATCTGGCAGGAGCCCTCGGCGGCGAGGCTCATCGGGAACAGCCGGCCGATGTCGCGCGCCGCGTTCTGGATGTTGGCGAGGATGCAGCCGGCCTCCACCGTCATCGTGTCGTTGTCGATGTCGATCTCGCGGATGCGGTTCAGCCGGTTGGTGGAGAGGACGATCTCCGTCCCGTCGGCGTGCGGCTGGCTGGCCCCGGTCAGGCCGGTGTTGCCGCCCTGGGGCACGATGGGGGTGCGCGTCTCGGCGCAGATCCGCACCACCGCGGCCAGCGCCTCGGTGCTGTCGGGCAGAACCACGGCGGGCGAGCGGCCGACCCAGCCGTCGCGCCAGGATTCCATGAAGGGCTGCATGGTGCCGGGATCGGTGATCAGCCCGCGGTCGCCGACGATGGCGTGGATCGGGGCGAGCACCGCCGTCGCGAAGTCCGGCCGCCCGGCGGTCAGGGTGTGGTTGGACAAGGAGGCTCTCCCTGGGCTTCGGTTCGGCGTCACAGCGCGCGATAGGCCGTCTTGATGATGGTGTAGAACTCGATGGCGGAGCGTCCCTGCTCGCGCGGGCCGTAGCTCGACATCTTCCGGCCGCCGAAGGGGACGTGGTAGTCGACGCCGGCCGTCGGCAGGTTCAGCATGGTCATGCCGGCCTGGATGTTGGCCTGGAAGTGGCGGGCGTGCTTCATCGAGTTGGTGATGATGCCCGACGACAGGCCGTAGTCGGTGTCGTTGGCGACAGCCAGGGCCTCCTCGTAATCCTTGACGCGGATGACGCTGGCGACCGGGCCGAAGACCTCTTCCCGGTTGATGGTCATGGCGTTGCTGGTCTCGGTGAACAGGGTCGGGGCGAGGAACCAGCCGCGCGTCGGTCGGTCCAGCCGCCCGCCGCCGGACGCCAACTGCGCGCCTTCCTTCAGGCCGGTGTCGATGTATTGCAGGTTCTTGGTGAGCTGGAACTCGTCGATGACCGGGCCGATCTGCGTCTCCGGCTGCAGGGCGTGGCCGACGCGCAGCGCCGCCATCCGCTCGGTCATCGCGGCGACGAAGGCGTCGTGGATGGAGTCCTCGACGATGAAGCGCCCGGTGGCGGTGCAGCGCTGGCCTGCGTGGAAATAGGCGCTGTTGACGCCGATCTCGGCGGCGCGCTCCGGGTCGGCGTCGCCCAGCACGACCAGCGGGTTCTGGCCGCCCAGCTCCAGCTGGACGCGGATCATGCGCTCCGCGCAGCGCACGGCGATGCGCCGCCCGGTGTTGACCGAGCCGGTGAAGGACACGGCGCCCACCGCGTCGACCACGGCGGCGCCGACGTTCGGGCCGGCGCCGATCACCAGATTGAACAGCGCCGCGGGCATGCCGTGGGCCTCCAGCGCTTCCGCGATGAGGCGGGTGACGGCGATGGAGATGCCGGGGGTCTTCTCCGACGGCTTCCAGATCACCGCGTTGCCGAAGGCCAGCGCCGGGGCGATCTTCCACATCGGCGTGGCGACCGGAAAGTTCCAGGGCGTGACGAGGCCGATGACGCCGACCGGCTCGCGCGTCACGTCGACCTCGACGCCCGGCCGGACCGAGCCCAGCGTCTCGCCCGGCGCCCGCAGCGCCTCGGCGGCGAAGAAGCGGGCGAGGTGGGCGGCGCGGGTGATCTCGCCCAGCGCGTCGGGGATGGTCTTGCCGCCCTCGGTCGCGGCGATGCGCGCCAGCTCGTCCTTGCGGTCGAACAGCGCGCGGGAGATGGCGTCGAGCACCAGCGAGCGCTGCTCCACCGTGGCGGCGCGCCATTGCGGCTGGGCGGCGCGGGCCGCGGCGACGGCCTCTGCCACATCGTCGGCGCCGGCGAGCGAGTAGGAGCCGGCCAGCTCGTCCAGATTCGACGGGTTGAAGATGTCGAGCCGCTCACGGCCCGGACGCCAGGAGCCGGCGATGAAATTGGTGATGCGATCGGAAGCGGGGGACATGTCGTTTTTTCTCCGGGGACGTTCTTTGGTGGCGCTGGTCCTTGCCCCCACCCCGGCCCTCCCCCGCTGCGCAGGGGAGGGGGATTTTCGCGAAGCGGGGGAGGGTCAGGGTGGGGGCAGGTGCGCTCAGTCGGCGCGCGCCACCCGCTCCTTCAGGGCAGTCAGCGCCCACAATGTTTCGATGGTCGGCACCGGCACGCCGCGGCGGCGGGCCAGCTCCAGGACGGTGGTCACGATGGGGTCGATCTCCATGCTGCGCCCCGCCTCGAAATCCTGGAGCATCGACGGCTTGTGGCCGGGCACGCCGCTGCCCCGGCTCAGCCGCTCGTCGATGTCGTCGGGCAGGGCGACGCCCCAGGCATGGGCCACATTCAGGCATTCGCGCATCAGCCGGCCCTGGACGGCGGCCATGCCCGGGGCCTGCTCCATGGCGCCCATGGTGGCGCCGGTCAGCACGCTGGTCGGGCCGACCGCCATGTTGAGCATCAGCTTGCTCCACAGCGGCACGCGGATGTCGGCGGGCAGGCGGGCGGTGGCGCCCGCGGCGTTGAAAGAATCCGCCAGGGCCGCCAGCTTTTCCGCGTGGTCGCCGGGCCGGGGGGCGCCGAAGGCCAGCACCGGCAGGGCGGTGTGGGCGACGACGCCCGGCCCGACGATGCGGGCGGGCAGCACCTCCATCACACAGGCGGCCACCCGCTCCGGCCCGATGGCCGACCAGATGGCGCCGCCGGGATCGACCACCTCCAGCGGCTCCGGCGCCACGCCGTCGCCGGCGCCGTACAGGTACCACCAGGGAATGCCGTTCTGCGCCGCCACCACCAGCGTGTCCGGCCCGCACAGGGCGGGGAAGGACGGGGCCAGGGCCGGCAGCCCGTGCCCCTTCACCGTGACGATCACCACGTCCTGCGGGCCGAGGTCTTCGGCGGAGTCGCTGGCCCGCGGCCGGCTGGTCAGCGTCCCTTTCGGCGTCTGCACGGTCAGCCCGCCGTCGCGGATCGCGGCGAGATGGGCGCCGCGGGCCAGCAGCGACAGCTCGTGCCGGCCCGTGGCGGCGAGATACCCGGCCAGCGCGCCGCCCACGGCCCCGGCCCCTACGACGGCGATGCGCATGTCGTTCTCCCTCTCTCGGTCTCGATCACTTGAATTCCAGCGGCGGCAGGTCGTCGTTCAGGTCGCCGCCGAGGCCCTTGAACTGTTCCTCGATCTGCTTGTCGTCGAGCTTGGTGGCGGTCGACTTGTAGTGCATGACCATCTGCGGGAAGGCGATCACCAGAGCCACCATGACGAGCTGGATCACCACGAAGGGCACCGCACCCCAGTAGATCTGGCTGGTCAGGACGGGGGCCGTCTCCTTCTTCGTGATGCGGTCGATGTAGGGCAGCTTGGGCGCCACCGAGCGCAGGAAGAACAGCGAGAAGCCGAAAGGCGGGTGCATGAAGCTGGTCTGCATGTTCACCGCTAGGATGATGCCGAACCACACCAGATCGATGCCCAGGCGATCCGCCGCCGGGGCGAGCAGCGGGATGACGATGAAGGCCAGCTCGAAGAAGTCGAGGAAGAAGGCCAGCAGGAAGACCATCACGCTGACCGCGATCAGGAAGCCCATCTGCCCACCGGGCAGGGAGACCATCAGCTCCTCGACCCAGATGTGGCCGTTGACGCCGTAGAAGGTCAGCGAGAACACCCGCGCGCCGATCAGGATGAACAGCACGAAGGAGGCCAGCTTGGCCGTCGCGTAGGTCGCCTGCCGCACCATGTCGAGGTTCAGCCGCTTCTTCATGGCCGCCAGAGCCAGCGCGCCGACCGCACCCATGGCGCCGCCCTCGGTCGGGGTGGCGAGACCGACGAAGATGGTGCCCAGCACCAGGAAGATCAGCGCCAGCGGCGGCACCATGACGAAGGTCGCCTGCTCGGCCATGCGCGAGATCAGGCGCCGGCCGCTCGTCCGCTCCACCACCGCCACGGCCAGGGCGTAGAGCGCGCCCGCCGCGACGGAATCGCCGACCAGCGCCAGGGTGGTCCACCCGTTCACCGTCAGCCACGCCGCCCCCGCCGTCAGCGCCGCCGTGGCGATGGCCTGCAGGACGAGGCGCTGCGCGCCGAAGCCGCGGTTGAAGGCCGCCGCCAGGAAGGCGACCAGCACCGCCACCGAGAGCAGCAGCACGACGTAGTCGGCGCCGGACTTCACGTCGGTGCGGCCCATCACCCAGGTGGCGACCCCACCCGCGAACAAGGCCAGCAGTCCGAGCTGCCAGACGCCGCGCGCGCCGTTCGGCTCGCGGTGGGCGATGGCCTCCGGCGGCAGGCCGGGGGCGGCCTTGGGCCAGATCATCGAGACGACGAAGACGTAGAGCGCGTAGAGGCCCGACAGCAGCAGGCCGGGGACGAAGGCGGCCTCGTACATGTCGCCGACCGAGCGGCCGAGCTGGTCGGCCATGACGATCAGCACCAGCGACGGCGGGATGATCTGGGCCAGCGTGCCCGACGCCGCGATCACGCCCGACGCCAGACGGCGGTCATAGCCGTAGCGCAGCATGATCGGCAGCGAGATCAGGCCCATCGAGATCACCGACGCGGCCACCACGCCGGTCGTCGCGGCGAGCAGCGCGCCGACGAAGATCACCGCGTAGGCCAGACCGCCGCGGATCGAGCCGAACAGCTGCCCGATGGTGTCGAGCAGATCCTCGGCCATGCCGGAGCGCTCCAGCACCAGCCCCATGAATGTGAAGAAGGGCACGGCGAGCAGCACGTCGTTGTTCATCGTGCCGTAGACGCGCTCCGGCAGCGCCTGGAACAGGTCGGGGCGGAACAGACCGATCTCGATGCCGATCAGGCCGAACAGCAGCCCGTTGGCGGCCAGCGCGAAGGCCACGGGATAGCCCAGCAGCAGCATGCCGACCAGCGTGGCGAACATGATCGGCGCCATGTTGTGGCCGACCCAGCCGCGCCAGCCGTCCTGCTCGGCGAGCGCCGCGGCGCCGGGCACCGGCAGCACGTAGAGGGCCACGGCGACCACGGCCAGCAGCACCACGGAGATGACGGACAGCCGGACGGCGCGCGGAGAAAGGGAGGGGGAGGTCGTGCTCATCGCGCGGTCACCGGCTGGGAAGGGTGTCGGGGTGGGAGGTGCGCTCGCGCTCGGCCGCCAGCAGCCGTTCCGCCTCGGCCTCGGCCGCCGCCTGATGGCCGCCGGCCCGCTGGTTGGGGTCCTCCAGGTGGCCGGACATGATCGCGGCGCGCTTGGCCAGCTCGGACAGGCCCTGGATGAACAGCACGGTGAACCCCAACGGAATCAGCATCTTCGCCGGCCATTGCGGAAGGCCGCCGGCGTTCATCGATTGCTCCTCGATCGCGTAGGAGGCGATGGCGAAGGGCCAGGAGGTGACCAGCATCACGAAGCTGAAGGGCAGAAGGAAGGCCAGATGGCCGAACAGGTCGATGGTGTCGCGGGCGCGCTTGCCGAGCTGCGCGTTCACGATGTCGATGCGGATGTGCTCGTCCTCCTTCAGCGTCCAGGGGGAGCAGAGCAGGAACACGGCGGCGAACAGCACCCATTGCAGTTCCAGCCACGAATTCGAGCTGACGTCGAACGTCTTGCGGACGACGGCGTTGACGGCCGACACCAGGATCGCCAGCACGATCAGCCAGGATATCGCCTTGCCCAGCCGCGCGGTGACCGCGTCGACCAGCCGGCAGGCCCCGACCAGGGCCGTCATGAAGGGGGAAGCGTTGGGGGTCGGCATGGTGGGCAGGCCCTCCGGGAAAAGCCGGTCGCGCGGAACGCGACGATGCCACGGCCGGGGAGCGGCGGCCCCGCTCCCCGGTCATGGTTGACACGGTGCCGGATCAGCGCCGGGCGAGGCGGAGGACGGCGCTGTCGTAGGCGTATTCCGACGCCTGGTTCCACAGGTTCGAGTCCGTCTGGAAGCGGCGGTAGCTCTCGTAGAACTTCTTGAAAGTCGGGTTCTTGTCCGACAGCTCGTCGTAAAGCTCCATGGCCGCCTTGTGGCTGGCCTGCAGCACGTCCTGCGGGAAGGCGCGCAGCTTGGCGCCCTTCTCCACCACGCGCTTCAGCGCCGCCGGGTTCAGCACGTCGTAGCGCGCCACGCTGTCGACGTTGGCGAGCGCCGCCGCCGAGGTCAGCGCCGCTTGGTAATGCTTGGGCAGGCTGTTCCAGCGGTTCGTGTTGATGAAGAAGTGCTGGAGCGAGGTGCCGTCCCACCAGCCCGGGTAATAGTAGTTCGGCGCGATCTTGTAGAGGCCGAGCTTCTCGTCGTCGTAGGGGCCGTTGAACTCGGCGGCGTCGATGGTGCCGCGCTCCAGGGCCGGGTAGATGTCGCCGCCGCTGACCTGCTGCGGCACGACGCCCAGCTTGGACAGGATCTGGCCGCCGAGGCCGGAAATGCGGAACTTCAGCCCCTTGAGGTCCTCCGCACTCTTGATTTCCTTGCGGAACCAGCCGCCCATCTGCGAACCGGTGTTGCCGCCGGCGAGCGCCTTCAGGTTGTGGCCGGCGTAGAACTCCTCCAGCAGCTTGCCGCCTTCGCCGTGGTAGAACCAAGCGTTCTGCTGGCGGGTGTTCAGGCCGAAGGGCAGGCAGCAGCCGAAGGCGAAGCTCGGATCCTTGCCGACGTAATAGTAAGACGCGGTGTGGGCCATCTCCACCGTGTCGTTGCTGGCGGCGTCGAGCGCCTGCAGCGCCGGGACCAGCTCGCCGGCGGCGAAGACCTGGATCTGGAACTTGCCGTCCGTGGCCTCGGCGATGTTCTTCGCCAGCACCTCGGCGCTGCCGTAGAGCACCTCGATGTTCTTCGGGAAGCTGGACACGCAGCGCCAGCGGATCGTCGGCTCCGACTGGGCGATGGCCGGGGCGGCGAGGGTGGAGGCGCCGGCAACGACGGCGGCACCCTTGAAGAATTGACGGCGCTTCATGTGGATCTTCCTCCCGAGATTTTTGTCGCCCAGACGAGGCGATGCCGGTCCGAGGCGCTTGGTCCCCGGTGGGTGGCCGGGGAGGGTATGGTGACCCTGACAGTGGATCAGGCGGCCGCACAGCGGAATGCGTATTGCCGGCATATCAGCCATAAGCGCGGCAAGCCATCAGCGGTACGAACGGTTTCACTCGAAACCCGCGCGATCCCGCCCTAACCGGTGCGGAAGCGGACGGTTTGCTATGCCCGCAATGAATATCTGCTACAGGCACGCCATGCGCTCCGCACCGCGCGATGGGTCGATAAGCTGGGGGCCACTGGTCTTCGACCGCCATCAAACCGACGGATGTTCAATCGCATGAACGGTGTGCGCCATGTCTAGGCCGTCCTCCCCGCTCAACGCCGCCGGAGCCGCCTATCTCGAAGCGTTGCAGGAGCGTTTCCGCGAGGACCCCGCGTCGGTGGACGTGAGCTGGCGCGCCGTCTTCCAGATCCTCGATGAGCTGGGCGCCGTTCCCGCCGGGGCACCGCCGGGCGGTCCGGCCGGCGATCCGACGGTTCCGCTGCGGCAGGAGGAGATCCGCCAGCGCGGCCACGCCGCCGCCGCCCTCGACCCGCTGGGCCGCGCCGCGCCTCCCACATCCTCCGCGTCCGAGGACGCTGAAACCGCGCGCCTGCGCCGGCTCTACCAGGGCACGCTGACGCTGGAGACCGCGCACATCGACGATCCGGCTCTGCGCTCCTGGCTGCGCGACGCCTATGAAGGCGTGGAGACCGCTCCGCCGGCCGAGGCGCGTCGCCGCGCCCTGGCGCTGCTGACCGCGGCGGAGGAGTTCGAACGGCTGCTCGCCGTCCGCTACCCGACCAAGAAGCGCTTCGGGGCGGAGGGCATGGAGACGCTGATCCCGCTGCTCGACCGCATCCTCGCGGCGGCGGCGGCGGCGGGCGTCACCGAGGTCCAGGTCGGGACCATGCACCGCGGCCGGCTCAGCCTGATGGCCAACGCGCTGGGCAAGCCGCTGGTCGAGCTGTTCGCCGGCATCAAGGGCATGCACCCCTTCCTGGCCGACCCGCCGGTTCCCGCTGACGTGCCCTATCACATGGGGGTGGAGAGCACCCTGTCCTTCGGCGAGCGGTCGCTGGCCCTCACCCTATCGCCCAACCCGTCGCACCTGGAGGCGATCAACCCGGTCACGCTCGGCCGCGCGCGGGCGCGCCAGGACCTGGAGCGGGCGCAGGGCGGCGAGGCCAAGCGGGTGCTCTGCGTGCTGCTGCACACCGACGCCAGCGTGATCGGCCAGGGCAGCGTGACGGAGGCGCTGCAACTGTCCGGCGTCCCCGGCTTCACCGTCGCCGGCACCATCCACGTCATCGTCAACAACCAGATCGGCTTCACCACCGAGCGGGAGGAGGCGCGGACCTCGCTCCACTGCACCGGCCTGTGGAAGGCGGTGGACAGCCCCATCCTGCACGTCAACGCCGACGATCCCGACGCCGCGCTGCGCGCCGCCGACCTCGCCGTGGCCTTCCGGCAGGTGCACGGGCGCGACGCGGTGATCGACCTCGTCGGCTACCGCCGCAACGGCCACAATGAGATCGACGAGCCGCGCTTCACCCAGCCGCTCGACTACAAGGCGATCGACGCCCACCCACCGGCCCGTGCCCTCTACGCGCAGCGGCTGGCCGCCGACGGGCTGGTCGGCCCCGAGGAGGCGGAGGCGCTGGCCACCGGGCACAAGACCCGCTTCCAGGAGGCGCTGGCCGCGGCCTCCGACCACCGGCCGAACCACGACGGCTTCCCCGGCGGGCGCTGGGCGCCCTTCGCCCCGGCGGGCACGCTTCCCGCCGAACCGGACACCGGCATCGCCGACGACCGGCTGCGTGGGCTGCTGGCGGCGCTGGCCGCCATTCCCGACGGGCTGGCCGTGGACCGCAAGGTGGAGCGCGTCATCCGCCGCCGTGCCGAGGAGCCGCTGGACTGGGCGACCGGCGAGGCGCTGGCCTTCGCCACGCTGCTGGCCGAGGGCACGCCGGTGCGGCTGACCGGCCAGGACGTGGTGCGCGGCGCCTTCTCGCACCGCCACTTCGCGCTGACCGACACCGTCACCGGGCGCCGCCATGTCAGTCTGAATCATTTGGGTGTGGAACAGGCGCGGTTCGACGTGGTCAACAGCCCGCTGTCGGAATACGCCGTGCTGGGCTTTGAGTACGGCTACAGCTTGGAGCGGCCCGACGCGCTGGTGATCTGGGAGGCGCAATTCGGCGACTTCGCCAACGGCGCGCAGATCATGATCGACCAGTTCATCGTCAGCGCCGAGGACAAGTGGCGCCAGCCCTCCGGCCTCGTCATCCTGCTGCCGCACGGGCTGGAGGGGCAGGGGCCGGAGCATTCCTCCGCCCGGCCGGAGCGCTTCCTCCAGATGGCGGCGCGCGACAACATCCGCGTCGCCCACCCCTCGACCCCGGCCAACTACTTCCACCTGCTGCGCCGGCAGATGCTGCGGCGCGACCGCAAGCCGTTGGTGGTGCTGAGCCCGAAGACGCTGCTGCGCCTGCCCGCCGCCGTGTCGACGCTGGCCGAACTTGCGCCGGGCACCGCCTTCCAGCCGGTCATCGCCACCGCCGGAGCGCGGGTCGAGCGCATCCTGCTGTGCAGCGGCAAGCTGGCCTATGAGCTGGAGCGCGAGCGGGCCGAGCGTGGGGCGGACGGTGTGGCGGTGGTCCGGCTTGAAATGCTGTATCCTCTGCCCGACGCCGCTCTGTCGGCGTTGTTCCGCCGCTGGCCGGGGGCGTCCTGCGTCTGGGTGCAGGAGGAGCCGTGCAATCTCGGCGCCTGGACCTATCTGGACCGCCGTCTGGAGGCGTTGCGCGCGGCTGCCGGCTGCGCCGAACCGCGCGTCGCCTGCGTGGCCCGCGACGAGGCGGCGTCCCCCGCCGGCAGCTTCCACGGCGACCACGAGGCCGACCAGCGCCGGCTGGTCGAGCGGGCCTTCGCCGGGATCGCCGCGTCCCTCCCGCCCCGCGAGACGATCGCGGCGGACTGAACCAAAACAACACCAAAGCAACACGCACCGAGGAAACGCGCCATGTCGTCCGCTCCAACCTCCAACGGCCCGCTTCCGCTCTCCGACCTTCTTCCCGACCTGCTGTCCACCACGGCGGCGGCGCTCGACGCGGTGGCGCGGCTGGCCGAGGCCGTCGAGCGCGGCGTCGCCGCGCTGGTGGCACCGGACGGGCGCGTCGATGCGGCGGCGCTCGACCGCCATCAGGTGGCGGCGCACGGCTTCGCCTGGGTGGCGACCTACGCCGAGGCGCTGCGCCAGATGCAGGGCTGGGCGGAGCGGCTGGACCGCGCCGGCCGGCTGGGCGAGCTGGAGGCCTGCATGCTCCAGGCCGCCTTCGGCGAGTATCTGGCCCAGCTCGACGGCGGTCTGGCGATGAGCCAGGGCGAGATCGTCCGCCCCGCCGATTTCGGGCTGGACGACGCGGAGCGCGCCGCCTTCCGCACCGAGGCGGTGCGCCGGCTGATCGGCGCCGGCAACGCCTCCGCCCTGCGGCTGCGCATCGCCGAGCTGCTGGCCGACGCGCTGCACGGGGGCGGCTTCGGCGAGGCGGCGCTGGAGGACGAAGCGCTCGACATGGTGCGCGAGCAGTTCCGCCGCTTCGTCGCCGACGTGGTGGAGCCGCACGCCCACGAGTGGCACCTCAAGGACGAGCTGATCCCGATGCCGGTCGTCGAGCAGATGGCCGAGATGGGCGTCTTCGGCCTGACCGTGCCGGAGGAGGACGGCGGGCTCGGTATGGGCAAGCTCGCCATGTGCGTGGTGACGGAGGAGCTGTCGCGCGGCTACATCGGCGTCGGCTCGCTGGGCACCCGTGCGGAGATCGCCGCCGAGCTGATCCGCCTGGGCGGCACCGCCGAGCAGCGGGCGCGCTGGCTGCCGCGCCTCGCGTCGGGCGAGATCCTGCCGACCGCCGTCTTCACCGAGCCCAACACCGGCTCCGACCTGGGCAGCCTGCGCACCCGCGCCGTGCTGGACGGCGACACCTACCGCGTCACCGGGGCGAAGACCTGGATCACCCATGGCAGCCGGTCAGACCTGATGACCTTGCTGGTGCGCACCGATCCGGACGCCCCCGGCTACCGCGGCCTGTCGATGCTGCTGGCCGAGAAGCCGCGCGGCAGCGAGGCGGACCCCTTCCCGGCCGAGGGCATGAACGGCGGCGAGATCCCGGTTCTCGGCTATCGCGGCATGAAGGAGTACGAGATCGGCTTCGACGGCTTCGCGGTGCCGCGCGAAAACCTGCTGGGCGGCGTCGAGGGCCAGGGCTTCAAGCAGCTGATGGCGACCTTCGAATCCGCCCGCGTGCAGACTGCCGCCCGCGCCGTCGGCGTGGCGCAGAACGCGATGGAGCTTGGCCTGCGCTACGCCCAGGAGCGCGTCCAGTTCGGCCGCCCGCTCGCCGCCTTCCCGCGCGTCGCCGGCAAGATCGCCTGGATGGCGGTGGAGACGATGATCGCCCGCCAGCTCACCTATTTCGCCGCGCGCGAGAAGGACAGCGACCGCCGCTGCGACATCGAGGCCGGCATGGCCAAGCTGCTGGCCGCGCGCGTCGCCTGGTCGAACGCCGACAACGCGGTGCAGATCCATGGCGGCAATGGCTACGCGGTCGAGTATCCAATCAGCCGTGTGCTGTGCGACGCCCGTATTCTGAATATTTTCGAAGGGGCGGCGGAAATCCAGGCCCAGGTTGTGGCGCGCGGCCTGCTCACCCGGCGCAATTGATCGCGAGACACGACGGAGGACCGGGCAGGACTGACCTGCCAGGACTCCGCTTGTGTCATACCGGCGTATTCGCTATCCGACCCGGAGGCCGAACGACGAGACCTGTCCCGCGATGGAACTTCTGGAACTGCGCTACTTTGTTCAGGTGGCCGACCTTGGCAGCTTTTCCAAGGCGTCGGTCAAGCTTGGCATCACCCAGCCGGCGCTCAGCCGGCAGGTCCAGAAGCTGGAGCATGAGCTGCGCACCAGCCTGTTCTACCGCCATGGGCGCGGCGTCTCGCTGACCCAGCAGGGGCGCAAGCTCTACGACGTGGTGCGCCATCTGCTGGGTGCGTTGTCGGAGATCAAGGAGGAGATCCAGGACCAGTCGGAACGGCTGACCGGGTCGGTCACGCTGGGCCTCCCCCCGTCGATCTGCGCCACGCTGGGGGCGCCGCTGGCCCGCCGCTTCCACGAGAACTACCCCGACGCCACGCTGCGCATCCACGAGGTGTTCAGCGGCACGCTGCTGGAATGGGTCGAGGGCGGACGGCTCGACCTCGCCGTTCTCTACGACGCCCGGCGCGGGCGCAGCATGCTGTCCTCGCCGCTGCTCGTCGAGAATCTGCTGCTCGTCCAATCCGCCAAGGACGCGGTTGCCGGCGACGACGGGCCGGTCGAGGTGGAGACGCTGGGCGGCCTGCGCTTCGTCCTGCCGGGGCTGGAGAACGGTCTGCGCCGGGTGGTCGACGCGGCGGTGCGGCGGGCCGACATCGATCTTCAGGTCGACATGGAGATCGATTCCGTCACGGCGATCAAGCAGCTGGTGGAGGAGGGCATGGGCTCGACCATCCTGCCCTTCGGCGCCGTCCACCGCGAGGTGCGGCAGGGCCGGCTGATCGCCCGCGAAATCAGCTCGAAGGACATGCACGCCATGCTCGTCACCGCGACGCCGCTTCACCAGCCGGTGTCGAAGGCGACGCGCGCCCTGCTGCGGCTGATCCACGCCGAGGTGGCAAAATGCGTCGCCAACGGCGTGCTGAAGGGGAAGGTCGTCGCCCCCGGCAGCGCCGGGGAGAACAGCGCCGCCTGATCTGCTGTCGCGTAACGCGGCTGTGCGGGCTGATAGCAGCTATGACGGATGGTCCATAGCACGGCCGGTGCGGCGCGGATAGCCTCCCCATCACCACATAATCCCTTGGGGAGGAAACAAGAATGACGAAGCGTCTGGACGGCAAGGTCGCCCTGATCACCGGTGCGGCGCAGGGGCTGGGCCTCGCGATGGCCGAGACCTTCGTGCGCGAGGGCGCCCGCGTGGCGGTCGTGGACATCAACGGCGACGCCGCCAAGTCAGTCGCGGAGCGGCTGGGCGAGTCCGCCATCGGCATCGCCGCCAACGTCACCAAGATGGCCGACGTCGAGATGACCATCGCCGCCACCGTCGAAAAGTTCGGGCGGCTGGACATCCTGGTCAACAACGCCGGCTCCACCCACGCCAACGGCCCCTTCGAGAACGTGACGGAGGAGGAGTTCGACCGCGTCTTCGCGCTGAACGTCAAGTCGATCTACCTCTATTCCAAGGCGGTCGTCGCGACCATGCGGGCGCAGAAGTCCGGCGTGATCCTGAACCTCGGCTCCACCGCCGGCCTGCGGCCGCGTCCGGGCCTGGTCTGGTACAACGCGACCAAGGGCGCCGTGCACAACATCACCAAGTCGCTGGCGCTGGAGCTGGCGCCGGACAACATCCGCGTCTGCGCGCTCGCCCCGGTCGCCACCGAGACGCCGCTGCTCGCCACCTTCATGGGCGGCGACACGCCTGAGAAGCGGGCGCGCATGATGGGCATCGTGCCGCTTGGCCGCCTGGGCCAGCCGACCGACGTCGCCAACGCCGCCCTCTACCTCGCGTCGGACGAGGCGGCCTTCCTGACCGGCGTGGTGCTGGAGATCGACGGCGGGCGCTGCGTGTAACTCGCGTCGTCCGTTAGCCCCCACCCTAACCCTCCCCCGCTGGGCGGGGGAGGGGACTGCCGCCGCCCTCGCGAAAATCTCCCTCCCCCGCCCAGCGGGGGAGGGCCGGGGTGGGGGCACCCGTCAACCACGTTGTTTCCATCTGGATCGAGACTCCCATGTCCTCGCTTCTCTCCGATCTGCGCGTCGTCGAGGTGTCGGCTTTCATCGCGGCGCCGCTGGGCGGCATGACGCTGGCCCAGCTGGGCGCGGAGGTGATCCGCATCGACCCCATCGGCGGCAACATCGACTACCGGCGCTGGCCGGTGGCGCCGAACGGCACCAGCCTCTACTGGACCGCGCTGAACAAGGCGAAACGGTCGGTGACGCTGGCGCTCGACCGGCCGGAGGGGCGGGAGATCGCCCAGGCGATCATCACCGCCTCGGGCGAGAACGCGGGCTTCCTGCTGACCAACCTGCCGGCCAGCGGCTGGATGGGCTATGAGGCGCTGTCGGCCAAGCGCGACGACCTGATCATGCTGCGGCTGACCGGCAACCCGGACGGGTCGGCGGCGGTCGACTACACCGTCAATTGCGCCAGCGGCTTCCCGATGGCGACTGGCCGCGGCGGCGAGCCGGTGAACCATGTGCTGCCGGCCTGGGACGTCGCCGCCGGCCTCTATCTGGCGACCGGCCTGCTGGCGGCGGAGCGGCACCGCCGCCGTACTGGGCGCGGGCAGGAGGTGACGGTGGCGCTGGCCGACGTGATGCTGGCGACCGTCGGCAACCTCGGCTACCTCGCCGATGTCCGGGTGAACGGCGCCGTGCGCCCGCCGATGGGCAACGATCTCTACGGCGCCTATGGCCGCGACTTCGCCACCGCCGACGGGCGGCGGGCGATGGTCGTCGCCATCTCCAACCGCCAGTGGAAGGCGCTGGGCAAGGCGACCGGGCTGACCGAGCGGCTGGCGATGATCGGCCCGCTGATGGACGTGGACATGAACGACGAGGGTGGGCGCTTCCTGGCGCGCGACGCGATTTCCGCCGTCCTCGCCCCCTGGTTCGCCGCGCGCACCTTGGCCGAGGTGGAGAGTGCCTTTGCCGGGGCGGGTGTGCTGTGGGGGCCGTACCGGGATTTCGGCCAGCTGGTGGCCGAGGACGCGCGCTGCTCCACCGCCAACCCGCTGTTCCGCGAGGTCGAGCAGCCGGAGGTCGGGCCGCTGCTGGTTCCCGGTTCGCCCCTCGGCTTCCCCGGCCTGGGCGAGCGCACCGACCATCGCCCGGCGCCCGTCCTGGGACAGGACACCGACGCGGTTCTGGCCGACCTGCTCGGCCTGCCGTCCGCCGAAATCGGCCGCCTGCACGACGCCGGTATCGTTGCCTGACAGCAATCCCGTTCCGCAGGGGCATGAGACGACCGGCGCGTGGGCGTGTTGGTGAGGCTTAAGGCGGGCCGCACCGGCCCGCTTCATGCCGGAGGATGACGCGATGGGCGACAGCCGCAACACCGACTCCCAACCGCAAGCCGAGAAGGACCACGCGACGGGCAAGCCCGACGACCAGCCGGCGGCGACGAAGGACGAGATGACCAAAGCCCAGGAGGACGCCGCGCGGGAACGTGCGGAAAAGGGCGGCTACCAGTGACCGGCGTTTGATGACCGGCGTCAACTGATCGGCAACCGGCCGCGAGTTTGCCCCTGGGCAAAGACGGCGCCCCTGTCCCGCGTCATGGTCTCTTCCGGTCATCACTTCCGGAAGGACAGCGGACATGACGGAAACTGCCGCGCCGACGACGGTGGTCGCTGCGGATGGCGAGGCCGCCGATTGGGGGCCTCTCTCCAGCCTGCCCGGCAACCCCATGATGTGGATTCTCATCCTGGGGGAGCTGGCGGCCTTCGGGGCGATGTTCATCGGCTTCGCGGTGACGCGCGCCCTCGACCCGGCGACTTTCAACGCCTCGCAGGCGCAGTTGGACCGTCTGCTCGGCGGTGTGAACACCATGGTTCTGGTGACGAGCGGCTGGCTGGTCGCCGTCGCCGTGCGGCGCCGGGTCTCGGGCCGCTCCCACCGGTTGGCGATGCTCGGCGCGATGGTCCTCGGCGGTGTGTTCCTCGCCATCAAGGCGGTCGAGTACGGCGACAAGATCGGCCGCGGCCTCACGCTGGAGACCAACAGCTTCTTCCAGCTCTATTATTTGCTGACCGGCTTCCACGCGATGCACGTCGCCGCGGGGATCATCATCCTGGGCATCGTCACGTGGTGGGACAGTCTGGAGAATCTGGAGACCGGAGCCGCCTTCTGGCACATGGTGGACCTGATCTGGGTGCTGCTCTACCCCATCGTCTATCTGCTGAGGTGAGCGATGGCCATCCTGACACGCACCTGGATGCTTCTGATGCTCCTCACCGCCGTCTCGATGTGGACCGGGCATGGCGAGGGCACCGGCGGTCCCGGCCCGCTCGGGGTCGGACTCGTCCTCGCCGCGGCCAACGTCAAGGCCGACCGGATTCTCACCCATTACCTGGACCTTCACCGTGCGGACGGCGGCTGGCGGGCGGGGTTCCGGATTTTGCTCACTCTGCTGGGGGTGGCGCTCTTCGGGATCTACGTTCTTTATCCGATGATCGGCGCGGCTCTGCGCTGAGCGGCGGTTCGCGCCCGCAGCCGGGCCGCGCCGTCGGAAATCGACGGTCGCGCCCGGCTCCATAACCTTACTCGTAGCGGATGCTGACCGCCGAGGCCGCCGTTAGCGCGCGCTCGCGCGCATCGTCGGTGTCGGTGCCGGCGGCGAGTGCCACGCCCATGCGGCGGTTCTTGCGGGTCGTCGGCTTGCCGAACAGGCGGACATCCACGTCATGCGTCGCGCTGCCCACGCGCATCGCCTCGGCCAGGCCCTCGATGGCGAAGCGCTCGGCCTCGCGGTCGGCCAGGATGACGGCGGAAGCGGCCGGGCCGCGGACATGGATCGCCGGAATCGGCAGGCCCAGGATGGCGCGGGCGTGCAGGTCGAACTCCGACAGGTTCTGCGACAGCAGGGTCACCATGCCGGTGTCGTGCGGGCGCGGCGACAGCTCGGAGAAGACGACCTCGTCCTTGGTGACGAAGAATTCGACGCCGAAGATACCGTAGCCGCCAAGATTGTCCACGACCTTCGCCGCCATGTCCTTGGCGTCGTCCAGCAGCGCCGCGGGCATCGGCACCGGCTGCCAGGATTCCTGATAGTCGCCGCGCTCCTGCCGGTGGCCGATCGGCTCGCAGAACAGGATGCCCTCGCGGGTGCGGACGGTCAGCAGGGTGATCTCGTACTCGAAGGGCACGAACTCCTCGACGATGACCTTGCGGCGGTCACCGCGCATGTTGGCGACGGCGTAGGTCCAGGCGGCCTCAAGCTCCTCCGCGGTCCGGACGGTGCTCTGCCCCTTGCCGGAAGAGGACATGACCGGCTTGATGACGCAGGGCAGGCCGGTGTGCTCCGCCCCGGCGACCACCTCCTCCAGGCTTTCGGCGTAGCGGTATTTGGAGGTGCGCAGGCCCAGTTCCACCGCGGCGACCTCGCGGATGCGGTCGCGGTTCATGGTCATGGTGGCGGCGCGGGCGGAGGGGACGACGGTCAGCCCGGCATCCTCGAACTCGTGCAGCACCTCGGTGCGGATGGCCTCAACCTCCGGCACGATGAAATCGGGCTTGTGCTTGGCGATGGCCGCGCGCAGGGCGTCCGGGTCGAGCATGGAGAAGACCTCCGCCGCGTCGGCGACCTGCATCGCCGGGGCGTTGGCGTAGCTGTCGCAGGCGATGACCTCGCAGCCGAGGCGCTTGGCGGAGATGACGAACTCCTTCCCGAGTTCGCCCGAGCCGAGAAGAAGGATTTTGGCCGTGAACATGCGCGGACTCCCGTGACGCAAACCCGTGACGCAACTGCCCGCGGAGCTTTACCCCAACGCGGGCCGCCCGTACATGGCCGAACGCATGCGTACGCCGCATGGACCGGGCGCTATTGCAGGCTGCCCCAACGCCGGGTGGCGGGTTCGGCCAGCGCCCAGCGCCACTGGCCGTCCTTGGCCCGGCAGATGGTGGTGACGTTGAAGTCGGGCGCGTCGTCGAGCGTGAAGACCACATCCTTGCAGGGGATCGCCTCGCCAAAGCCGCGGGCCACCTGCACCGTGCCGGTCTTGCCGCTCAGCGGCAGCTTTTCCTCCACCGTCCAGGTCGCCGCCTGCCCGACGGCGATCGGGCCGGCGGCGCGGGCGACAGCGTTGTGGACGTTGTCGGTGATCCGCCGCTCCGCGTATTTCACGCCCTGGTCGATGCCGTAGCTGGCCCCGGCACCGGCGATGATGCCCAGCACCGGGTTGCCAGTGGCCGAACCGACCGTCGCCGCCACGCCCGCCGTGGTCACCCCCGTGACCGCCGAGCCGAAGCCGGCGCAGCCGGACAGCGCGAGCAGGGCGGCGGCGGGAAGGAGGACGCGGCGGAGCGGAAATGCGGGCATGGAGCGGCACGGGGGTGGTGAGCGGACCGCCGCACCCTATCCGTTCGGATGGGGAGGCCGCCCGTGGTCAAAGCGTGACCTTCGCGGGTGGCTTGGCGCGCTTGCCCTATGGACGGTGGCGGGCGCAGACCCCATGCTTTGGAGGGAAGGTCGTTTAGCCCTCTCCCCTCCGGAGAGAGGGTGGCCCGCGGGCCGGTGAGGGGGATGCGCGTGGTGGTATGTTCGGCACAAGCGCAACCCCCTCACCCTGACCCTCTCCCCGGAGGGGAGAGGGAACGTCGAACGCGGGCGCATGGGGTGGTGGCGAATGAAGGGTGGCGTGGGCAGGCATAGATGGATGACGGGCGTGGGGGTCGGGCTGCTGCTCGCCCTGCTGGCCGGGCCGGCGGCGGCCGAGCGGATCGTCACGGACTCCTCGGGGCGCCGCGTCACCGTGCCGGACCGGGTGGAGCGCGTGTTCCCCGCCGGGCCGCCGGCCTCCGTCGTCATCTACATGCTGGCGCCCGAGAAACTTCTGGGCTGGACGCGGGCGATCAGCCCGCCGGAGCGGCCCTTCCTGCCCGACCGCTACACCGACCTGCCGGAGCTGGGGCGGCTGACCGGGCGCGGCAACACCGTCAACCTGGAAACCGTGGTGGCCGCGAAGCCGGACGTTGTCGTCGATGTCGGCAGCACCGCCCCGACCTTCGTGTCGCTGGCCGACCGGGTGCAGGAGCAGACACGGGTGCCGACCCTGCTGATCGACGGGCATCTCGCCGACTCCGCGCGCACCTTCCGGACGCTCGGCACGCTGATGGGCGTGGCGGAGCGGGGGGAGGAGTTGGCCCGCTACGCCGAAACGACGCTGGCCGAGGCGCGCCGGCGCTTCGACGGCGTGCCGGAGGACCAACGGCTGAAGGTCTACATGGCGCGCGGGCCGCGTGGGCTCCAAACCGGCATCCGCGGCTCGATCAACGTCGAGGCGCTGGACGTCGCCGGGGTGCGCAACGTCGCGGCGGAAAACCTTGGCGACGGCGGGCTGGTCAACGTCTCGATGGAGCAGGTGCTGGCCTGGCAGCCGGACGCCATCGTCACCATCGACCGCGGCTTCTACGAGAGCGTGTGGACCGACCCGCTGTGGCAGGGGGTGAAGGCGGTGCGCGACCGGCGCGTCTACCTCTCGCCGGGGCTGCCTTTCACCTGGATCGATTCCCCGCCCGCCGCTAACCGCCTGATCGGCCTGCGCTGGCTGGGCGCCGTCCTTTATCCGGAGCTGTTTCCGGAGGATCTGCGCGAGGAGACGCGACGTTTCTATGCCCTCTTCTACCACCGGGAGCCCACCGCAAGCCAGATCGACGCTCTCCTCGCCGGCAGCCGCCCGCCGGGGTGAGGTCCCCTTCGCGCTGACTCTGGGTGGGGTGGCGGCGGTGCTGGTCGCGGCGGTCTGCGCTGCCTTCAGCACCGGCGCCTATCCCGTTACGCCGGGGGAGCTGGCCGGGCTGCTCGCGGCAAAGCTGGGGCTCGGCAACGCCGCCATCGCCCCGGCGGTGGAGACGGTGATCTGGGACATCCGCGGTCCGCGCGTGTTGACCGCCATGCTGGTCGGGGCGGGACTGGCCGCTTCGGGAGCCGCGTACCAGGGGCTGTTCCGCAACCCGCTGGTCTCGCCGGACATTCTCGGCGTGTCGTCGGGGGCGGCGCTGGGGGCGGTGCTGGGCATCTTCGCCTCGCTGCCGGTCCTCGCCATCCAGGGCATGGCCTTCGCGGGCGGGCTGCTGGCGGTGGGGGTGGTGCTGGCCGTCGCCTCGGCTATCCGGGGGCGGGACCCGGTGCTGGTCCTGGTGCTGGGCGGCGTGGTGATCGGGGCGCTGCTGGGCTCCGGCGTGGCTCTGCTGAAGTATCTCGCCGACCCCTACAACCAGCTGCCGGCGATCACCTTCTGGCTGCTCGGCAGCCTGTCGGCGGTCAACCGCGGCGACCTCGCGGCCTTGGTGCCGCCGGTGGCGGTGGCGCTGGTGCCGCTGGTCCTGCTGCGCTGGCGGCTCGACGTGATGACGCTGGGCGACGAGGAGGCGACGGCGCTTGGCGTGCCGGTGCGGGTGGTGCGGATCGTGGTGATCGTGGCGGCGACGCTGATGACCGCCGCCGCGGTGTCGGTCAGCGGCATCGTCGGCTGGGTCGGGCTTCTGGTGCCGCACCTCGCCCGGCTGATGGTCGGCCCGGCCTTCGTCCGGCTGCTGCCCACGGCGGTGCTGCTGGGGGCGGCCTATCTGCTGGCGGTGGACACGCTGGCGCGCAGCCTGGGGCCGGTGGAACTGCCGCTGGGCGTCCTGACCGCGGTGATCGGCACGCCGGTCTTCCTCTGGCTGCTCGCCTTCGGAAAGCGCGGCTGGTCATGAGCGCGCGGCTGTCGGTGGAGGATCTCGCCTTCGGTTACGGCGAGCGGGTGGTCGGCGCCGGGGTCGGTTTCGCCGTCGCGGCGGGGGAGGTGCTGTGCCTTCTCGGCCCCAACGGCGGCGGCAAGACGACGCTGTTCAAGACTCTGCTCGGCCTGCTGCCGCCGCGCGGCGGGCGGGTGCGGGTCGATGGGGAGGACACCGCCGGCTGGTCGCCGCGCCGCCGGGCGCTGGCCTTCGGTTATGTCCCGCAGGCGGGTGCGGGGCAGTTCCCCTTCACCGTGCGTGAGATGGTGCTGATGGGCCGCACCGCCCACCGCGGCGCCTTCAGCGCCCCCGCCGCGTCCGACCACGCCGCCGCGGAGGCCGCGCTGGAACGGCTGGGCATCGGGCATTTGGCCGAGCGCGACTGGCTGCGCATCAGCGGCGGCGAGCGTCAGATGGCCCTGATCGCCCGCGCGCTGGCTCAGGCGCCGCGCGTGCTGGTGCTCGACGAGCCGACCGCCAGCCTGGACTTCGGCAATCAGGTTCGCGTGCTGGAGCAGGTGCGGCGGCTGGCGGACGGCGAGGGGGGCGAGGGGCTGACGGTGGTCTTCTCCACCCACCACCCGGAGCAGGCCTTTGCCATCGCCGACCGGGTGGCGCTGCTGCATGGCGGGCGGCTGGCCCGCTTCGGCACGCCGGAGGCGGTCATCACCGCCGCCATGATGCGCGAGGTCTACGGGACGGAGGTCGAGGTGGTGGCCGTGGGGACGGGCGGGATGAGGGTGTGCCTGCCGGTAGGGCTGAGGCGGGCGGTGCGGGCTCAGGTCCGGTAGGACGGGGAAAGCCGTCCCGCCGCCGGCGACTTCGCGTAGCGCAGCGCGACCAGCCCCAGGAGGATCGCCGCGTAGACGAAGGGCGGGTACTGCCAGCCCTTGACCAGCATCACGTAATGGACGCAGCCCGCCGCCCCGGCGACGAACACCGCCTTGTGCAGCGCCTTCCAGCGCCGCCCGCCGAGTCGCCGCACCATGCCATTGGTCGAGGTCGCGGCCAGCGCCGTCAGGATCACGAAGGCGCCCATGCCGACCGTAATGTAGGGCCGCTTCACGATGTCCTTCCACACCGCCGCCCAGTCGAAGAACTGGTCCACCCCCACATAGACGGAAACGTGCAGCAGCGCGTAGAAGAAGGCGAACAGCCCGATCATCCGGCGGAACCGCGCCAACCCCGCCTGACCCGTCAGGATGCGCAACGGCGTGACGGCCAGCGCCACCAGCAGCAGGCGCAGCGCCCACAGCCCGCTCTGCCGCACCGCCTCGGCCACCGGCTCCGCCCCCAGCCCGCCGCTCAGGCCCAGCCAGACCATCCAGCCGAGCGGGACGAGCCCCAGGGCGAACACCGCTGGCTTCGCCCAGCGCGAGGACAGCGCCCGGGCGACCGGTCCTTTCGACGTTGCGGCCATCTCAGTAGTTCTTCCGCAGGTCCATGCCGGCGTAGAGCGACGCCACCTCCTCGCCATAGCCGTTGAAGGGCAGCGTTTTGCGGCGGGAGAACTCGCCGACGCGGCGTTCCGTTGCCTGGCTCCAGCGCGGGTGGTCGACCTCCGGGTTCACGTTCGAATAGAAGCCGTACTCGCGCGGCTGCGAGCGGTTCCAGGAGGTCGGTGGCTGATCCTGCGTCAAGGTGATGCGGACGATCGACTTGATCGACTTGAAGCCGTACTTCCACGGCACGACCAGCCGCACCGGCGCGCCGTTCTGGTTGGGCAGCGTCTCACCGTACATGCCGACCGCCAGGAGGGTCAGCGGGTGCATGGCCTCGTCCATGCGCAGCCCCTCGACATAGGGCCATTGCAGAACCGGATACTTCAGGCCGGGCATCTGCGAGCGGTCGGCCAGCGTCTGGAAGGCGACGTACTTGGCGTTGCCGGTCGGGTCCACGCGCTTCAGCAGCTCGGCCAGCGGGAAGCCGATCCAGGGGATGACCATCGACCAGCCCTCGACGCAGCGCAGGCGGTAGACGCGCTCCTCCAGCGGGAAGGACAGCAGATCCTCGATGCCGAAGGTGGTGGGCTTCCCGACGTCGCCGTCCACCGCGATCTCCCACGGGCGGGTGCGCAGCGTGCCGGCGTTCTCCGACGGATCGGTCTTGTCCGTTCCGAACTCGTAGAAATTGTTATAGCTGGTCGCCGACTTCATCGGAGTCTGGGCGTCCATCTTGGGGTCCTTCGGGCTGACCGTCAGCGGAGCCTGGAAGGGCGCGGCAAGCGCCGGACCCGGCAGGACGCCCGTGCCGCCGAGCGCCAGGGCAGCAGCGCCTCCGGCGATGATGGAGCGCCGGGACAGGAACAGGCCGCGGGGCGTCACCTCGTTCTCGCTGGCTTGCGACGCGCTCCGGACTTTGATGAGCATGAACACTCTCCACAGGAAAGCCGCCGGGAGGCGACAGCGCCCCCCATCCCTCATCTAGCCTTGGTCGCCGGTCCCGGCAAATCAAGCGCGGGACACGAGTTCGTGAGCGTGACGTGAGGTCAGTCTTCCGGAACCGCCGTGACGGCGCCGCTTTCCGAGGATTTCAGGATCGTCTCGATCAGCCGGTGGACCTTCAGCGCCTCCCGCCCGGACACGCGCGGCTGGGTGTCGTGGTCGAGCGCGTCGAGGAAGTCGGCCAGCACGGCGCGGTGATGGGCGTTGGAGAAGGCCATGGGGTCGGCCCCGCCGCCCAGCGTGCTCGCCGCCTCCCCGGCCTGGACTGTTTCGCCGGAGCGCAGCTGCACCTCCAGCCGGTCGCCGGTCAGCAGGGCGGAGCCGGCGGTTCCGGCGATCTCGATGCGCTCCGGATAGCCGAGATAGGCGGCGGTGGTGGCGTCCACCGTGGCGAGCAGTCCGCCGTCGTAGCGCAGGGCGGCGCACACCACGTCCTCGGTGTCGATGGGGCGCAGGCCGCTGGTGTTGGCGAAGGCGGCGACCTCGCGCGGCAGGCCGAGCAGGCTGACATAGAGGTCGAGCGTGTGGATGGCCTGGGTCAGCAGAACGCCGCCGCCGTCCCGCGCCTTCATGCCGCGCCCCGGCTGGGCGTAATAGGCGTCGTCGCGCCACCAGCGCACCACGACGGAGGCCGACAGCGGACGGCCCAGCGCGCCGGTGCGCAGCAACTCCGCCAGCCGTTCGGCGGCGGCGCGGAAGCGGTGCTGGAGCATGACGCCGAGCGTCAGCCCGGCGCGCTCCATGCTCTCCACCACGGCGCGGCAGCCGGCCGGGGTGGCGTCGAGCGGCTTTTCCAGCAGCACATGCTTGCCGGCGGCGGCGCAGCGGGCGACGAGGTCGGCGTGGGTGTCCGGCGGGGTCAGCAGCAGGACGGCGGAGACGGTGGGGTCGTCGAGGATCGTCTCCGCCCGGTCCACCGCCGGCAGGCCGAAGCGCGCCGCGAAGGCGGCCCGCCGCTCGGCGGACGGGCTGAAGCAGCCCGCCACCTCCACCCGGTCCGCCAGATCCAGCAGGCTCTGGGCGTGCGGCGTCGCCGCCATGCCCAGCCCGATCACGCCGACGCGCCGCCGCCCCGTCATGCCGGTCAGCCCTGGGCCAGGGCGGAGGCCTCGCGGGCCAGCCGCTCGATCTCGGACCAGCGGCGCTCCTTCACCGCGTCGGCCGGGGTCAGCCAGGTGCCGCCGAGCGCGAAGACGTTGGGAAGCGACAGGATCTCCTTCACATGCTCCGCCTTGAGGCCGCCGGTCGGGCAGAAGCGGATCTCCGGCATCAGCGGCGCCATGCCGCGCAGCGCCGGGGCGCCGCCGTTCAGCATCGCCGGGAAGAACTTCAGCTCGCGGAAGCCGTGCTCCATGGCGATCAGCGCCTCGGCCACGGTGGCGATGCCCGGCAGATAGGGCAGGCCGGCGGTCTTGGCGGCCTCCGCCAGACGGTCGGTCAGGCCGGGGCTGACGACGAAGCGGGCGCCGGCGTCGCGGGCCTGGGCGAACTGCTCGGGCCGGATCAGCGTGCCGAGGCCGACCAGGGCGCCCGGAACGCGGGCGGCGATGGCCTCCGCGCAGGCCAGCGCCGCGGGGGTGCGCAGCGTCACCTCCAGCGTGGTCAGGCCGCCGGCGACCAGCGCCTCGGCCAGGGCGACCGCGGTGTCCGGCTCGTCGAGGACGAGGACCGGGACGATGCGCGGGCCGGACAGGGAGGGTTCAAGACGCGGGTGGGTCATGTCAGGGCCTCGGCAGGAGAGAAATACAAGGGGGTGGCGAGCCGCATGTCGTCGATGGTCAGCAGCAGGCCGTCGATGTGGTCGCCGAGCGCCTTCACCGCGCGGTCGGGGGCATGCTCCGCGATGGCGGTGACGATGGCCTCGTGCTCGGCGATGACGGTCGCCAAGCGACCGGGGTAGGGAAGGGTCATATGGCGGCAGCGGTCGATCTGCACCTTCACCTGCTGGGTGATCGGCCAGAAACCGGGATAGCCGGCGATGTCGGCGATCAGCGCGTGGAACGTCTCGTCCGCCTGATGGAAACCGTCGGCGCAGCCCGAGGCGTCGACCTCGCGCTGGCGCTCCAGATTGGCCTGGAGGGCGGCGACCTGGCTGCGCGTGGCGCGTTCCGCCGCGAAGCGGACGGTCGCCTGTTCCAGCGTCTTGCGGATCAGGTTGGCTTCCGGCAGGGCGGCGATGGGAATGCGGGCCACGAAGGTGCCCGATTGCGGAAAGACCTCCACCAGCCCCTCGTCGGCCAGCCGCAGGACGGCCTCGCGCACCGGGGTGCGGCTGACCCCGAAGGCCTCGGCCACCAGCTTCTCCACGATCGGGTCGCCCGGCTTGCGGGCCAGTGACACGATGTCGGCCCGCAGGTCGCGGTAGATGGCCGCTGCCGCCGTGGTCCCGCGCTGCGAGGCGCGGGGCGGCTTCATGGGTCCCGGGGCGGTCGACGTCTGGCCAGGGGGCGTTAGGGCTGTGGGCGTTGGGGCTGGGGGCATGGAGGGTCCCTCCGTCAGGGGATCAGCCGTCCAGCACGGACGCCATGGCATCGCGCGGGATGACGGCGCCGCGGTGCTGGATGACCACGGCGGCGATGCGGTGGGCGGAGCGCGCCGCCTCCACCGGGCCGAGGCCCTTCAGGCGGGCGCTGAGATAACCGGCGCTGAAGCTGTCGCCCGCCGCGGTGGTGTCCACGACCTTGGCGACCTTCTCCGACGGCACGGTCTCCTCGACGCCGGGAGCGGAGACGATGCAGCCCGGCTTCTCCAGTTTCAGCACGATTTCCGTCACACCGGCGCCGCGCACGCGGGCCATGGCGCTGTCGGCATCGGCGTCGCCGTAGAGGCCGCGCAGATCCTCGACGCCCGGCAGGGCGATGTCGGTGCGTTGGAGCATCGCGTCGTAGGCGCGCTGCGCCGTCTCGCGGTCGGGCCACAGGCGGGGACGCCAGTTGGTGTCGAAGGCGACGCGGCCGCCGCGCTCGCGCAGGCGGTCGAGCATGGGGAACAGCACCTCCCGCCCGCGCTCGCCCCAGATGGCCAGGCTGATGCCGGATATGTAGAGCAGGTCGTAGCCTTCCAGATCGGCCACCAGCGCCGGGCTGTCGGGCAGCACGAACAGGTCGCGGGCCGGCGCGGAATCGCGCCAGTAGAGGAAGCGCCGCTCGCCGCTGTCGTCCGTCTCGATCATGTAGAGGCCGGGGACGCGGTTGGGAACGCGCAGCACATGGCCGGTGCCGACCCCTTCGGCCTCCCAAGTGGCGACCATGGCGTCGCTGTTGCCGTCGTCGCCCAGCGCCGTCACGTAATCCGTTGCCACGCC
The DNA here is from genome assembly GCF_022023855.1 of Azospirillum brasilense. Classification (NCBI taxonomy): domain Bacteria; kingdom Pseudomonadati; phylum Pseudomonadota; class Alphaproteobacteria; order Rhodospirillales; family Azospirillaceae; genus Azospirillum; species Azospirillum brasilense. Next base: position 475,053 of record NZ_CP059453.1, read on the forward strand.
CAGCCGCGCCATGTAGACGGCGGTGTTCAGGGTGTCGCCGCCGAAGCCCATGGTGAAGGTCCCGTCGGGACGGCGCACCAGTTCGATCATGCATTCGCCAAGGGCCGCAACCCGGCGCGCGGACTCACCCATCGCCATCCCCCGTCCGACGGTCCGATCCGCCGGTCTGTGCTAAAGAGTTCGAACAACACGGGTTTTTAGTCCCGTGCCTCCCGAGAGCAAGTATACTAATATATCAATGAGCGAGGCAAGGCTTTTCGGGTGCTGGCCATGCCAATCGCCGGTCATGGCACGGATGCTGCGGCGTTTTGCTGCTGCTTCTTGCGCAGCCGCTCGCGGTGGGCGGTGTAGAGGCCGCTGGCGATGATGATTCCGGTGCCCAGGAAGGTCCAGTGGTCGGGCAGCGCGCCGAAGATCAGGAAGCCCAGCAGCGTGGACCAGACGATCTGTACGTAGGAGCAGGGGGCCAGCACCGACGCCTCGCCGAAGCGGTAGGCCTGGACCATCAGCCACTGCCCCATGGTCGAGACCAGCCCGATCAGGGCGCCCAGCGCCACTTCCGTTCCGGTCGGCATGGTGAAGTTGAAGGGCAGCAGCACGGTCAGCACGGCAAGGCCCGTCAGGGCGGACCAGATCAGGGTGGTGGTGGGGTGCTCCTGCCCGGTCATCTTGCGGGTGATGACCACGCCGGTCGCCCAGCTCATCGCCGACAGGATGGGGAAGATGGCCGCCGGCTGGAAGGCCGCCCCTCCGGGCCGGATGACGATCAGCACGCCGAGCAGCCCGACCAGCACCGCCGCCCAACGGCGCGGCCCGATCTTCTCGCCCAGCACCAGGATCGACAGCACGGTGACGAAGACCGGCGAGACGTAGCTGGTCGCCGCCGCCTCGGCCAGGGGCAGGTAATGCATGCCCATGATGAAGAACAGCGCCGACCCCAGCATCCCCAGACCGCGCAGAACCTGGAGACCGGGGCTGGCGGTCTTCATAACCGGCGGGCCGCCGCGGATCATCAGCGGCAGCAGCAGCGTGGTGAAGCCGACGTAGCGCATCCAGCCGATCTCGATGGAGGGCAGCGTCTGGGCCAGATACTTCGCCGTTGCGTCGGAGCAGGAGAAGAAGAAGACCGCGGCGACGACCATCAAGATCCCGCGCACGGGATCGTCGCGGCGCTCGCGGCCATGTGATGACACGGTCTGAGCGGCGGACACCCCTTCCGGGGGTCGGGAGCAGTCGGGCATGGCCGGAGGGCGCTTCCAGGCAGGAGGGCAGCAATCGGAAGGATGGCCCGGGTCTCGGCCCGGTTGACCGTCAGGTTACTGATATATCATGCCTGGGAACAATGGTGCGGAGCGTCATGGCAGCCATACGGACCGGCCCCGCGCATCCACAAGACGGGCCTGCAGATCAGCCGTCGCCGCGATCCACGGCGACGGGGCCGCGCAGGGCCGAGGTGACGGCGGGAGCCGGGCGCAGCAGGGGCGTCGGCGGGGTGATCGGCAAGTCCATCAGGCCGCGGCGGGCGGCGTTGCGCTCCAGCTCGTAATCGGGATCGGGGAAGCGCTGGAGAAGCGTCTCGTACGTGTCGCGCGCCGCGGCGGGGCAGCCCAGGATGCGGAACGCCTCGCCTTGCCGCAGCAGGGCGCCGGCCTCTGTCCCGCGGTGATAGGAGGCGAGGTTGGCCGCCACGGCGAACCAGCGGTCGTAGGCGGTCCACAGCGCCTCCACCGTCGGCCCCTCGCACCGCCCGGCCTCCACCGCCGCCTCAAGCGCCTGCCGGTAGGCGGTGTCCGGGGGCGGGGAGGTCATCGCGCAGCCGCCCGCCAGCAGGAGGACGCCCGCGAGGACGGTTCCGGCAATCGCCTGTCGGTTGCGGGTCGGCATCGGTTCCTCTCCCCCGTTCGCATCCTCTCGCCACCAGTGAAATACAACCGGGTTAAAGCCCGGTTCAAGCCTATGGGGTGGCGTGCGCCGATGTGCGGCGTTGCGGGCAACTCGGGAGGAAAATGCTTCGAATTTCGAGGCAAAGAGCAGCCAAGAATCTACGCCTTAACGGATATTAAAAGTCATATAAAAGCAGGCCGTAACATTATCCCTTGAGGTAAGCCGGATGGTTGACTCGCGGTACAGGAAGGCTATTACCTGGGGGTGTGAGAAAATAAAGCACTCGGAATTAAGGAAAATTTTAAGTGCCTTGTCCTCCCGCCCTCTAGTTGAAACCCCTGTTGCGGAGAATCCCATGCGCGCTGTCCTGGTTGAACCGAACCCCCTGATCGCCGACGCGCTCGGCCGTCAGCTCGGCATGGGGAAGATCCGCTACGACCGCCAGGATTGGGCCGGGCTGGAGGAACTGCTGCAGGAGCAGGGTGCGGACGGGCTGGGCTACGACGCCATCGTCCTGGGCAGCGTCGACGACCCGGCGCGCTGCGTGGCGGCGTTGCGGGCGCATCAGGTCGGGGCGGCGATCCTCTGCCTGCTCGACCGGCGCTGCGTGACGACGACGGTGGAACTGCTGCACGCCGGGGCCGACGACGTGCTGGTCAAGCCGGTGGTCAGCGCCGAGGTGCGGGCGCGCATCGAGGTGGCGCGGCGGCGCTCGCGCGGCTTGCTGAGCAACGCGGTGCGGGTGGGCCAGCTCACGGTCTTCCTCGACGGGCGCGACCCGGAGGTCGGCGGCGAGCGGCTGCGGCTGAGCCAGCGCGAGCACGCCATCCTCGGCGTGCTGGCCGCCCATCATCGCCGCGTCGTGTCCAAGGAGCACATCTACGACGAGGTCTACGGCCTGTCCGGCGCCGACCCGCTGGACAAGGTCATCGACGTCTACATCTGCAAGCTGCGCAAGAAGATCGCCGAAGCCACCGGCGGCGCCCGCTACATCGAGACCGTCTATGGGCGTGGCTACAAGTTCGAGGCCCCGCCCGAGCATGAAGAGGCCGTTCCGGCCGCCGCACCCGCCACCACCGCCCGCCGCTTCCCGGCCATCCCCTTCGCCGCGTCCGGCCTGCACCCCAGCTGTCTCGTCGCCGCCGAGTGACGGCGCCTTAATTTCAAAGTCCCGCCCTACTTTCTGCTTCCGACATTTTGTCCTCCGACATTTGGAAAGACGCCATGGCCGCGGCCCTTCGGGGCACGGCGGCTGAACCGCTGTGCGCGGTCGCCGCATTTTTATAAAATGCGCGATTACTTTTAAAAGATGCCCATCTTTGAAAGACGAATGCGTCACCCTGGAAATGCTGCGGTTTTTTACTCCGGTTTAAACGGGGTCGGTCACAGTCGAATGGTCGGTTGCGCGCCCATAAGAACCAAGTGGGAAGGCCCGCGCAGCCCGGCCCCAGCGTCAGAAAGGCGCTCTGCATCTCGCGAATGGAGATACACATGGCCTCGATCATGACCAACACCTCGGCGATGACCGCGCTGCAGACGCTGCGCCGCGTGACCGACGATCTGGCGACCACCCAGGATCGCATCTCGACCGGTCTCAAGGTCAACAACGCCAAGGACAACGCCGCCTACTGGTCCATCGCCACGACCATGCGCGCCGACGTCGCCGGCTTCAAGGCGGTGAAGGAATCGCTGGAACTGGGTTCGGGCACGACCAACACCGCGTCGGTGGCGTCCAAGAACATCGTCGAAAATCTGCAGACGCTGAAGGCCCGCGTCATCGCCGGCCAGACCAACGGCGTCGACAAGTCGCTGATCCAGAACGACATCGACCAGCTCGTCAAGCTGGTGAAGGGTGCCGCCGCCGACGCCTCCTTCAACGGCGACAACCTGCTGCGCATCACCTACTCCAACGACGGCACGGCCAAGGACCAGAACGTCGACATCCTGGCGTCGCTGAGCCGCAGCGCCGGCACGGTCGATCCGAGCTACATCAGCTTCCAGCGCCAGGACATGCAGGTCACCTCGATCGTCGGCAAGGCCACGATCGAGCAGCAGGTGGACTCCACCAACGACCTGAAGGCCAGCGTCGGCATCGCCATCGGTGCGCCGGACACCACCTTCATCGACGGCCAGAACCTGGGCCTGGGCAACCTGACCCTGAACGTCACCAACGAGGCGGGCACCAAGACCGCCGTGACGGTGGACCTGTCGGGCATCGACTACACCACGGACCTGGCGACCACCCAGGGCCTGATCGAGACCGCGGTCAACGCGGCCCTGACCACGGCCGGCGGCGACTTCCAGGTGGCCTTCAACGGCGACAAGCTGGAATTCACCGACCAGGACCTGAACACCGACGGCAACTTCACCGCCAAGGTGGACAGCCTGTGGGTCGGTTCGAAGGAAAGCGACGCCTTCGGAGGCCTGGCCGACCTGACGCAGATCGACGTGACCTCCAACGCCACCAAGTCGCTCGAGGTCATCAACGGCCTGCTCGACAAGGCCATCGGCAAGGCCGCGGTGATCGGTTCCATCGAGAACCGCGTGTCGGTGCAGAACGACTTCGTGTCGAAGCTGACCGACTCGATGAACAAGGGCATCGGCTCCCTGGTGGACGCCGACATGAACGAGGAATCGAGCCGCCTGCAGGCCCTCCAGGTCCAGCAGCAGCTCGCCACCCAGGCGCTGTCGATCGCCAACCAGGGTCCGCAGAACATTCTCTCGCTGTTCCGCTAACCCGGTCCGGCCGGCGTCCCGCTCCCGACGGGGCGCCGGCCATTTTCTCGTCTCACATCCAGTCCCAGCCCCATTCCGGCGCCCCCGTGCGCGTTGCATAAGGTGCGACCATGAGCATCGCCGCCTACCAGCAGACGATGGCCGAGTGCGAAGACCCGCGCCGCATCGAATATCTGGTCTTCCTCCGCATCACCCTGGATCTGGAGGCCAACCGCGACGCCGGCTGGCGGTCGGCGGCGCTGAAGGACGCGCTGTGGCGCAACCTGGAACTCTGGAACACGCTGCGCGCCGACCTTCTGGAGGACGGCAACGCGCTGCCCGAGGCGCTGCGCGCCGGGCTGGTCTCGCTGTCCTTCTCGGTGGCGCGCCAGACCACCCAGGTGCTGCGCGGCGAGGCCGACGCGGGCACGCTGATCGACATCAACCGGTCGGTCATGCGCGGCCTGCAGGGCGTGGCCCGCACGGAGGCCCCCGCTCCGATGGAGGCGTCCTATGGCGCTTAAGCTCCGTCTCAAGCCCTGTGAGCGCGTGGTCATCAACGGCTGCGTCGTGCAGAACGAGAACCGCCGCTACACCCTGACCGTCAGCAACTTCGCCCAGATCATCCGCGGCAGCGACATCATGCAGGAGGACGAGGCCGACACCCCCGTCCGCCGCGCCTATTTCGTGATCCAGAGCATGCTTCTGGACCCCCAGGCCGCGGAGGAGTACGGCAGCGTCGTCGCCGGCATGATGGCGAAGCTCTACACCGCCTTCATGCATCCGGAGATGCAGGACCGCATCATGCAGGCGATGCGCAACGTCAGCGACCGCGACTACTACAAGGCGCTGGCCTGCCTGCGGCCGGTGATGGCCTACGAGGACGGGCTGCTGAACGCGCAGCGCCCCCCACGGGACGAGCGCGCCCCCGAGACTCGCGTGGAGGCGTGACCGCCATGCCCGCACCCATCCAGGGATTGACCGGCGGCGTGTCCGGCGTCAACGGCGAGCGCGGCACCGCCAGCGCCGACCTGATCGCCGAAGCCCGCCAGCGCCAGGCCGACCGCCTGCGCGCCGCCCAGGCCGAAGCCGTCAAGGCCACCGAGGTGGTCGAGGAAACCCGCGCGCCGGCGGAATCCGACAACGGCCGCCGGCCCGACCCCATCCCGCCCTACCGAGTCAACCTCGACCCCGGCACGGGCCGCCTGTCCACCGAGGTGCTCGACACCCACACCGGCGAGGTGATCCTGCGCATCCCGCCCTCCTACGCCGATCCGGCTGAGGATGCGGCGGAGGAGAGCGGGCGGCCGAAGGCCCCGGAGGTGAAGGCATGAGCACGCTCCAGGACTATCGCCAGATCGTCCGCAACCAGGACCGCCACGACGCGATGATCCGCTCGCGCCCCGACGTGAAGCGCAACATCGCCTATTTCGAGGCCAACATCGGCAAGATCTCCAGCGCCGAGGAATTGCTGAAGGACGACAAACTCTACCGCTTCGTCATGGTGGCCTTCGACCTGGAAAGCCAGACCTACGCGCGTGCTCTCATCCGCAAGGTGCTGGACCAGGGGGTGAAGGACCCGGAGGCGCTGGCCAACCGCATGAACGACGCCAAGTTCAAGGAGATGGCCACCGTCCTGTCCTTCAAGGAGACGGGCGGCGCCACGCTGAAGGAGCCGGCGATCGTCAAGGCCATCGTCGACCGTTACGTCGACGTGTCGCTGGAGGTGAAGGCGGAGGAGAGCAATCCGGCAGTCCGTCTGGCGCTCTACTTCGACCGCAAGGCGCCGCGCATCACCAACTGGTATCAGGTGATGGCCGACCGCGCGCTCCAGAAGGTGGTCTTCACTGCGCTCGACATTCCCGAGCAGTCGGCGCTGGGCGACCTCGACCGGCTGGTCGACAAGCTGAAGAAGCGCTTCGACATCGCCGACTTCAAGGATCCGGCCAAGCTCGGGAAGTTCCTGGACCGCTTCTCGGCCATGTACGACCTGAAGAACGGCGGGCCCGCCGGGGCCTCCACAAATCTCCCCTACATCGGGCCGATCAACAGCCGCGGACGCTCCTCGATCATCGCCATCGACCCGTCCATCACCATGTCGCTGCTGAACTTCCCGCGCTTCTGAGCGGCGGCGTTCCGGCAGGCCGAATTTCGGGAGATTGGCTGTGCAGCCGAGCCGACAGGCCAGGCCGCCGGGCACTTGGCCGCACGTCGTGGCCCTGCTGCCCGGCCCGGACGACCGGGACGAGGACACCGCCCGCGACTCCCTTCATATCCTGCCGATGACCATCCTGCCGCTGGAGACTCCGGGCCTGCGCCGGGCGCGGCTGATCAAGAACGTCCGGCTCCAGACGGTGGTGGAGCTGTTCAACGACGTCCACGCCGGCAGCGGGCAGGTGGTGCCCAGCCAGTTGCCGCTGCATTTCGGCAACCGTTCGCCCGAACTGGACCGCGACCTGCTGATGATCGGGCAGATCGCCCAGGCCGCCAGCTTCGACGTCTATTCCCTGCGCATCGAGCTGCGCCGCCTGAAGATCGCGGTGGACGAGCACGCCGCCCTGCGCCTGTCGCAGCGCCGGAAGGACCAGCTCACCCGCTACATGCGCGTCTTCACCCGCCCGCTGATCGAAAGCGTCTACGGCAGCGACGATGTGCAGGTGCAGAATGTCGAGGACCTGATCCGCCTGTTCGCCGAACCCGATCTGGCGGAGGTGCGCCGCCGGCTGACCATGATGGCCGACCGGCTGGACATCGCCATGGCCGACATCCCGGCCTTCCTGGAGGAATACGGCGACATCTTCCTGTCGCTGGCCTATTTCAAGCAGTGCCTGGACGAGATCGTCCCCGACGTGCAAGCCTTCCTGGCCTGGATGGACGCGGTGCGCGGCTTCAGCGAGGTCCGCCGCGACGCCCGCCACTCCCGGATGCTGGACGAGGTGGGGCGCGACCTGACGGAGATCGCCGCCTCGATCACTGGGCGGTTCGAGAGCTTCGACAACCGCTCCAAGGACTTCTGGCGCAACATCAACGCCCAGAGCTTTCGCAGCATCCGCGACCTGATCACCAACCACCACGTCACCATCGGCGGGGTGCTGTGCGGGCTGGCGGTGAAGATGGCCCTTTGGAAGGCCCGTTTCTCCAGCGGCGGCGGCCCGGTCCGCCGGCTGGAGTTCATCCGCTCCGAAATCCTGCCGGGCCTGTCGCACATCCGCTCCCTGGAACGCTCGGCGCGGAGCGGGGGGCGGTAAGGCCCCCGGCATTCCACAGACCTCCTACCGGCGCCGTGCGGCGAGCTGCAGGGCGGTGGCCGCCGCGGCGACGGCGATGCCCAGACCGGTCACCGCGGTCCAGCCCCCGGAGTTCCAGGCCAGCGTTGCCGCACTCGACCCCAGCGCGCCGCCCAGGAACATGCCGCCCATGAAGATGGTGTTCAACCGGGCGCGGGCTTCGGGACGCAGGGCGTAGACGATGTGCTGGTTCGACACCAGGGCCGCCTGGACCGCGAAGTCGAGCAGAATCACCCCGGCGACCAGACCGGCGACCGACGTCCATAGCCCGAACAGCAGCCAGGACGCGAGCGTCAGCAGCGTGCCCAGCAGGATCACCCGGTGCGGCCCGCTGCGGTCGGCGATCCGCCCGGCCATCGGAGCGGCCAGGATGCCGACCGCGCCGACGATGCCGAACAGCCCCGCGGCGTCGGCGCCCAGGCCGAAGCGCGGCTCGGCCAGACGCAGCGCCAGGATGGTCCAGAAGGTGGTGAAGGCGGCGAACAGCAGCCCCTGGGTGACCGCGGCCAGCCGCAGGGCCGGGAACTCCCGCCACAGATGGACCAGCGAACGCATCAGCGCCGGGTAACGCAAGGACGCGTTCGGGTGGCTGCGCGGCAGCATGACGGCCATCAGCGCGGCCGCGGCCAGCGCCAGCGGCACGGCCAGCCAGAACATGGCGCGCCAGCCCTCGTGCGTCCCGACGAAGCCGGCCAGCGTGCGGCTCAGCAGGATGCCGGTCAGAACCCCCGACATGACGGTTCCCACCGCCGCCCCGCGCCGTTGCGGCGAGGCGAGATGGGCGGCGAAGGGGACGATCTGCTGCGCCACCGTCGCCGAGACGCCGAGCAGCAGCGAGGCGGCGACCAGCAGGGCCGGACCCTGCGCCAGCGCCGTCGCGACCAGCGCCGCGGCGAGCAGCAGAAACTGCCCGACGATCAGCCGCCGCCGCTCCACCAGATCGCCCAGCGGCACCAGCAGGAGCAGGCCGGCGGCGTAGCCCAGTTGCGTGGCGGTCGGGATCATGCCGGTCAGCGGGCCGGGCAGGTCGCCTTCGATCAGGCCCAGCATGGGCTGGTTGTAATAGATGTTCGCGACGGCCAGCCCCGCGGCGGTCGCCATGGCGAAGGTCAGTCCGCGACCGAGCCGGGTCTGTTCCGGTGCGTGGGAGGACACTGTGTCGGCGATGCTCATAATCCACGATCCTTTCCCAAGATCCCCTCTCCCCTCTAGGGAAAGGGTTAGGGTGAGGGGGTTGCGCTTGTGCCGGACGTAGCGCCGTGGCGGGACCCCCTCACCGGCCCTCCGGGCCACCCTCTCCCCAGAGGGGAGAGGGCTACTGAGCCCAAGGCGATGATTTCTGAAACGGACCCTATCGCACTTTCACAATCCGCATCAGTCATGCAGAATGAAGGGCCTGCGTATCGGAACATGAAGCAATGGATCTCGCCGGACTCGCCGTTCTGGTGGAAGCCGCCCAAGCCGGCAGCTTGGCCAGCGCGGCGCGGCGGCTGGGCATCTCGCCGCTGATGGCGACCCGGCGGCTGGCCGCGCTGGAGGACGTCCTGGGCGCGCGGCTCATGCAGCGGACCACCCGCTCCCTCGCGCTGACGCCGGAGGGGGAGGCGATGCTGCCCTTCGCCCAGGCGATGCTGGAGAACGAGGCGGCAGCGCGGGCCAGCGTCCGACCGTCCTCCGCCGGGGCGTCGGGGCTGCTGCGGCTGACCGCCTCAGCCGCCTTCGGGCGCAAGGTGGTGGTGCCGGTGGTCGCGGAGTTTCTGACGGACAACCCGCAGGTCTCGGTCGATCTGCTGCTGACCGACACGGTGGTGGACATCGTCGGGCAGGGGATCGACCTCGCCATCCGCATCGCCCATCTGAAGGACAGCGCGCTGATCGCGCGGCGGCTGGCCGACAACCCGCGGGGCCTCTATGCCACGCCCGGCTATCTGGCGGCCCGCGGCGCCCCCGCCGCCGTCGCGGATCTGGCGGAACACGAGTGCCTGTGCCTGTCCGGCACGACCCATTGGAGCTTCGTGGGGGACGGGCGGGAGCGGCGCATCCGGGTGCGCGGCCGCTTCACCGCCAACTCCATCGAGGGGTTGCGGGACATCTGCCTCGCCGGGCTTGGCATCGCCGTCCTGTCCGAGTGGGACGTGCGGGAGGAGGCGGCGCGCGGCGCGCTGGTCGCGCTCCGCCTCTGCGATGGCGAGCTTGAGCCGCTGGCGGTGTGGGGCGTCCACCCCTCGGCGCGCTTCGTGCCGCCGAAGGTGCGGCTGTTCATGGACGCGCTGGCGAAGGCGTTGCGCTGAACCGGGTCAGAGTCGGACGGCCGGGCGGTCCGCCGGTTGGGTGGCATGCAGTTCGTAGAGCTTCGCGAGGATTTGCGGGGCGGGCTGCTCCGCCTTGGGCGCTGGTGCGTCCGCCGCGGCGTCGGTGCTCGGCGCCTTGCGGGAAAGCGCTTCCGCCAGCACGGCGGGGGACGGGCGATGGTCCGCCGGCGGCTCTTGCGCCGGACCGGCGAGGAAGGGCAGGGGTGGCGCGTTGGCCGGTGCGTCCTTCGCCGGGCTTGTCGTCTCCTCGGCGCCGCCCTCCGCCAGGGCGACGAGGTGGCCCAGCGGGTCATCGCCGGTCACCGCCTCGAAGGCGGCCATGGCGGCGCTGCCCAGCAGGCCGACGGGGCCGCCGAACAGGAAGCCGCCGGCCAGCCGCGCCGGCAGGCCGATATCGTCGCCGGTGGCATGGCGGTAGACCTGCGATACCCCCGGCAGGTGTTGCAGCGGATTTACCGCGTCCAGCAGGTCCCCGAAATCCAGGCTGAGGTCCGTCGCCTCCTGTTTGGTCGGGGCCTTCACGGCGTCCCGTGCGGCGGTGGTCGGGGCAAGCGCGCGGGCGGCGAGCGCGGTGGCGTTGGTCATGGCGTGGCTCCGGCGGGAACGGCGAGGATGCGGTCGAGGATGCGGAAGGAGTCGAGGGACGGCGTGGCATCGTCCTTGCCCTGGCGCAGGAACTCCTCCAGCGCCGGGTTCAGCGCGACGGCGTCGTCCACCTCCGCGTCGGTGCCCTGCTTGTAGGCGCCGATGCGCACCAGCTCCCGCATGTTGTCGTAGGTGGCGGCGAGGCTCCGCGCGCGGCGCAGCAGGGCGTTCTGCTCCGCCGTGTGGCAGCCGGGAAGCAGGCGCGACACGCTGCGCAGCACGTTGACGGCGGGGTAGCGCCCCTGCTCGGCGATGCGGCGGTCCAGAACGACGTGGCCGTCCAGGATGCCGCGCACCGCGTCGGCGATGGGCTCGTCATGGTCGTCGCCGTCCACCAGCACGGTGAAGATGCCGGTGATGTCGCCCTGACCCTCCTGCCCCGGCCCGGCGCGCTCCATCAGCTTGGGCAGTTCGGCGAAGACGCTGGGCGGGTAGCTCTTGGCGGTCGGCGGCTCCCCGGCGGCCAGCCCGATCTCGCGCTGGGCCATGGCGAAGCGCGTCACGCTGTCGATGAGGCAGAGGACGTGCAGGCCGCGGTCGCGCAACTCCTCCGCCACGGTCAGGCAGAGATGGGCGGCCTGCCGGCGCATCAGCGGCGGCTCGTCCGAGGTGGCGACGACGATGACGGAGCGGGCGAGGCCGTCCGCCCCCAGATCGTCCTGGATGAACTCCTGCACCTCGCGCCCGCGCTCACCGACCAGCCCGATCACGATGGCGTCGGCCCCGGCGTGGCGGGCGACCATCGACAGCAAGGTCGACTTGCCGACACCCGACCCGGCGAAGACGCCCATGCGCTGGCCGCGGCAAATGGGCGTGAAGACATCGATGGCGCGCACGCCGGTGTCCATCTTCGCCCCCACTCGGCGGCGGGCGTAGGCCGGCGGCGGGGCGGCGCGCAGCGAGCGGGCGTGATGGCCGTTGCGCAAGGGGCCGCGCCCGTCGATCGGCTCCCCCAGCGCGTTGACCACGCGGCCCAGCCAGCCGGGGCCGGGGCGCAGCGTGAAGGCGGTGTCGTCGGTAACGGCGGCGCATCCCTCCGCCACGCCGTCGAGGTTGTCGAAGGCCATCAGCAGCGTGCGGCCCTGGCGGAAGCCGATGGTCTCGCACAGCAGCCGCTGGCCGCGCGCCGTCTCCGCCCAGCATTTGTCGCCCACCGCCAGGACGCGGCGCAGCCCCTCCACCTCCAGCGTCATGCCGGTGGCGCTGCGGATCTCGCCGCGCCAGGATCGGGTCGGCATCCGCTCGATCTCGGACAGAAGGTTGGAAAGCACGCGCATCGCCGGGACGTCTCCGCCGTGTCGGAATGCGGTGATCCTGACACGAGGATTTTAAATCCGGTTTTAAACGCCGGGAGTCATCTTGGTCCTGCCTTGCTTTCCGGCTTTGCGATAGGGCCGTTCCAATGGATTTTAGCAATATTTCGGTGTTTCGGCTGACCGGCGCGCGCCTCGATTACTTGGCGGAGCGGCAGAAGCTGATCGCCGCCAACGTCGTGAATGCCAACACGCCCGGCTACCAGCCGAAGGACCTGAAGCCCTTCGCGGCGCTGATGGACGGCCCGCAGACGGTGGCGCCCGTGCTCACCTCGCCCATGCACCTGACCGGCTTCAACCCGTCCGGCGCGGTGCAGGAGGCGCGCAAGCCCGATCAGTGGGAAACCACGCCGGACGGCAACGCCGTGTCGCTGGAGCAGGAGATGACCAAGGGCAGCGAGACGCGCGACGCCTTCGCCCTGACCGCCGGCCTGTTCCAGCGCAACCTGCAGATCCTGCGCGCCGCCTGGCGCGCCGGCTGACGACTTCGGAGTCCCCTCCCATGCTCACCGATCCCCTCGCCGCGACGATGCGGATCGCCAGTTCGGGCCTGCAGGCGCAGGGCACCCGGCTGCGCGTGGTCGCTGAAAATATTGCCAATTCCGACTCCACCGCCATGACCGCGGGCGGCGATCCCTACCGCCGCAAGACTGTCTCCTTTGCCACCACGATGGACCGCGCCGCCGGTTCGGAGATCGTGAAGGTCAAGCAGATCGGCCGCGACCGCAGCGACTTCCAGCTCGTCTACGAGCCCTCGCACCCCGCCGCCGACGAGAAGGGCTACGTCAAGCGCCCGAACGTCCAGCCGCTGATCGAGATGATGGACATGCGCGAGGCCAGCCGCTCCTTCGAGGCGAGCGTCAACGTCATCGAGCAGTCGCGGACCATGATGAGCCGCATGATCGACCTTCTGCGCGGCTGAGGAGACCCAAGAGCATGATCGAACCCATCGGCCGCGCCGCCGCCGCCTACGGCCTCCACCGCGCGCCCCTGGCCCAGCCGGCGCCCGCCGCGTCGCTCGCCACGCCTCCTGCGGCTGCTGCTGTGGCGTCGCCGTCCGCCGAGACAGCGGCGTCGGCGGAAAGCAGCTTCGGCGCCTTCCTCGACCGTCAGGTGTCGCAGGCGGTGGAGACGCTGAACGAGGGCGAGCGGATGTCCGTCGCCGCCGTCGCCGGCAAGGCCGGCACGCACGAGGTCGTGCGCTCCGTGCTCGCCGCCGAGATGACCGTGCAGACGGTCGTGTCGATCCGCGACCGCATGGTGCAGGCCTATCAGGACGTCATGCGGATGGCGATTTGAGCTGTGCGGTGGTTGGAGCGTTATCGCCCCCACCCTAACCCTCCCCCGCTTCGCAGGGGAGGGGATGAACTCCCTCTCCTGCGAAGCGGGGGAGGGAAGGGGTCCGCGAAGCGGGAAGGGTGGGGGCAACACGCTCCCCCAGGAGAACCCCATGAACGAAGCCGACGTGCTGGAAGTCCTGCGCACGGGCATCTGGACGATGCTGCTGATCGCCGCGCCGCCGCTGGTCATCGCGGTCCTGGTGGGCGTGGCGATCTCGCTGATCCAGGCGCTGACCCAGGTGCAGGAGATGACGCTGACCTTCGTGCCGAAGATCGTCGCCATCCTGGTCACCACCGTTCTGGCGCTGCCCTTCATGTACGGCGCCCTGACCACCTACGCCGACCGGCTGGGCAGCCTGATCGTCGCGGTGCGGTGACATGCGCCGGCTGGCCGGACTGGCGGCGCTGCTCCTGGCCGGAACCGCAACCGCCGCGGACGTGAAGCCACCGGCCGCGCAGATCGGCACATGGTCCACCGCCCTCTACGCGCCGCGCGTCCTGCCCGCGCGCAGCCTGCCGCCGGAAGCCGCCTGCATCGACGCCATCCTGGCGGCGGAGCGCGAGGCGGGGGTGACCGACCACATGCTGCTCGCCATGGGCTTCACCGAGGCCGGGCGGATGACCGCCGACCGGCTGTTCACCGTCTGGCCCTGGACCGTCAACACCGAAGGCGCCTCCCACTACTTCCCGACGCGGGAGGAGGCCATCGCCTTCGTGCGCGCGGCGCAGGCGCGGGGCACGCGCTCCATCGACGTCGGTTGCCTTCAGGTCAATCTGAAATGGCACCCCGACGCCTTCCCCGACCTGGAGACCGCCTTCGACCCGCGCGCCAACGCCCGTTACGCCGCGCGCTTTCTGGGCGACCTGCACCGCGCGCAGGGAACGCTGGACGCCGCCATCGCCCGCTACCACTCCGCCCAGTCGGAGCGCGGGACGGCCTACCGCGAGCGGGTCGGCGGCAACCGACGCTGGGTGGCCGGCGCCATGGATTACCTGAAGACGCTGGCCGCCGGTCCCCAAACCGCCGGCCCCCAAGCGGCTCCCGGCGCGCTGCCCGCCTGGGGCAAGGCGGAACTGAGCCGGCTGTCCTTCCTGTCCAGCCTCTACGCCAACGCGGTGGTGAAACCGCTGTTGCCGGCGGCGGAGTAGCGCAGACGTAAAAGCCGGTTTTACCGCGGGGCGCTAGCGTACCAACGGTGCCGCACCCTGGAGTTCCCGCATGGCTTTCACGGACACCTTCCGGAACCGGATGACCAGCCTCGGCGATGCCGGGCTGGCGAACCGCGACGTGCTGTTCGCGCTGGCCATCCTGCTGGTGCTGGCCGTGCTGTTCCTGCCGGTGCCGACCTGGTTCCTCGACCTCGGGCTGACGCTGTCGCTGGCGGTCAGCGTACTGATCCTGATGGTCTCGCTGTGGATCAGCAAACCGCTGGACTTCTCCTCCTTCCCGACCGTGCTGCTGGTCGTCACGGTGCTGCGGCTGGCGCTGAACATCGCGTCCACCCGCCTGATCCTCAGCCACGGGCACACCGGCCCGTCCGCCGCCGGCCATGTGATCGAGGGCTTCAGCCAGTTCATCATGGGCGGCAACTTCGTGATCGGCGTGGTGATCTTCGCCATCCTGATCGTCATCAACTTCGTGGTCATCACCAAGGGTGCCTCCCGCATCGCGGAGGTCGGCGCGCGTTTCACGCTGGACGCCATTCCCGGCAAGCAGATGGCCATCGACGCCGACCTGTCCGCCGGCATGATCGACGACGTCGAGGCCCGCCGCCGCCGCAAGGAGCTGGAGGACGAGAGCACCTTCTTCGGCGCCATGGACGGCGCGTCGAAGTTCGTGCGCGGCGACGCGGTGGCCGGGCTGGTCATCACCGCCATCAACGTGCTGGGCGGCATGGCCATCGGCATGGCGCAGCAGGGCATGTCCTTCGAGTCCGCGGCGTCGGTCTACACCATCCTGACGGTGGGCGACGGTCTGGCCACGCAGATCCCGGCGCTGGTCGTCTCGCTGGCCGCCGGCCTGCTGGTGACCAAGGGCGGCAACGTCGGTTCCGCCGATCAGGCGGTGCTCGCCCAGCTCGGCGGCTATCCCAAGGCGCTGATGGTGGCGGGCGGGCTGCTCGTCACGCTGGGCGTGACGCCGGGCCTGCCCGCCGCCCCCTTCGTCCTGCTTGGTGGCGGCTTCGGCGCGGCGGGCTGGTACGCGATGCGCGGCAAGATGCGCCGCGCCGCACTCGCCCGGTTGGAGGAAAGCCGCAAGACGCCCACCGCCCCGGCCGAGGAAGCGGTGGAGGACATGCTGAAGGTGGACGAGCTGAAGGTGGAGGTCGGCAACCACCTCGTCCCGCTGATCCTCAACAAGAACGGCCCGCTGACCGGCAAGGTGAAGACGCTGCGCAAGCGCTTCGCCAAGGAGTTCGGCTTCATCCTGCCGTCGGTGCGCATCAAGGACAGCAGCTTCCTGCCGCCCAAGGGCTACGTCGTCAGCGTGATGGGCGTCGAGGTGGCGAGCGGCGAGGTGCGGCCCAAGCAGCTTCTCGCCATCGACCCGTCCGGCGGGGCGGCCCCCGACCTGCCCGGCGAGGCGACGCGGGAGCCGACCTTCAACCTCCAGGCCCGCTGGATCGACCCGGCCCGCCACGAGGAGGCCATCGCCAAGGGCTACACGGTTGTCGACCCGGAAAGCGTCATCACCACCCACCTGACCGAGGTCATCAAGGACCATCTCTCGACCCTGCTGACCTTCGCGGCCATGCAGAAGCTGCTCGACGGGCTGGGACGGGAGTACCAGAAGCTGATCGCCGACATGGTGCCCTCCCGCATCACGCTGGTGGTGGTGCAGCGCGTGCTCCAGGCGCTGCTGGCGGAGCGGGTGTCGATCCGCAACCTGCCGGCCATCGTCGAGGCCATCGCCGAGGCGGTGAACTGGACGCGCAACATCACGCTGGTCACCGAGCATGTGCGGGCGCGGCTGGGCCAGCAGATCTGCCAGTCGCTGACAGCACCCGACGGCTTCGTCCCGGTCATCGTCCTGACCCCGCGCTGGGAACAGGCGCTCCAGCAGAGCGTCATCGCGGAGGGCGAGGACCGCCGATTCGCCATGCCGCCGACCCAGGTGCAGGAGTTCCTGACGGCGCTGCGCATCACCATCCAGAAGCACGCCACGCCGCAGGTCTGGCCGGCGCTGCTGGTCGGGGCGGAGGTGCGGCCCTTCGTACGCTCCCTGCTGGAGCGGGTCAGCCCGATGACCCCGGTCATCAGCCACGCCGAGCTGCACCGCAAGGTGTCCGTCAAGACGATCGACCAAGTGTGAAGGGCCGGGAAGTAAGGAACAGTGATGGACACGCTCGCCGACCTGCTCAGCCTGGAGGTCTACCGCGCCTTCCTGGTCTTCGCCCGCGTCGCGGCGGCGGTCAGCCTGTTGCCGGGCTTCGGAGAGCTGGCGGTGCCGCCGCGCGTCCGGCTGTGCATCGCGATTCCGGTGGCGCTGGCGCTGACTCCGACGGTGCCCGGCCTGCCCGATCGCCTGCCTCCCGATGCCGCGGTGATGCTGGAGCAGATCTTCGCGGAGACGGTGGCCGGCGCCTTCCTCGGGCTGGGGGCCAAGCTGTTCCTGGCGTCGCTTCAGGTCGCCGGCAACATCGCCGCCCAAGCGATGGGCCTCGCCAACCCCTTCGGCACCGATGCGGCGGGGTTCGAGAGCGGGTCGATCCTGTCGGGGACGCTGGTCATCGCCGGGCTGGCGCTGCTGTTCGCGCTCGACCTGCATTACCTGATGATCGACGCGCTGGTGCGCTCCTACGGAAGCTGGCCGGCGGCGACGCTGCCCGATCCCGGCATGGTGGCGGGCCGCTACGCCCAGCTCGTCGGCGTCACCTTCCGGCTGGGGGTGCAGATGGCGGCACCCTTCCTGGTCTTCGGCATGATCGCCAACATGGCGCTGGCCCTGGTCAACCGGGTGATGCCCTCCATGCCCGTCTATTTCGTCGCCACCCCGGCGATGGTCGGCGGCGGGATGCTGGTCTTCCTGGTGACGGCCGGCGCCATGGTCACCGCCACGCTGGCGGCGCTGGCCGGCTGGCTCGGCGGGCGGTGAGGGGGCGGCGATGTCCGACGGTCAGGACGAGGAACAGAAAACCGAGGAGCCGACCGAGAAACGGCTGCGCGAGGCAATGGACAAGGGCGACGTCCCCCGCGCCCGCGACGTCGGTCTGGCCGCCACCATGGCGGCGGCCTGGCTGATCGCCGCGGCCGGCGGGCCGCTCGCCGCTTCCCGCATCGCCGAGGTGCTGCTGCCGCTGATCGAAAATCCGAACGACATCCGGCTCGACGGCGGTCCCTACGACGTGATGAACAGCCTGCGCTGGCTGATCGGCGGGGTGGCGGTGGCGATGCTGCCGGTGCTGGGCCTGCTGGTCGGCGGGGCGGTGGTGTCGGCGGTGGGGCAGGGGCCGCTGCTGGCGGCGAGCGACCGCATCCGGCCCAAGCTGTCGCACCTATCGCCGCTCAGCGGCTGGCGCCGCATCTTCGCGCGCCACGCGCTGGTCGAATTCGTGAAGAGTCTCGTGAAACTGGCGATCATCGCCTGCGCCGTCTGGTTCGCCGTGGCGCCCTACATCGATTGGACGGAGGGGATCGTGGGCATGGACGTTGCGGCGCTTCCCGACCTGCTGCGGGACCTGACCCTGCGGCTGCTTCTGGCCGTCCTCCTGGCGACGGTGGTGATGGCCGCCGTGGACGTGCTGTGGAACCGGCTGGAATGGCGGCGCCGCCTGCGCATGACCTTCCAGGAACTGAAGGACGAGTTCAAGCAGACAGAGGGCGACCCGCATCTGAAGGCGAAGCTGCGCGAAATCCGGCGCGACCGCTCAAAGCGCCGCATGATGGCGAACGTGCCGCGCGCCACCGTGGTCATCGCCAACCCGACCCACTTCGCGGTGGCCCTGGAATACGACCGTGCCAAGATGCCGGCGCCGGTCTGCCTCGCCAAGGGGGCCGACCTCGTGGCGCTGCGCATCCGCGCCGTGGCTGAAGAGAATGGCGTCCCGGTGATCGAGAATCCGCCGCTGGCCCGCGCCCTCTACGCCGCGTCGGAGGTCGACGCGGTGATCCCGCTCCAGCATTACCAGGCGGTGGCCGAGGTGATGATGTATGTGCTGCGCCTCAAGAACGGCGGGGCCGCGCAGCCGGCGCAGAGGGCGTAAACGGGCGGGCGTGATTGGGCGCAGGCCGGATGGTTTGGAATTCAGCTTAATGTCTTCTCAACGGGTTTGGCGGTAGACGAAGGAACTCCTCCCCTTCCGCGGCGCATCACGGCAATGAGTGACAGCGACGACCTGTTCGAGATGTACCGCTCCGACCGCGCCGCCTCCGGCGCGCTGAAGGGAGAGGCGCTGGCCGCCGCGCTGGCCGACAATGTGCGGCGCAGCTTCGCCGAGATGGACCGGCTGATCGCGGAGGTGACTCAGGCGCTGGCCCAGGCCCGCTACGCGCTGCGCCTCGCCCCCGCGGTGGTGGACCGCAGCGCCTACGTCCAGCACGACCGCTCGTCCGAAAGTTTCCGCGATTACCTGCGCCTGTGGAGCCACCGCCGCGCCGAGGCGGGCAGCGGCGGGATGCATTGGGAAGCGAAGATCCTGGCCACCGACAGCCGCCGCCGCACGGTGGAACTCGGTCTGGGCGTCGCCGTCGAGTGGCCCACTGCGGACCGTGCCGCCGATTGCGCCTTCGTGGAGTTCTGGACGACCGGCCAGGGGGTGAATCTTCCCTCCGAGGGCCGCAACTTCCAACGCGCGCTGGTCGCCTGCCTGCGGCGGCTGGAGGAGGCGGGGGAGATCACGCCCGCCGTGAAGCGCTGACCGCGGCGGCCGGGCGGCCGTTACCTTTCTTCACCGCTCGAACTTCGTTGCCATGATGATCGACGAGGTCGTCCGCTCGATGCCGTCGATGGCGCCGATGCGGTCGATCAATGCGTCCATCTCCTCCATCGTTCCGGTCCGCACCACGGCGATCAGGTCGTGCGCGCCGCTGATGGCGTGGAGCGCCCGCACCTCCGGAAGCCGTTTCAGCGCCTGGACCACGGCGGCGGTCAGCTTGGGCGACAGGTTGATGGAGACATGGGCGCGGATCATCCGGCGCGCCGTCTCGTCCGACAGCCGCACCGTGTAGCCGGCGATCACCCCGCGCTCCTCCAGCCGCTGGATGCGGCTCTGCACCGTGCTGCGCGACACGCGCAGGCGGCGGGCCAGCGCGGCGGTGGGCTCCCGCGCGTTGTCCTGAAGCGCGTCGAGAAGATGCTGATCCAGCTCGTCCATCATATCGCCAACCTCTCCGTCAATCCGCCGATCAACGTCAGGCGTTTCGGCACCCTGCACCCTGCACATCGACAGGCCGTCCGGTCAAGATTGCGTCATAACGACGCAAGCCAACGAACAGGGGGTACGGGACGATGCGCGACATTCTTCTGATGGGCGGCGGCAAGATCGGCGAGACCATCGGCGACTTCCTGAAGGCCACGGGCGATTACCGGGTGACCGTCGCTGACCGTTCGGCGGATGCGCTGGAGCGGCTGCCGACGCACCCGCGGATGGAGACGCGCGTGGTGGACGCCGCCGACCCCGCCGATCTCGCCGACGCGATGCGCGGCAAGTTCGCGGTGCTGAGCGCGCTGCCCTACCACCTGACGGTCGGCGTGGCGGAGGCGGCGCGGGACGCCGGCACCCATTACCTCGACCTGACGGAGGACGTGGCGAGCACGCGGCGCGTCAAGGAGCTGGCCGACGGCGCGCCCTGCGCCTTCATTCCGCAGTGCGGGCTGGCGCCGGGCTTCATCTCCATCGTCGCCAACGACGTGGCCTCGCGCTTCGACGCGCTGGACACGGTGCGGATGCGCGTCGGCGCGCTGCCGAAGTACCCATCCAACGCCCTGAACTACAACCTGACCTGGAGCACCGAGGGCGTCATCAACGAGTATCTGGAACCCTGCGAGGCCATCGTCGAAGGCCGCCTCGTCTCCGTGCCGCCGCTGGAGGAGCGCGAGGAGTTCTCCCTCGACGGCGTGCTGTACGAGGCGTTCAACACCTCGGGCGGCCTGGGCACGCTGTGCGAGACGCTGGCGGGGAAGGTGCGGACGCTCAACTACCGCTCCGTCCGCTATCCGGGGCACCGCGACCTGATGAAGGCGCTGCTGTACGACCTGCGGCTGGGCAGCCGGCGGGAACTGCTGAAGGACATCCTGGAACACTCGATCCCGGCGACGCTGCAGGACGTGGTGCTGATCTTCGTGACGGTGACCGGGACGAAGCGGGGGCGGCTGCTCCAGGAGACCTACGCCAACAAGATCTACGGGCGGGAGATCGGCGGCACCTTCTACAACGGCATCCAGATCACCACCGCGTCGGGCATGTGCGCCGTGCTCGACCTGCTGGCCGACGGTACGCTGCCGCAGCGGGGCTTCGTGAAGCAGGAGGAGGTGGGCTACGCCGACTTCATCGCCAACCGCTTCGGGCGCAACTACGCGATGACCGACGCGGCACCCCAGCAGGGCGCCCAGCAGGGGGTGGGGCGCGCCGCCTGAGCGGGCGCCTCACCAACCCCACCGGGCCGCGCCTCAGATCACCTCGCGGGCTCGGCCCTTGAAGACGGTGGCGGCGATCTTCAGGGCGTCGGGGGTGCCGCGGGCCAGCGCCTCGGTGAAGTGCAGCGCCTGCTTGGCCTGGACCTTCGGCGGCATCGGCGGCTCGTTGGTGTCGACGAGGCAGTCCACCACGACCGGTCCGGGATGGGCGAGGGCGGCGTCCAGTACGGCGCCGCAGTCCTTCGGATCGGTGATGGTGAAGCCCCGGCCGCCGCAGGCCTCCGCCACCTTGGCGAAGTCGATGGGCTGGAGGTCGCAGACATACTCGGGGTTGCCGAGCATGGCGATCTGCTCCCACTTGATCTGGCCGAGCGAGTTATTGTTGTTGATGATGACCTTGATCGGCAGCTTGTACTTCACCGCCGTGGCGAAGTCGGCCATCAGCATGGAGAAGCCGCCATCCCCGACATAGGCGATCACCTGCCGTCCGGGGTGGGCGAGCTGCGCCGCGATGGCGTAGGGAACGCCCGGCGCCATGGTGGCGAGGTTGCCGGACAGGGAGTGCATTTGGCCGCGCCGCGCCGGAATCTGCCGCGCCCACCAGGTGGCGATGGTGCCGCTGTCGCAGGCGACGATGGCCGTGTCGGACAGGCGCTTGCCCAGTTCCCACGCGACGACCTGCGGCTTCATCGGAAGGTCGGGGCGGGTGCCGCGCTCCTCCATCAGTTTCATCCACTCCGCCTTGCCCGCCTGCGCCGTCTTCAGGAAGGAGCGGTCCTCGTGCCGCCGCACCCGCTCGGTCAGGATGTCCAGCGCCAGCCCGCAATCGCCGACCAGCCCGGCTTCCACCGGATAGCGCAGGCCGATGCGCGCCGCGTCGATGTCGATCTGGATGGCGCGGGCCTGTCCCGGCTTCGGGTAATACTCGATATAGGGGAAAGTCGAGCCGGCGATCAGCAGCGTGTCGCAGGTCTCCAGCGCCTCCTGCGAGGGAGCGGTGCCGAGCAGCCCGACCTGACCGGTGGTGAAGGGGCTGTCGTCCGGCACCGCGGCCTTGCCCAGCAGCGCCTTGACGATCACCGCCCCCAGCTTGTCGGCCAGCCGTTCGAGCTGATCGGTCGCCTTCAGCGCGCCCTGGCCGGCCAGGATGACGACGCGCTTGCCGGCGTCGAGGATCTCCACGGCACGGCGGGTCTGCGCCTCCGACGGGACGGGAAGCTGAGGAGCGAACAGGGCGGTGTTGTGGCCCTTCACGTTGCGTGGCGCCCGCATGTCGGCGCCGATGCCCTGCTCCTGTAGATCTACGGGGATGGTGATGTGCGACACGCCACGGTGGGCAAGCGCGGTGCGGCAGGCGAGGTTGGCGATGTTGCGGACATGCGCCGCCCCCATGATGCGCTGGTTGTAGAGCGCGACGTCCTGGAACACTTTGTCCAGCTCCACGTCTTGCTGGGTGTAGGTGCCGACGAGGTCGTGGTATTGCAGCCCGGTGATCGCCAGCACCGGCTGGTGGTCGAGCTTGGCGTCGTAGAGACCGTTCAGCAGATGCAGCCCGCCGGGGCCGGAGGTGGCGATGCACACGCCCAGCCGCCCGGTGAACTTGGCGTAGCCGCAGGCGGCGAAGGCCGCCGCCTCCTCGTGACGGACCTGGATGAAGCGGATCTCGTCCTGGCGGCGGCGCAACGCTTCGACGATGCCGTTGATGCCGTCGCCGGGCATGCCGAAGATCGTGTCCACGCCCCAATCCACCAGAACATCCACCAGGATGTCGGAAGCCGTGCTCGCCATGAGGGAGTCTCCGTCGCAAACGGTCGTGATGAAGTCGCTCGATCCATCGGCAACCGAGCGGAGCCGGGACGGTTCCCCGAACAATGGGACGTTCTTAGCCCTTGACCTCAAGTTAAGTTGAGGTTTTAGAGTGGCCATAATGTATCTGGCATGCCAGCGATGCCCCGCTCAGCCCGGGTGTCCGAAGGCAGGGCGGGGTGCAGGATGGAGCAACCACCCGGGCGGGCGAAAGAATGACGACAACCGGTCTAAGGGAGAATGCGCAGCGGTCGCCGGCAACGACGCGGTCGATGCGCGTCCATCATATGGCGCGCGTCACACCGCAAGTCCTGCTGGTGGAACTCCGCGACCCGGACGGCGAGGACCTGCCGCCCTACGAGCCGGGCGCGCACATCGACGTGCATCTGCCGGACGGGGCGGTGCGCTCCTATTCGTTGTGCGGCGACCCGGCGGATCGCTCCGCCTATCGGATCGCCGTTTTGAATCTGCCGGGCGGGCGGGGATCGCGCTTCATCCATGGGGAATTGCGGCTCGGCACCGCCGTCACCGTCGCTCCGCCCCGCAACAACTTCCGCTTCGACGCCGCCCCGCGCTACCGGTTCATCGCCGGGGGCATCGGCATCACGCCTCTGCTGCCGATGATCCGCGAGGCGTCGCGCCGGGGAGCCGACTGGGTCCTGCATTACTGCGTGCGCAGCGCGGCCGAGGCCCCGTTCCTCGCCGAGCTTCGCGAGCTGGGCAATGGCGAGGTGGTGGTCCACGCCGCGGACGAAGGCCGGCGGCTGGCGGTGGCCGACCTGCTCGCGGCGACGCCCGAC
Source organism: Azospirillum brasilense (assembly GCF_022023855.1). Classification (NCBI taxonomy): domain Bacteria; kingdom Pseudomonadati; phylum Pseudomonadota; class Alphaproteobacteria; order Rhodospirillales; family Azospirillaceae; genus Azospirillum; species Azospirillum brasilense. The sequence goes on from NZ_CP059453.1 coordinate 498,731, forward strand.
GATGCCCTGATCTATTGCTGCGGCCCGCAGCGCTTGATGGACGCGGTCGCAAGCGCCGCACGGCCGTCGCAGGACGTGCGCTTCGAATGGTTCACGCCGCGCTCGGATGCGGGGCGTGACGCGGCACCGGATGATCGCTTCGAGGTCGTCTGCGCCCGCTCCGGCGTGACCGTCGCGGTGAAGGAGGGGGTGAGCGTGCTGGACGCGCTCGACGCCGCGGGCGTTTCCGTCGCCTCGTCGTGCGAGCAGGGCATCTGCGGCACTTGCGAGACGGCGGTGCTGGAGGGGGAGCCCGACCATCGCGACAGCGTCCTGTCCGACGCCGAACGCGCAGCCGGAAAGACGATGATGATCTGTGTGTCGCGCGCCCGCAGCGCACGTCTGGTTCTGGATATTTGACCGCAACACAGGGACGAGGGGGGAACTCATGACCGAGAACGATCTGCAACGGCTGGGGCTGGCGCTGCTGAACAGCCCGGCCGAGGCCATCGCCTATTCCGACCGCGAGGGCATCATCCGCTTCTGGAACGCGGGGGCCGAGCGTGTGTTCGGCTTCACCGCCGACGAGGCGCTCGGCCAATCTCTGGACATCATCATTCCGGACCGTCAGCGCCAACGCCATTGGGACGGCTACGATCAGGTGATGAAGACGGGCGAGAGCCGTTACGGCAGCGGCGATCTGCTGTCGGTGCCGGCGACGCGCAAGGACGGAACCCGCATCTCGGTGGAGTTCACCATCGTGCCCCTGAAGGACACCGATGGGACAATGCTGGGGATGGCGGCGGTCATGCGCGACGTCTCCGCCCGGTTCGACGAGATGAAGGCCCTGCGCCGCCAAGCCGCCGGACGCTGAAACGCCCGTTGCCGCCCGGGCCTCCGAAATCGGAACCCTCCCGGGCGGGGGCAGTTGAGAAGGGCTGTACCTTCAAGACATCAGCCTGAGGGAGTGCGTCATGCGCAATCTGATGATCGCGGCGTCGGCCGCGATGCTTCTGGCCGCCTGTTCGGGTATGGACGGCGGCGGAACGGGCAGCGGCGGGATGAACAGCGGCGGCTCCGGCAGCGGCCTCACGGGTGGCGGCACGTCCGGCAGCCAGGGCGTGGACGAGCCGAACGTCAACCCGAACGCGACCAGCTCAAGCCCCAGCCCCTATAACGGGTCGAGTGTGAGTGAGCCGCAAAGCCGCACGCGGTCGCCCAACGAGTCCGGCATGGACCAGGGCATGACGCGTCAATCCCTGCCGAACCGCTCCGGCACCGGGTGGTAACCCGCAACGGCGCGGCCATCCCGCGGAATTCCGGACCCGAGCGAATAGGGAGAGCCTGACCGGCCTGCGCTGGAACCTGCGGCGGTCCGCGAGGTTCCTACCCTGCCGGCCGTGCCGGCTGGGTTTCAGAACGCGCAGGAGCGGTCCATGCTGAAATGGGCGTTGATCTTTTTCGTGGTGTCTCTGGTCGCCGGCGCGCTCGGCTTCACCAACGTGTCATCGGCCACCGCGGGAGTCGCGAAGATCCTCTTCGGGATCGCGCTGATCATCTTCCTGGTCTTCCTAGTCCTCGCCCTGCTGGCCGGCGAGGTGATCTTCTGATCCGTCGGCGAAATACCGGTCAGCGGGAACGGAGAATGGACAGCGCGCGGGCGAAGGCCTGATCGTTGGCCGCGTTGGGGATGCCGTTGGACGGCGGTGCGGATTGCCCCTCCTCCGCGGCCGGCTCCGCGATGGTCTCGTCGGGCTGGATGCCGATCTGGTGAATGGACTGGCCTGACGGCGTGTAGTAGCGCGCCGTGGTCAGTTTCAGCGCCCCGCTGTCGAAGGGGATGACGCTTTGGATGATCCCCTTGCCGAAGGTCGTCGTGCCGATCACCGTCGCGCGCCGGTGGTCCTTCAGCGCCCCGGTCAGGATCTCCGCCGCCGAGGCGGATTTCGCGTTGACCAGCACCACCAGCGGCAGGCCGTCCGTCTCGTCGCCGGGGGTGGCGGTGTAGGTCTTGTCCGCCCCGCGCCCGGGACCGCGGGCGGTCAGGATCGTTCCCTTGTCGAGGAAGGCGTCGGCGACGCGGACGCTCGCCTGCACCAGCCCGCCGGGATTGTCGCGCACATCGATGATGAAGCCGCCGATGTCCGGCCCGATCCGCTCGCGCAGCGAGCGAATGGCCGTGCTGACCCCGGTGGCGGTCTGGCGGTCGAAGCGGCTGATACGGATGTAGCCCACCGTCCCGACGGCGGCCAGCCGGACCGAGGGGATGCGCAGCTTGCCGCGGACCACGCTGACGTCGAAGGGGTCCGGCGTCCCGGCGCGCAGGACGGTCAGAGATACCGCCGCCCCTTCCGGCCCGCTCAGCATCTGCTTGACGGTTGCCAGCTCCGCCCCGCCCACCGGCTGCTGATCCACCGCCAGGATCACGTCGCCGGAGCGCAGCCCGGCGGCCTCCGCGGGGGATTCGGGAACGGTCTCGGCGATGCGGACGCGGGTGCCGTGGGCCTCGTAGCGGATGCCCAGCCCGGCGAAGGCGCCGTCGTTCGACGCCTGCAACTGCCGGTATTCACCGTCGTCCAGATAGGCGGAGTAGCGGTCCCGCCCGGCCATGGCCTTGATGGCGATGTCCACCAACTCGCGGTCGGTCAGCGGCTCGACATACTGGCCGCGGATGGTGCGCAGCGCCCGCAGGAAGCGGTCGACCTCCTCAGCCTCCGTGCTGTGGCCGTAGGGGGTGGAGTCGCCTGCGGCCTGCGCGCTCCGTCCGGTGGTCATGCCCCCCGGGATCGCGAGGAAGGCGCAAAGGGCGGCGGCGGTGACGAGGCGCAGCTTCACGGCGGCAATCTCTCGGGATCGGAGCGGCGATGCTTCGAAATTAGCCGTGAATTGGTTTATGTACCGTTAACCATAACCGGGGCGTGTTAGTCTTTGCCCAGGCCGACGGTCCGCCGCCACACCGGCTCCGACAGGCGCTCGATGAGGAAGTCGGCCAGGACCCCGACCTTCGCCGGGCGTGTGCGGGCCGACGGCGTGACGAAGTAGAGCCCGCCTTTCGGCAGCGACCAGTCGGTCAGAATGGCGGTCAGCCGCCCGTCCGCCACATGCTCCGCGGCCATGAACTCCGGCAGTTCGGCGATCGCCAGACCCTCCAGCAGCATCGGCACCAGGGCATCGGCGTTGGTGACGCGTAGCGGGCCGGACGGAGTCACGCTCTCCTCCTCGCCGGCGCCGTTGGTGAAGTGCCAGATGTCCTGGCGCCGCCGGTACGCGTAGCCCAGGCAATGGTGGTCCTTCAGATCACGCGGATGCCGGGGCAGGCCGTGGCGGGCGATGTAGCCGGGAGCGGCAAGGACGACGGGAGCGATGGGGCACAGCCGCCGGACCACCAGCGAGCTGTCCGGCAGCACGGCGATCCGCAGCGCGGCGTCGAAGCCTTCGCCCACCAGATCGACGGTCGCGTCGCTCAAATGCAGGTCGATGGAAATCTCCGGATAGAGACGGAAGAAGTCCGGCAGCAGGGGCGCCACCCAGCGCAGCCCGAACGACATCGGCACCGCCAGTCGGATCAGGCCGCGCGGGCGGCTGGACAACTCGCGCGCCGCGTTCTCGGCCGCCTCCGCCTCGTCGTAAAGGCGCATCGCGCGCTCGGCCAGGGAATGGCCGAAATCGGTCAAGGCCAGCCGGCGCGAGGTGCGGTTGAACAGCCGTCCGCCCAACCGCTCCTCCAGCCGTCCGACCGCGCGCGACACCGTGGCGACCGACACGCCCATGGCGCGGGCCGCACCGGCGAAGGAGCGCTCCTCCACCACCTTGGCGAACATCGCCAAGCCCTCGAAATCCGGCAGCTTCGACATCGCCATTTCTGCAACGATGGTTTTCAGTCGTTTCTATTTCGATGTGCTCTTGCCGTCGATAGCTTTGTCTCCAGCGAACAGCCCAGTCCCAAGGAGACTTCCGATGTCACGCAAGCTCGACGGCAAGATCGCCCTCGTCACCGGCGCCACCAGCGGCATCGGCCTTGCCGCGGCCAAGCGCTTCGCCGCCGAAGGCGCCACCGTCTACCTCACCGGCCGCCGCCGATCCGAACTGGAGGCCGCGGTCGCGGCGATCCGGGACGCCGGCGGCACGGCGACGGGGGTGCAGGCCGACTCGTCCAATCTGGCCGATCTCGATCGCCTCTATGCCCGGATCCAGAGCGAGGCGGGCCGTCTCGACGTGCTGTACGCCAACGCCGGCGGCGGCGGCATGCTGCCGCTGGGCGCCATCACCGAGGAGCAGTATGAGGACACCTTCAACCGCAATGTGAAGGGTGTGCTGTTCACCGTGCAGAAGGCCCTGCCGCTGCTCGGCCGGGGCGCGTCGGTGATCCTCGCCGGGTCCACCGCCGGCAGCATGGGCACGGCGGCCTTTAGCGTCTACAGCGCCAGCAAGGCGGCAGTGCGCAACTTTGCCCGCAGCTGGATCCTGGATCTGAAGGACCGCGGTATCCGCGTCAACACGCTCAGCCCCGGTCCGATCCGCACTCCGGGTCTGGTCGAACTGGCCGGTCCGGACGCGGCGCAGCAGCAGAGCTTGGTGAATTATCTGGCGGCGCAGGTGCCGCTGGGCCGCGTCGGCGAACCCGATGAAATCGCCAGGGCCGCCGTCTTCCTGGCGTCCGACGACAGCAGCTTCGTCAACGGCGTGGAGCTGTTCGCCGACGGCGGCATGGCCCAGGTTTGAAGTCAAATCCGGGCGAGGGACCGGGGGAGCGGTTTTCGATCCCCCGCCCAACACTGGAAAGCGCCCTTACGCCTGATCCAGGGTGATCCCTTCGATCAGGTCGCCCACGTCGTCGCAGCGGTCGGTGACGGCTTCCAGCAGTTCGTAGACCTCGCGGCGGCCCAGGAAGTCGATCATCTCCGGACGCTCGGCGATCAGGGACTTCATGGCGTCGCGCAGGATCTCGTCGGCCTCGTCCTCCAGGTCGGAGATCTGGCCGCAGATGTGCAGGATGCGGTCGGCGTGGACGGAGATTTTGGTCAGCAGCGGCATGACCTCGGACAGCAGAGCGGCCTGACGGCGGCCGATCGCCGCCATGCGCATCATCCGGTCGTCGAAGGTCTCGATGCCGTAGAGCGCGGCGAGGCGCGGCACCTCGTCCATCAGGTCGATGCAATCATCCAGCGCGTTGATCAGCGCTTGGATCTCCGACCGGTCGAAGGGGGTGATGAAGGCACGGTGCAGCCCGCGCCCGGCGTCCTTGGCGACCCGGTCGGCGTCCTTCTCGATCCGCTTCAGCGTCGCGGTGCGGTCGGCGCGCTCCTCCGGACCGGCCTGCATGACGGCTTCCAGGGCGGCGGAGGCGTCGACGATGTGCCGGGCCTGCTCGATGAATTGCTCAATGACCCGCTCTTCCTTGGGCATCATGGAGCGGATGGCGCGCAGCAGCAGCATGGAAACGGTTCTCTCGGTCGGTTCTGCCGTTTCCTCTTAACGCCGGGCGTCATGAAATTGCAGTAAAAACGTCATACGGGCAGGACAGGGCAGACAGGCCGGGGGGAAAAATGCCCCGGCCTGCCGTGTCCTGCGCCGTCCTTACACCATGCCGGAGCGGGTGAAGGGCAGGTGATGCAGCCGCTTGCCGGTGGCGGCGAAGACCGCGTTGGCGACCGCCGGGGCCGCGGTCGGCACGCCGGGTTCGCCGACGCCGGTCGGACGGGCCGTGGAGGGGAGGATGTGCACCTCGATCGGCGGCATCTCCGAGTTGCGGAGCGGCTGGTAGGCGTCGAAGTTGCTCTGGTCCACCAGTCCGCCGGTCAGCGTGATCTCGTCGCGCAACGCGTGGCCGATGGCCCAGCCGGTGCCGCCGGAGACCTGGGCCTCGACGATGTTGGGGTTCACAACCTGCCCGCAATCCACCGCGCAGACCACACGGTCGATGGTCACGCGGCCCTGCTCGTCCACGGAAACCTCGGCGACGTGGGCGACGAAGCTGCTGAAGCTCTCATGCACGGCGATGCCGCGGCCCTTGCCCTTGGGCAGCGGCCGGTCCCAGCCGGCCTTCTCCGCCGCCAGCTTCAGCACACCCTGGAGGCGCGGGTGGTCCTTCAGCATCTCCAGCCGGAAGGCCACCGGGTCCTTGCCCGCCGCCGCGGCCAGTTCGTCGATCATCACCTCCTTGGCGTAGGCGGTGTGGGTGTGGCCGACCGAGCGCCACCACAGGGTGGTCACCGGCGACGGCGGGGAATGCAGGTCGACGTGCAGGTTCGGGACCGCGTAGGCCATGTCCGAGGCGCCCTCGACCGCCGTCGCGTCCACGCCGTTCTTGACCATGAAGCCTTCGAACAGGGTGCCGATCATGAAGCTCTGCCCGACGATGCTCTGCCGCCACGCCACGAGCGTGCCGGAGGCGTCCAGGCCAGCCTTCACCTTGTGCAGGAACAGCGGGCGGTAGCGGCCGCCGCGGATGTCGTCCTCGCGCGTCCACACCAGATGGACCGGTGCCTTGCCGCCATAGGCCTTGGCGATGGTCACCGCCTCCGCGATGTAGTCGGCGTCCGGGGTGGCGCGGCGGCCGAAGCTGCCGCCCGCCCAGACGGTGTTGATGACCACCTGCTCCGGCTTGCAGCCGAGGATGCCGGCGGCGACCTTCTGCTCCACCCCCTGGAACTGCGAGCCGGCCCAGATGGTGCAGCCGCCGTCGGGGTTTAGCTCCACGGTCGCGTTCAGCGGCTCCATCGGGGCGTGGGCGAGATAGGGGAAGACGAACTCCGCCTCCACCACCTTGGCGGCGCCGGCCAGGGCCTTCGCCGTGTCGCCGGTGTCGGTGGCCACATTGCCCGGCTGGTCGGCCAGCTTGCGGTAGTCGGCGAGCATCTCCTCGGTGCCGCGCATCTCCGCCTTGGCGTCGTCCCACTCCACCGTCAGCGCCTCGCGGCCCTTCATGGCGGCCCAGGTGCTCTTGGCGACGACCGCGACGCCGATCGGCAGGGTCAGCACCTCCAGAACGCCCGGCACCTGCTTGGCCGCGGCGGCGTCCACGGATTTCACCGTACCGCCGAAGCGGGGGGAGCGGGCGAGAACCGCCGTCACCTGGCCGGGGCGGCGGATGTCCATGGCGAAGATCGCCGTGCCGTCGGTCTTGGACACATGGTCCAGCCGGTGCAGCGACGGGTTGCCGATGAGTTTATAGTCCTTGGCGTCCTTCAGCGCGACGTTCTGCGGGACGGGCAGCTTCGCCGCGTCCTCCGCCAGCTCGCCGAAGCGGGCGCTGCGGTTGGAGGCGGCGTGGCGGACGACGCCCTTTTCCACCGTGATGGACGAGACCGGGACCGACCAGCGCGCCGCGGCGGTGGCGACCAGCATGGCGCGGGCGGCGGCGCCGGCCATGCGCAGTTCGTCCCAGCTGTTGGCGACGGCGGTGGAACCACCGGTGCCCTGGATGCCGAAGAAGTGGTTGGCGTAGAGCGCGCCGTCCGCCGGGGCGAAGGCGCCGCGCATCTGTGCCCAGTCGGCGTCAAGCTCCTCCGCGACGATGGTGGTCAGGCCGGTCATGATGCCCTGGCCCTTGTCCAGGTGCTTAACCAGCACGGTGACCGTGTCGTCGGCGGCGATGCGGATGAAGGCCTGCGGGCGCGGGTCCGCCGGGCCGACCACCTTGGGGGCGGCGGCCTCGCTGGCGAATCCAGTCCGGGGCAGCATGGCGCCCAGCACCAGAGCGCCGCCGGCCCCCTTCAGGAAGCCGCGGCGCGAGGGGGAGGCGACGTCCGCCGCCGCCTGCTTGATGAGCTGGTTCAGCATGGCTCAGGCCCCCATCGCCTTGGCGGCGTCCTTGATGGCCGCGCGGATGCGCGGGTAGGTGGCACAGCGGCAGACGTTGCCGTCCATCGCCGCGTCGATGCCGTCGTCCGTGGGGTTGCGGTTGTCGGTCAGCAGCGCCACAGCGCTCATGATCTGGCCGGACTGGCAGTAGCCGCACTGCACCACGTCCAGCTTCTGCCAAGCGGCCTGGACGGCCTGGGCGACCGTGCCGGACACGCCCTCGATCGTGGTGATCTTCGTGCCGGCGGCGGATTCCGCCGGGGTCTGGCAGGCGCGGATCGGCGTGCCGTCCATATGGACGGTGCAGGCGCCGCACTGGGCGATGCCGCAGCCGAACTTGGTGCCGGTCAGGTTCAGCTCGTCCCGCAGGACCCACAGAAGCGGCATGTCGCCGGGCACGTCGACGTCCCGGTCCTGCCCGTTGATGTTCAAACGAATCATCGGATGATCCCTGTCTCTCGACTCTGCCTGTCGGGTATTATGGTGCGGGCCTTCGGCGGGCAATTCTTGCGTGAATCCCAGCTTCGAAAAGACCGTGTGCAGTGTGGTCCCGTTCGGCGGGTGTGGCAAACATCCCAGTGTGGGAGTTGGTCTTCCGCGGAAGCGACCGCCCTATCCGTTCGTTTGGCCCGCAAGCGTAACCACGAGCATCCTAACCGCTTCGCCGCGAGACGAATAGTCGGTACAATCCGCTTGGGCTTATGAATTTGGTGCATGAATGAACCGGAACGACCTCAGCGATCTGGCGGCCTTCGCCGTCGTGGCGGAGGAGGGGAGCTTCACGCGGGCGGCGGCCCGGCTGGGCATGTCCCAATCCGCGCTCAGCCACGCCATGAAGGCGCTGGAGGACCGGCTGGGCCTGCGCCTGCTGGCCCGGACGACCCGCAGCGTGTCCACGACGGAGGCCGGGCAGCGGCTGCTACGCACCCTGCGGCCGGCGCTGGACGACATCGCCGCCGGGCTGGCCGCGGTGGGGGAACTGCGCGAGAAGCCCGCCGGCACGCTGCGCATCACCACCGGCAAGCACGCCGCCGTCCGGGTGCTGTGGCCCGTGCTGTCGCGCTTCCTCGTCGACTATCCGGAGGTGCAGGTGGAGCTGTCCATTGACAGCAGCCTGACCGACATCGTGGCCAGCCGCTTCGACGCCGGGGTCCGACTGGGCGAGCAACTCGAGAAGGACATGATCGCGGTGCGCATCGGCCCGGACATCCGGGCGGCCATCGTCGGCGCGCCTTCCTACTTCGCTCAGCATCCGGTGCCCTGCGCCCCGCAGGATCTGGCCGGGCACGACTGCATCAACTACCGCTTCACCACGTCCGGCGCCGTCTATGTCTGGGAATTCGAGGAGGACGGCCATCCGGTGAACGTCCGGGTGACCGGATCGCTGGTGTCCAACGACATGGACGTCATCATGGCCGCTGTCCTGGACGGGCGGGGGCTCGCCTACATCTTCGAGGACGAAGTGGCGGAGCACGTCGCCGCCGGGCGGCTGGTCCGCGTGCTGGACGATTGGTGCACACCGTTTCCCGGCTATTACCTCTACTACCCCAGCCGCCGGCAGATCCCGCCGGCCCTGGCCGCCCTGGTCGACGCGCTGCGCTACCGACTGTAGCATCCGCGCAACTTGCACATGCCGATTCCGCGCTCCGGACGGATCCGAAAAAGGATTATTAACGTACCAAAAGATTAAGGTAATCGGATCAAGCGGCGTCGAGCCGCCGGAACGGGATGAACGCCGGATGATGCGTGTGTATGCCTGCATAACCCAGCAGCACGATCTGTGGCTCGTGCTGCTGGCGGGGGCGGTCTGTGGATTCGGTGCCTGGGTGTCCCTGAACCTCGCCCGCCGCGCCGCGGCGGCGGTGGGACGGGCGCGCTGGGGGTGGCTGGCCGGTGCGGCGACGGCGACCGGCGGCGGCGTGTGGGCGACCCATTTCATCGCCATGCTGGCCTTCCGGACCAGCCTGCCCATGGGCTACGACGTCGGCCTTACGGTCCTGTCGATCCTGATCGCCATCGGCGGCGCCGCGGTGGGCATCCGCCACGCCATCGGCGGCGGGCGGCTGGCCGCCCCGCTGGGCGGCGCCATCGCCGGGGCCGCGGCGACCGCCATGCATTTCACCGGAATGGCGGCGCTCCAGGTGCCGGCCAACCTTCATTACGACCCGTCCTACGTCGCGGTGGCGCTGGGCCTGGGGGTCCTGCTGGGCGGAGCGGGCTTTACCGCCGCCCTGCGGATCGGGTCGCTGAAGGGGCTGGCGGCTGGCGCGGCCCTGCTGGCGCTGGGCATCTGCGGGCTGCATTTCACCGGCATGGCCGGCGTCACGCTGATCCCCGACCCGCTGCACGACATGTCCGACCAGATCATGGAGCCGGGCCTGCTGGCGGTCGCCATCGCGGTGACAGCCACGGTGGTGATGGCGCTGGGCCTTGCCGGGGCCATCGTCGACCAGCGGCTGGCCGCCAGGACGGCGCACGAGGCGGCCCGGCTGCGCGCCAGCGAGGAGCGGTTCCGCCAGCTCGCCGACGCCACCACCGAAGGCATCGTGATCCACCGCGACGGCGTGGTCCTCGACGTCAACCGCGCCATGGCGGAGCTTCTGGGCAAGCCGCAGGTCGATTTCATCGGCCAGTCCATGCTGCGCTTCGTGGTGCAGAACCGCCGCTCCGACATTGAGCGCAAGCTGGCCCAGCCCTCCTCCGAGCGGGTGGAGCTGGACCTGCTGCACGACGACGGCACTCTGGTGATGGTCGAGGCGCACGGACAGGACATCACGCACGAGGGCCGTCCCGCCCGTGTCGTCGCCGTGCGCGACATCCGCGAGCGCAAGCGGGCGGAGGAGCGCATCCGCCACATGGCCCATCACGACCTGCTGACCGGCCTGCCGAACCGCTCCCTGTTCCTCGACCGGCTGAACGGCGCGCTGGCCAGCGCGGGGCGGGCGCGCACCGGGGTGGCGGTGCTCTATCTGGATCTCGACCGCTTCAAGGCGGTGAACGACCTGCTGGGCCACCCGGCGGGCGACCGGCTGCTGCAGGAGATGGCGCGCCGCATGTTGGAGGCGGTGCCCAGCCACGACACGGTGGCGCGGCTGAGCGGCGACGAGTTCGCCGTGCTGCACCGCATCGCCCAGCCCGGCGAGGCGCTGGCCCTGGCCGACCGGCTGGTCAAGGCGCTGGGCGTGCCCGCCGAGCTGGACGGCCAGCGGATGGTGGTCGGGACGAGCGTCGGCATCGCCCTGTTCCCGCAGGACGGCACCGGGGCGGAAGCGTTGCTCCAGCACGCCGACACCGCGCTCTACCGCGCCAAGTCGGAGGGGCGGGGCACCTTCCGCTTCTTCGAGGCGGAAATGGACGAGCGGCTGCAGGCCCGCCGCGGCCTGGAGCGCGACCTGCGCCAAGCGCTGAGCGACGGCGCGCTCAGCGTCCATTACCAGCCGCTGGAGGATTGCCGGACGCACCGCATCCTGGGCTTCGAGGCGCTGGTGCGCTGGAAGCATCCGGAGCGCGGCATGATTCCGCCGTCGGAGTTCGTGCCGCTGGCCGAGGAGAGCGGGCTGGTGATGCAGCTCGGCGAGTTCGTGCTGCGCACCGCCTGCCGGGACGCCCGGAACTGGCCGGACCCCGTCAAGGTGGCGGTGAACCTGTCGCCGGTCCAGTTCCGCCACTCCGACCTTCCGGCCACGATCCTCGGCATCCTGGAGGAGGAGGGGATGCCGGCGCACCGGCTGGAGATCGAGGTGACCGAGGGGGTGATGATCGACGACACCGAACGTGCCCTGGCGGCGCTGACCGCCCTGAAGGCCGCGGGGGTGCGCATCGCGCTCGACGACTTCGGCACAGGCTATTCCAGCCTCAGCTACCTTCAGAAATTCACCTTCGACAAGCTGAAGATCGACCGCTCCTTCGTTCAGCTGATGGCGGAGAACCGTGAGTCGCTGTCGATCATCCGCACCATCCTGGCGCTCGCGAAGAGTCTGGACATCGCCGTTACGGCGGAGGGCGTGGAAACGGAGGAGCAGCGGACCCTGCTGAAGAACGAGTCCTGCAACCAGCTCCAGGGCTATCTGATCGGGCGCCCGGTCCCAGCGTCCGAGCTGGCGCGCTTCTACGAGCCGGCGTAAGGCGCCGTCACGGACGTTTTTTGCGGCGTGGCTCCGGTCAGCGGATCTCGATGAGGTCCGTCAACTCGCGCACGACCAGTTCCAGGCTGTCGGCCACGGCCTCGCACGACACCCGCTCCTCCGGGGTGGTGAAGTCGGCGGAGCGCAGGGTGGCGATCTGCTCCTTCAACCGGCCGATGTAGGCGATCAGCTTTTCTTCCATGCCCGAACCCCGTGGTGCGAGAGGCTTCCCGCAACCATAACAGGCGAGTGGTGGCTTTGGCGCCGGAATTCTCCAACGGCGCGTTTGCGGGGGGAAGCGGGGTGGCCGAACGAATGGCGAGAACGGTTCACGAACCGATCAGCGCCTCCACCTCCCGGATCGCCGCATCGGCGGGAATGCGCTCCATCTCGCGGCCGCCGAAGGCGGCGGCGGTCAGCACCGCACCCCGCGTCACCTTGGGGCGCAGCTTCTCCGCGATGGTCGGGCCGTAGAGGGTCAGCAGCGGCACGTCGGCGAGGCCGAACAGGTGGCTGGTCCCGCTGTCGTTGGCGACCGCCGCCGCGCAGCGCCGGGTCAGCGCGATGGTGCGCACCGGGGAATAGCGCGGCTCCGCCAGTTCGGCGTCCTGGAGCGGGAACAGCGCCTGCGGCACGGCGGCGCGCAGTTTGGGCAGCCAGTCCAGCTCCGCCGGGCCGAGGATGAAGACCGGCACCCGCCCACCGGCGACCTGGGCGCGGGCCAGCTCCACGAAGCGGTCCAGCGGCCAGCATTTCACGCGCTTGCCCGCCCCCGGTGCGATGGCGACATAGTTCGGCCCGTGGGGCAGGACGGCGCGCGCCTCGGCCTCGGCCTCGACCGGGATGGGCACGGCCATGTCCAGCGGCGGACGCCGCCCACCGGCGACCTCCAGCAGGTCGAACAGGCGGTCCAGCACATGCCGCGGCTCTTTGTAGCCGGGCGGCGGGCGGCGGTCCGACAGGCGGTAGCCGGCGCAGGCCGAGACGAACACGTCGTGCTTCAACCGCCGCGCCAGCAGCGTCCGCCAGGGCAGCGCCTGGGTGTCCAGCACCAGGGAAAAGCGCTCGCGGATGGGCATCGGCTTCAGCAGGCCGAGCGGGCTCCGCCCAATGCCGGTGTCGGCGCGGAACTCGTCGATCAGCCCGTCCATCATCGGGCGCAGCGTGGTCGCCAGATGGGTGCCTTCGGTGGTGATCCAGGTGATCCGGTGATCCGGGAACATCCCCCGCAGGGCGCGCACGAAGGGAATCTTAATGAGCGCGTCGCCGATCAACTCGCCATGGGTGAAAACGGCGAGCGACGGGGAGCCGGCGCGGTCGGTTGCGGGCATGCGGAAGCCTCGGGAGGATGCGGCCAAGCGGACGGCGGACTATAGCGGCCCGCATCCGGCGGCGGAACCCTTGGCATCGGCGGAGTCTACAGCTCCGCGTTCAGGCCCGACGCCGACAGCTCGACCGGGCGCACGGCGTGGCCGGAAGGGGCGTAGAGGCCGTCGCTGGCCGCCTTCTCCAGCGCCACCAGAAGACTGCGGTTGATCGACAGCACGGCCTTGCGCATGGCGACCAGCCCCGCCGCGTTGTCGTTGATGGCGCGGTCCAGCCGCTCCACCCGCTCCAGGATCATCGCGCGCAGGTCGTCGTTCAGCCGCAGCGTGCCCGACTGCGCCTGGGTCATGATGCCGCCCAGACGGTCGGCCATCGCCTGCTTGCGCCGGGCGTAGCCCTCCAGCCCCTCCAGATCGCCGGCGGCGAGCGCCGCCGTCTCCTCGTCCAGCAGAACGCTGAGTTCCGCCACCGTGTCGAGGAACTCCGTCATCACCACGGCGGTCGGCCCGTCAGCCAGTGCGGGGATCTCGGGCTCCGGGGCGGTGATCGGGGCGGCGTCCGCCTCCGGCTTGGTGTCGGGGGCGAATTCGCGGATCAGGTCCTTGAAACGGCGGCTCATCCCTTGGTTCCTTCGCTCGTCTGGCCGTAGAGGCGGGCCACGTCGGCCTCGACCATGCGGCCGATCCCCAGCGTGCCGGCCTCGGCGATGGCCTTGCCGTACTCCTGGAGCATGAAGCTGCGCCACGTCCGCTCGCCCTGGCCGCCGCCGAAGGCGCTGCCGGTCTCCACGCCGGCGAACATGGATTCCAACATCTGCCCGACCATCAGCGCCTCGAACTCCTGCCCGGCCTTCTCGGCGGATTGGGTTCGGGCGGCGGGTTTCGCGGCGGCGGAACGCGCGGTGGGGGTGGTCGGGGAAAGGGGGGAGATGTCCATCGTGTCGTCGTCCGGCCGGAGGTGTCAGATGATTTCCAGGTCGGCGTGCAGGGCCCCCGCCGCCTTGATGGCCTGGAGGATGGCGACCATGTCGCGCGGCCCGACGCCCAGCGCGTTCAGCCCGTTGACGAGCTGCTGCAGGCTGACGTTGCCGCCGATGGTGACGAACTGGCGTCCGTTGCCCTCCTGCACCTGCACGTCGGTGCGCGGCACCACCACGGTCTGCCCGTCGGAGAAGGGCTGCGGCTGCGACACCTGGGGCGTTTCCACCACGCGGACGGTCAGGTTACCCTGGGTAATGGCGACGCGGCTGATGCGCACGTCGTCGCCGATGACCACGGTGCCGCTGCGCTCGTCCACCACCACCCGCGCGATGCCGTCCGGGCGCACGGTGAGCTGCTCGATGTCGCCGATCAGCCGGGCGACCGCGCCGGTGTAGCGGGGCGGGATGCGCACATCGACGGTGGTCGCGTCCAGCACATGGACGGCGCTGCTGCCCAGCCTCAGCGCCACCGCGTCGGCGATGCGGTTGGCGGTCGTGAAGTCGGGGTTGCGCAGCGCCATGCGGACGCCGGTCGTCTCGTCCAGCGCGAATTTCAGCTCACGCTCGACGATGGCGCCGTTGGCGATGCGGGCGCTCGTCGGCACGCCCTTGGTCACGTTGGCGGCCACCCCGCCGGCCGAGAAGCCGCTGACCGACAGCGACCCCTGGGCCACGGCGTAGGCCTGCCCGTCGGCGCCCAGCAGCGGCGTGACCAGCAGCGTGCCGCCGAGCAGGCTGGTGGCGTCGCCCAGCGCCGACACGGTGATGTCGATGGTCGTACCCTGGCGGGCGAAGGGCGGCAGCGAAGCCGTGACCATCACCGCCGCGGCGTTGCGGGTGCGCAGCACCTCGTCGCGGGTGTTGATGCCCAGCCGCTCCAGCATGCCCTTCAGGCTCTGCTCGGTGAAGGGCGTGTTGATCAGCCGGTCGCCCGAGCCGTTCAGGCCGACCACGAGGCCGTAGCCGATGAGCTGGTTGCGGCGCACCCCGTCGAAGGTGACGAGATCCTTCACCCGCGTCTGGGCCAGCCCATCGCCCGCCATGGCGGCGGCGCCCAGCAGGCAGGCCGCGGCCAGCGCTGCCACGCGGAGGGCTCGGCGGATCGGACCATGCTTCATCAGACCGTCTTTCATCATCCCGCAGGGAGGCCGTGCCGTCCTACAGGTAATTGGCGAGGCTCATCCGGGCGATACGGGCAGTGGCCGCCGCGGTCGCCTCGATCTGCACCTCGAGCTGGTTCATGCGCAGGCTGGCCTCCGCCGGATCAACGCTTTCCATCGCGTCGAGCTGATCGTTGAGGATGCGAAGCTGCGTCGTGTTCATCGCCGCGATGTCGTCGAGCTGCGCGCGATGGATGCCCAGCTGCGCAGTGGCGTCGCGCACCCCTTCGATGCCACCGGACACCTTGGCGACCGCGGCCTCCATGTAGGGCTTGTAGGCGTCCAGCGGCAGCTGGCTGGTGTCGACGCTGGCCAGCATGTAGAGGCCCTGGAGCAGGTCCCGCATGGCCGGGTCGTTGGCCTGGATGCCGTAGGGGATCTCGGTCGTGCGGTCGGGTCGGGCGCTGAGGCGCGGGGCGGTCGACGGTGCCCCCCGATAGAACCCGCCCTCGAAGCCGAGCGGCGAGGCCGATGGCGTGGCGAACAGGTCGTCCAGGGCCGCCACGGCGGCGGCGGTCTCGGCCGGGGTCTGCGGCGACGCGGTGCCCCCGGTGGCCGCGGCGATGGCGTCCTGCACGATCTGGATGGGCGAGGGCAGGCCGGAGTCGTCGCCCTGCACGGCGCGCATGGGGGCGGCCTTCACCTCCACCCCACCGAACAGATAGCCGTTGCCGGAGGAGGCGTTGAGCATGCCCACCACCTGGTCCAGCATGGCGCGCGCCCGCACCTGGAGCGAGCTGCCGGTAGGCGAGGGCTGTCCCAGCCCGACCGAGGCGGCGGCCAGAACGTCCTGCCCGGCGGACAGGATGTTGGTCAGCGCGCTGTCCATGGTCCCCAGCCGCCCCTGCAGCAGGGCGGTGGATTTCAGGGTCTGGTCGGTCTCGTCATACAGGTTGCGCAGCGCGATGGCCTGCCCGGTGCGCGCACCCAGCGCCTTGGCGACGTCGAAATGCTTGCCGCTGGCGATTTCGTCGTTGTTGCGCAGCCGTTCGAGCTGAAGCTCGGTGTTGGCGGTCTGGAGGCGCTTGCTGAGGCCGAGGGTGGAGACAGCGTTGTAGAGCATGGCGTCAGTTCCGGATCTGGAGCAGCGTGTCGAGCATCCGCCCGGCGGCCTGCAGCACCTGGGCGCTGGCGCCGTAGCTCTGCTCGATCAGCAGCAGCTTCTGCATTTCGTCGTCGACGTTCACGCCGTCGCGGTTGAGACGCGCCGATTGCAGCGCGTCGGCGCTGATCTTGCGGGTCTTCATCTCGGACTCGGCGGTGGTGCGGTAGCCCTGCTGGGTGGAGACCATGCCGGTGGCGTAGTCGCCCAGCGTGGCGGAGGAGGGCAGGTCCGCCGCGGCGAAGCTGCGGGTGGCCGAGAAGGCGTTCAGGAAACGGTCGATCTGCGTGGTATCGCCCGATGCCAGCGGAGCGCCCGCCTGGACGCCGCTCTGCACCATCCAGGGGTTGCTTCGCACGCTGCCGTTGACGGCGATGCGCGAGGCCAGCCCTTCCGTCGTGCCGTAGGCGGCGCCGGCGTCGGTGAACAGGCCGGGCTGGGTGGGGTCGATCTCCGCCGCCTGGAACTGCCGGACGATGCCCGCCGCCAGTTCGTCGAGCTGGGCCAGCGCCCGCGGCATGTCCTGGTGGGCGGTCTGGACATAGCCCATGATGCGCCCGCTCTGGATGTCCTGGTCCGGGCTGTCGGAGATGATCTTGCCACCGGCCACCAGATCGCCGCCGACGAGCTGAAGCGGCTGGGCGCCCGCCGGCAGCTCGCGGTCGAGCAGCGTCTGGCCGTTGCGGGTCATCACCACGACCTCCCCGCTCTCGCGGGTGTGGGTGCGGATGCCGATCTCGTTCGACACCTGATCGAGCAGCCGGTCGCGCTCGTCCATCAGGTCGCCGGTCTCGGCGCCCTTGGCCTTCTGGGTGGCGATGGCGCTGTTCAGCTCCCCGATGCGGACCAGCGAGCGGTTGACCTCGTCGACGGAGGACTGGAGCCGTGCCTTGGCGTCGTTCTGCACGGTGATGGCCGCGGCGGCGGTGTCGTGCAGGCGGCGAACCAGCGATTCCGCGGAATCAACCACGGCGGTGCGCGCCGCCTCGTTGTCCGCCTGGTTGCGGAGCTGGCTGAAGGACTGCTGGAGCTTCGCCAGCGCGGTGGAGACGGACCGCTCGTCCTGCGGCTGGCCCAGCGCCGTGGCGTAGTCGGCCAGCGCCGAGGCGCGGGTTTCCTGCGCGGTGTAGCGGCTCTGCTCGAACCGGGCGTCGCGGATCAGGAACTCGTCCACGCTGCGCAGCACGCCGTCGACGCGCACACCGTGGCCGCGCCCGCCGCTGATCGCGGTGGAGACGGCCAGATCCTTGCGGACGAAGCCCGCTGTGGTGGCGTTGGTGATGTTGTGCGAGACCAGCGCGGCTTGCTGCTGGGTCGCGCGCAGCCCGGACAGGGCGGCGCTGAGGGCCAGTTGGAGGCTCATGGCGGGCTATCCCCTTTCCCGTCCGTCAGCGCTTCAGGCGGGTGGTTTCGTCCACCATCTCGTCGGCGGTGCGCACCAGCGTGGCGTTGGAGGAGTAGGCGCGCTGCGTCTCGATCAGCGACACCAGCTCCTCCGCGATGTCGACGTTCGACTGCTCCAGCGCGTAGCCGGCGACCGAGCCGGCGGTGCCGCTGTTGCCGTTGCTCAGCGTCATCGTGCCGCTGTCGATGCCCAACGTGTAGGTGTTGCCGTCCTGCGGGACCAGCCCGCCGGGGTTGACCACGTCGGCGACCGGCACCTGATAGAGCGGCTGGCGGGCGCCGTTGTCGTAGACCGCCCACAGCGTGCCCGCCTTGTCGACGTCCACCGTGCTGACGCGGCCGGCGCGGGCGCCGTCGCCCATGAACTGCGGCACGTAATCGCCGTTGAGCTGCGTCAGGTTGCCGACGGTGACGTTGACGGTGTCGGGCGTCGGGTTGGCCGGCGAGGTCAGCGTGATCTGCGGCAGGGCACCCGCCGGCAGGCCGGCGTTGGCGCCCGTGGTGTCGAAGGTGACGGTGTTGGTGGACAGCGTCGCGGTGTAGCCGGCGGGCGGCGTGACCGACAGCGTCCATTCGTTCGGGTTGGCCGTCTTCGTCCAGGTCATCGTGACGTCGAGCGGGTTGCCGAGACCGTCGTAGAGCGAGGTGGAGGTGTCGAAGCTGGTGCCGTTCGTGGCCTGCGCCGGCAGGTTGCCGGCAAAGCTCATCTGCGACGTCTTGCTGCCGCCATAGGCCAGCCCGGCGATGGAGACGGCGCTCAGCCCATCGAAGCTGCTGCGGTTCACCGCGGGCAGGCTGCCGTCCGGGCCCAGCTTCCAGGCCTGGAGATACTGGCCGGCGCTGTTGCGCAGGAAGCCCTGGTCGTCGGGCAGGAAGCTGCCGGCGCGGGTCAGCGCGTAGCCGGGCGAGGTTCCGGTGGTGCCGGCGTTGTCGGCGACGACGAAGAAGCCGCGCCCCTCGATGGCCATGTCGGTGGCGGACTGGGTGCCCTGGATGGTCCCGTCCTTCAACACCTGATAATGCACGTTGGAGCGGACGCCGCCCGCGGAGTAGTTGCTCGTCGAGCCGGAGGAGGTCATCAGCGTCGAGAAGTCGACCGCGGCGCGCTTGTAGCCGATGGTGGCGGAGTTGCTGATGTTGTCCGAAATGGCGGCCATCCGCGAGCTTTGCGCGGACATGCCGCTCACACCGGACCGCATGGCGCTGAACAGGCTCATCGGGAGATCCTCATCCTAAAACGGTTGGGCCGGAAGCGAGCCACGGGATTCTCCGCGATGGACTTCGGAGGGGAGAGTACAGGGCGGCTTTTAAAGCGGATTTAAAGAGCGTTTTTGTGCGTTTACTTAAAATTTTTCGCTCTTTTGCTGTGGCTGTCCGTTGGGCCGGCGGCTGGGGGCGCCTCTTTCCCGTGGGAAAGGGTGAAACCGAAGTGCGATTGCGGGGGCGGCGAACGGATGCCGCATTGCGCGGATCGACAAATCCGGTCACTGTTGGACCGGTTGTCCTCCATGCATCGAGTGTCCAGAGTGAGCGAAGAGCAAAAGCAGCAGGTTACGGCGGTCGTCAAATGGTACAAGGCCGACAAGGGCTTCGGCTTCGTCCGCTTCGCCGACGGAAGCGGTGAGGCGTTTCTGCATTCCCGGGTTCTCGCCTCGCTGGGCGAGGTGTCGCTGACCGAGGGCACCGGCCTCGTCTGCGACATCGCCGAGACCCCGAAGGGGCCGCAGGTCGTGGCCATCCATTCCATCACCCCCGCCGACCCGGCGGAGGCCAAGCCGGCCCGCGCGCCGAAGCAGCGCCGCCAGCGCCAGCTGGAGGGCGGCGACCCCCAGGCCGTGCGCCCCGCCGCTCCGGCGGCCATCCGCGAGCCCAAGCCGCGGCGCGAGCGGTCGGCCCCGGCCCTGATGCCGGTGCCCACCGGTGAGATGATCTACGGCACCGTGCGTTGGTACAATCTGGACAGCCAGTCCGGCCTGATCGACCCGTGGGACGACGAGACGGGAATCGGCGTCTATTTCGACCGTGCGATCCTGCGCCAGTCCGGGCTGGAAGTGGTGGCCGACGGCGAGGACGTGCGTTTCGTCGCCGTGCCGGGCGACGGCGGCCCGACCGCGCTGCGCGTCGAACTGGTGTGAGCCGACAGGATTCGGGCGCCGTCGGGGTCTCTGCCCGGCGGCGCCTGCTTCAGAGCGGAACCTTGGCTGACGCGATCAGCGGGGCGTGAAGGACCGCGAGGGGCGGCGCTCGACGACCACCGGCGGGCGCTGGTCCATGCCGCCGGAGGGGCGGGACGGATAGTGGCCGCGGGATTCGGAGGAGTCCATCCGCCCGGCGGCCTCGCGCACCTCGAAGATGCGGCGTTCGACTGGCAGGCTCTCCGCCAGGACGATCACGGTGTTGAGCGAGATCCGGTCGATCGCTGGCTCCATCCGGTCGGCGCGCAGCCGGCCCGCCTGCACAAGTTCCTCCACCTCGGCTTCCGAGCACTTCAGCCAGGCCGCCGCCTCGGCGATGGAGAGTGACTGGTCGCGCATCGAAGAAGCTCCAAGACTGGGGTGGGGACGGGAAACCGGGTTGCCAATAGGGGTGTACCCGATTTCCGCGCCGAACAACAGGGTGGCGAAGGGGCGTCCCGCCACAAGACGCCCGGAAACCGCCTCTTTTTACTCCTTGGTCACGCTCCGGCAGCGCTGCTGAAGCAGGGCGACGGCCTGGGCGGCCTCGTCGCCCTGCAGGGTAAAGGCCCGTTCGTCCAGCAGCCGTCCATCGGCGTTGAAGGCGCGGACGAACAGGCCATGCGCGGTGCTGGTCACCACCGCGTCCACCACCGCGTCCGCCGTCTCGTCGCTCGCCACGTCGATGAAGGACGCGAGTTCCGACAGCTCGCCGTCGTCCGTCCAGTCGGCCTCGGCGATCAGGTCGAGCAGATCGTTCAGCCCGCCGGCCGGTTCGCAGCGCTGGACGCGCGGGTCGGCGCCCTGGATGGCCGCGGTGAAGCGGGTCAGCGCCTCGCGGATGCGGGTTTCCTCCGCGGGGTCGAGTTCGGGTTCGCCGTCCTCGCCGATGCGGGCCAGACCGAGGAAATCGGGAACCGCATCCTCGCCGGCGGCCTCGACGGCGTCCGCCTCCTCCTCGATCAGCCCGACGACGCCGACCAGCCGGGTGCCGGCGTCCGCCGGATCGGCCAGCAGGTCGGCCTCGCGGACGAAGCGCAGCGCCGCGTCGGTCGAATCCAGCAGGCGCAGCAGCAGGGTGCGGCGGTCGGCGGCCTCCAGATAGACCAGCGCCTCCGGCTCCAGCCAGACCGGCAGCAGGCGGGTGTCGGCGGCGGTTTCCAGCAGGCCGGTGGAATCCAGCGCCTCTTCGATGGCGGCGGCGGCGGGCGGTTGCGACAGGTCGCCGGACACCTCCACCGCCAGCCAGAAGAGGGTGGCGATCATGTCGTCGCCCTGGGAGTCGGTGCGCCGGACGGATTCGGCGATGGTCTCCACCTCGTCCAGAAACTCCGGCTGCTCCTCCTCGCGCAGCTTGTCCAGCGCGGCCTCAAGCACCGCTTGGCGGCCGGCGTCCAGCGTCTCGTCGAGCAGTTCGTCGAAGCGGCGGTCGCTGTTGCGCCAATAGCGGACCAGGCGGTCCGCCGGCGTGCCCGTGAAGGTTCCGGTGGCCGGCTTGTCCGCGCCGTTCCGCCCGTTGCCTGTCTTTGCCATGCTGCCTCTCCTGACTGGTCCGCCGGCGCCGTCGGGCGCGGGGGTGACGATACGGGCAGTGACCGTAGTGGCCGGAGGGCGCGCTGGCAAGCCGCCTGTCAAGCCGTTGTCTTGCGCTTTCAGGGCACTCGACAGCGGCGCCCGTCCTGCGGCAGGCTGGGGCCCGCAATCAAAAGCCGGAGGGCAGGGCCCGTGACGACGCGCGATGAGACCGAGGTCCTGCTGGCGGAGCTTCGCAAAGGCTTCGGCGTGGCCTCGAACAGTGAGCTTCTGCATCTGCTCGCCGCGCTGGGGCGGGTCGTGCTGGACGAATCCAGCCGCGACGAGCGCGGCCGCCGCGTGCTGAAGATCGTCGGCAAGGGTGGGCGCGAACGCCAGATCGTGATTTCGGAATAAAGGAAGGACGCCCTTCCCCGCGCACCGCCGCGGGGAAGGGCGTTTCCGTCAGCTCGCGCGGACGCGCTGGAGGAAGCCGGACAGCTCGCGGTTGAGCGCGTTGGCGCCGTCGGCGAGGTCGTGGGCCTTGTCGAGAAGCGTGCGGGCGGCGGTGCCGCTGCGGTCGGCGGCGGCGTTGACGCCGGCGATGGTCTGCGTCACCTCGGTGGTGCCCAGCGCCGCCTGATGGACGTTGCGGGCGATCTCCTTGGTGGCCGCGCTCTGCTGCTCCACCGCCGCGGCGACGGTGGCGCCGATGGTGCCGACGCGGGTGACGACCTGGACAACCGCCTGGATCTCCTGCACGGCCTCGCCGGTGGCACTCTGGATGCCGGCGGCCTGGGCGGCGATCTCGCCGGTGGCGCGGGCGGTCTGGGCGGCCAGCGCCTTCACCTCGTTGGCGACGACGGCGAAGCCCTTGCCGGCTTCCCCGGCGCGCGCCGCCTCGATGGTGGCGTTGAGCGCCAGCAGGTTGGTCTGGCTGGCGATGTCGTTGATGAGATCGACGACGCGTCCGATGCTCTGCACGGAGTCCGCAAGGCCGCCGATCTGCCCGTTGGCGCGCTCGGCCAGCGTCATCGCCTCGCGGACGATGTTGGTGGATTCGGTGATCTGGCGGGTGATCTCCTCGATGGAGCTGGTGAGCTGCTCCGACGCGGCGGCGACCGTCTCCACGTTGGCCGAGGTCTGCTCGGTCGCGGCGGCGACGCTGGTGGCGAGACGGTTGGTCTCCTCCGCCGTGGCCGACATGCTGCGGGCGCTTTCCTCCATTTCGGTGGATTCCGCCACGAAGCGGCTGACCACGCTGCCGACGGCCCCCTCGAAGCTGCTGGCGATCTCCTCCAGCGAGCGCTTGCGGTCCTCCTCGGCGCGGCGGGCGGATTCGATCTGCTCGGCCTCCAGCCGGCGCTTGGCGAGGGCGTTCTCGCGGAAGACCTCCACCGTGCGGGCCATGGCGGAGATCTCGTCGCGGCCGCCGGACGGAACCGTCACGTCGAGGTCGCCGGCGGCGATGCGCTCCATCCCGCCCTGGAGGGTGAGCAGGCGGCGCACCACCATGCGGCGTACGAAGACCAGAACGACCAGCGCCGACAGCAGCAGGCTGACCACGCCGACCCCGATCTGAAGGATCGTGCCGTTGGACAAGGCCTTCTCGCTGTCCTCTGCGGCGGTGGTGATGGCGCCCTCCTGCGTGTGCACGAGGTTCACGACTGCCATGGACAGCGTTTCGGACAGGCTCAGGTTGTTGGTCAGCAGGTCCCGCTGCGCCTTCAGAATCTCCAGCTCGGCCAGCCGGGTGGGAATCAGCCCGTTCGGCTCGATCGAGAGGGTTTCGATCGCCTTCAGCGGTTCGGCCATCGCCTCGCGCGAGGCTTCGGGCAACTGTCCGGAGTTGGCGGTCATCGTGGTGACGAGGATGCGCGTCTGCGCCTCGATGATCGACAGCCGGTTCTCGTCGGAGCTGGCGGCGGCTTCGGTCAGCAGGCCGCGGACGGTGGTGGCGCCGTCGTCGATGCCGCGGACGATGGCGAGCTGCTCCTCGGTCTGGAGATACTCCTCGCCGGCCTTCAGTCGCTCCTCCGCCGGGCGGGTGTCGTCCCGGAAGGCGGCGCGCTGCATGTCCACGCCGCTGCCGTGGATCGATTTCCAGGGCGCCACGAGCTGCGACAGGCGCCGCGTGGCGATGACCACCTGCTCCAGCAGTTCGGAGCGGCGGTCGCTCAGCCCGATCCGCTTGTCCGCCGCCTGATCGAGCAGCGTGACGTTGGCGAGCAGGGCCTGGGCGGCGCTGCTGGCGGCGGCTGTTTCGGACGGATTGCCGGCGTGGGACGCGGCGTTGGCGCTGTTCTGCTCCAGGTCGGCCAGATCGCGCAGCTCGCGTTCGAAGTCGTGCCGCTCCATGGCGATGCGCGCCGCGAGATCCGCCTTCTCCTCCTTGCTGGTGACGGAGCGGAAGGCGGGGGCCAGCGCGTCGATGCGGCCCGCGTGCTGGGCCGCCCGCAGGGCGCCGAGCGCGGACGGCACGGCCTCCGCGGTGATGACCTGCAGCGTCCGGCCGAAGCCGGCGTATCCGGTCAGCGCCACCCCGATGGCGACGAGCGTGCAGCACATCACGGCGCCGACGCCGGTGAACAGGCGCCCCTGAACGCCCCCCAGCCGGCTTGGACGCACCGCCTTATCCTGGGCAATTTCTAACGGTTTGGACATGTCATCTCTTCCCCAACGGCGGTCTTGCTTCTCGTTGGCCCCGCCGCACGCCGTCCGCGGCAGGCCTTATCCCTTTCTTCCCGTCAGCCGAGCCAGGCCGTGTGGGCCAGAACCTCGTTCGAGCCCCGCCAGACCATGTCGAGCGCAACATAAGTGATGATCGCAAGACCGATCCAACCAATCCAGCGATGTTTGTGCAGAACACGTGCAATTACGTTCGCGGCGGCGCCCATCAACGCCACCGAGAGCAGCAGGCCGAGCACAAGCACGGTCGGATGCTCCTTGGCAGCACCGGCCACAGCCAGCACATTGTCAAGCGACATCGACACATCGGCCACCACGATCTGCCAGACGGCGGCGCCCACGGTCGCCGCCCCCACGGCGGCGACGGCCGTGTTGTTGTTGATGGAGGCGGTTCCGGGCAGGACGTCGGGGGCGTTCAGCGCCTCTTCCGGCGTGATTTCGTCGGCGCCCTGGGAGCGCAGTTCGCGGAACATCTTCCAGCAGACCCAGAGCAGAAGCACGCCGCCGGCCAGAGTCAGCCCGATGATGGCGAGAAGCTGCGTGGTCATCAGCGCGAAGATGATACGCAGCACGATGGCCGCGCTGATGCCCCACAGGATGACCCGGCGCCGCTGCTCCGCGGGAACGGCGGCGGCGGCCATGCCGACCACGATGGCGTTGTCGCCGGCCAGAACAAGGTCGATGGCGACCACCTGCCCGAAAGCGACGAGTTGCGGCCAGAGTTCGGCGGTCATCATGATTCGTCTCCATTGCAGCGGGGCGCCCGTTGATCGGAGCGCCCCGCGGTATCCTTGCTGTGCGGTTGGGGCGCCCGGTCAGCGCATGAGGAGGTGGGGGAGCCAGAGTGAGAAGGTGGGAACGTAGGTGACGAGGAGGAGGGTGACGAAGAGGGCGCCGTAGAAGGGTGTGATGGAGCGCATGACCTCGCCGACGGAGACCTCGCCGATGGCGCAGCCGATGAACTGGGTGGTGCCGACGGGCGGGGTGTTGAGGCCGAGCGCGCAGTTGATCAGCATGACGATGCCGAACTGCACCGGGTCCATGCCGTACTGCATGGCGATGGGCAGGAAGATCGGCGTGCAGATCAGGATCGTGCTCGCCATGTCCATGAAGGTGCCGAGCAGGAACAGGATGATGTTGATCAGCAGGAAGATGACCAGCGGGTTGGTCGAGATGCCGGCCATCAGCTCGCCGGTGATCTCGGCCACCTGATAGAGGCCCATGATGTACTGGAACATCGTGGAGACGCCGATCAGCAGCAGGACCACGCCGGTCGTCTTGACCGTCTTGGCGGCGGCGGCCAGGAAATGGTCCCAGGTCAGCGTGCGGTAGACGAAGGTGGTGAGCAGCAGGGCGTAGATCACCGCGATGGAGGCGGACTCGGTGGCGGTGAAGACGCCCGAGGTGATGCCGGCCAGGATGATCACGACGATGAGCAGGCCGGGAGCGGCGGCGGCGAAGGAGCGGCCCAGGATGGCCCAGCCGGGGAAGGTGCCGGCGGGGTAGCCGCGCTTGACCGCGACGTAGTAGGCCGCCCCCAGGTTGCAGACCATCAGCAGCAGGGCGGGGACGATGCCCGCCGCGATCAGCGCGCCGATGGAGGCTTTGCCGCCGGCGGCCAGCGCGTAGATGATCATGTTGTGGCTGGTCGGCATCAGCGCGCCGACCAGGGCGGCGTGGGTGGTGACGTTGACGGCGTAGTCGGCGTGGTAGCCTTCGCGCTTCATCATCGGGATCATCACCGCACCCATGGCCGAGACGTCGGCGACGGGGGAGCCGGCGACGCCGCCGAACAGGGTGCAGGCGACGACGTTGGACATGCCGAGGCCGCCGCGGATGTGGCCGACCATGTTCTTGGCGGTGGCGACGATCTTGTCGGCGACGCCGCCGTGGAGCATCAGCTCGCCGGAGAAGACGAAGAAGGGGATGGCGAGGAAGGAGAAGACGTTCATGCCGGACATCATCTGCTGGAAGATGACGGCGACGGGGAGGCCCTCGTAGAGGATGGTGCACAGCGCCGACAGGCCGATGGCGAAGGCGACCGGGATGCCCAGGACGAGGAAGCCGAAGAAGGTGACGGCGAGAATGGTCAGTTCCATGATGGTGCGACCTCCTCGCCGCGGATGATGGCGACGACGTGTTCGATGGCGAAGAGCACGATCAGGACGCCGGAGAGAACGAGCGGGATGTAGCGGACGGCTTCGGAGACGTGCAGGTTGGGGATGTAGTAGGCGGCGACGGAGGTGCCGAGGACCCAGCCGTTGTAGGCCATGCAGGCGCCGAAGACGCCGACGAGGGCGTAGATGACGATCTCGACCTTGCGGCGGATGACGTCGGGCAGCATGACGAGGAAGGATTCCAGGCCGATGTGGCCGGCGTCGCGCACCCCGACGGCGGCGCCGATGAGGGTGACGTAGAGGACCAGCACGATGGCCAGGCTCTCCGCCCAGGTCGGCGAGTCGTTCAGCACGTAGCGGCCGAAGACCTGATAGAACACCACACAGACGATGGCCATCAGGCCGACCATCGCCACGCACATCCCCGACCATGCCAGACGCGCGTTCACCCGCGTCAACAAGCGTGGGGCGGCGAGGGGGCGGACCTCTTCCAATTCAAGTTCGATGCTCATGATGCCGTCCTTCCCGCGGGTCGCGGCGCCGGCCGGGAATGGCCGGCACCGTGACCGCGTGCCTTACTTCGTATCCTGGATGCGTTGGACGAGGCCCTGCAGCTTCGGCGTGTTCGCGAACTTGGCGAACACGGGCTTCATCGCGTCGATGAATTCCTGCTTGTTCTTCACGTCGCTGATCTGGGAACCGGCCTTCTCGACGATGGCGCGGGAGGCCTCCTCACGCTCCGTCCACAGCTTGCGCATGTAGGGGACGGAATCCTTGGCGGCCTTGCGGATGGCGGCCTGGTCGTCCTTCGACAGGCGGTCCCAGGTGACCTTGGAGAAGACCAGCACCTCCGGCGCCATCGCGTGCTCGGTGCGGGTGAAGTACTTGGCCGCCTCGAAGTGGCGCGAGGATTCGTAGGACGGGTAGTTGTTCTCCGCCGCGTCGACGATGCCGGTCTTCAGGCCGGTGTAGACCTCGCCCATCGGCATCGGCGTCGGGTTGGCGCCCAGCGCCTCGATCATCGACACGAACAGGTCCGACTGCTGGACGCGGATCTTCATGCCCTTCAGGTCGGCCAGCGACGACACCGGCTTCTTGGAATAGAGCGAGCGCGAGCCGCTGTCGTAGAAGGCCAAACCGATCAGCCCCTGGCTTTCCATGGCGGCGAGGATCTCGTCGCCGATCGGGCCGTCCAGCACGGTGTGCATGTGGTCGGTATCGCGGAAGATGAAGGGGAGGGCGACGACCATCGTCTCCGGCACGACGTTGTTCAGCGGCGCGACATTGATGCGCATCATGTCGAGGCCGCCGATCTTGATCTGCTCGATCGTGTCGCGCTCGTTGCCCAGCGCGCCGTTCGGGTAGACCTTCACGCCGAGCTTGCCGTTGCTGCGTTCGCTCAGCAGCTTGCCCATGTATTTGACCGCCTCGACGGTCGGGTAGTCGCCGGGGTGGATGTCGGCCGACCGGAAGTCGCGGGCCGACACCGGGGCGGCGAGCAGCGCGCCCGCGGCGCAGGCGGCCAGCAGCGCCATGCCGAGGCGACGGAAAGTATTCTTCATGGACCGTACTCCTGCCTTAGGAGAAGTGCCTGTTGGAGCGGAGGCGGGGTGTCGGCCCGCCGAAAATGGAAAAACGAATAGTTCCAGCGTTCGGAAGAAGCCCCGGCTGTTCGGCTGCGCGCTTCGAATAACAGCGCTGCGAAAGCGGAGGCAAAAAATAATCCCGAAGGGGATGAAGGCGCAAAATCCCGGCGCCATCGGCGCGTGCCGACGGGGGTAAAGCTGGGCTGTTCTTGTCCTTTGTTCCGAAGCGCCCGCGGCGTTCTTCCGCGCGGCTGCCCTAGTGTTGTCCGGTGAGCGGGCGGCGTCGGTTGTTCAAGCCCGTGCCACATCCCGCTGCGCTAGTTATATTAATATATCAGCTTTCAAGGCAAGCGCAAAACGGAGGCCGGAAAGCGTGACGCCAAAATGTCGCAAGCCGGATGGGGATTAAAGCCGGGGCGGGGTTTGCCGCCCCGCGGCGGTGGGCGCGTCGGTGAAGTAAAGCGGTGCGGCGGCGCGCAAATCGTCGATGGCAAGCCGCAATCCGTCGAGATGGGCGCCGAGCGCCTCGACGCTGGCCTCGCGGTCGTGGGCGGCGATGGCCTCCACGATAGCGTCGTGTTCGGCGATGACTTTGGCCATCTGGCCGGGCACGGGCAGGGTCAGGCGCCGGCAGCGGTCGACCTGCACCTTCACCTGCTCCACCAGCGCCCAGAAGCCGGGAAATCCCGCGATCTCGGCGAGCAGGGCGTGGAAGCTCTCGTCGGCCTCGTGGAAGCCGTCGCGGTCGCAGGCGGCGCAGAGGTCGCGTTGCTCCTCCAGTGCCGCGCGCAGCTGGGCGATGTCACCGGCGGTGGCGCGGATGGCGGCCATCCGCACGGTGGCCTCCTCCAGCGCCTTGCGGATCACCCCGGCCTCCGGCAGGGCGGCGACCGGGATCAGGGACACATAGGTGCCCGATTGCGGGAAGACGTCGATCAGCCCCTCGTCGGCCAGCCGCAGCACCGCCTCGTGCACGGGGGTGCGGCTGACGCCGTAGGCCGCGGCGATGCGGGCCTCGGCAATGGGTTCGCCGGGTCGTCGGCGCATCCCCAGGATATCGTTCCGCAGGTCGCGGTAGATGGGAGAGGCGGAGCGCGGCGCGGGCCGGACCGTGGCGAGCCGGCGCTGTCGCGGCGGGGCGGCGGTGAGTGTGTCCGATGGCATGAGCCACCTCGTCAGACAGGCGGGTCGCGCGGGCGTGGGCCGGCGCCCCGGTGAACGTGTGAAAGCTAATATATTAGTGTTTGCGCCCGGTGCTGAATGGCAAAGTGTGGGGCACCCCGGGCGAAGTGTCGCACGTCTCCGCCCCCGCCCGGCGGCGCGTCTCGCGGATCAGGATCAGCAGGCCGCTGGCGATGACGATGGCGGCCCCGGCCAGCACATGGGTTCCCGGCCAGTCGCCCCAGAACAGCCATCCGAACAGGCAGGCCCAGAGGATTCCGGCGTAGTTGAACGGGCTGATGACCGCCGCCGGGGCCAGCGCGTAGGCGCGGGTGGCGAAATACTGGGCGCCGCCACCGACCAGCCCCATCGCTGCCATCAGCGCGAAGCCCTCCGCCGTCGGCATCGTCCAGACGAAGGGCAGGGCGAAGGCGCTGAGCAGCGTGGAGAAGGCGGTGAAGTAGAAGACGGTGGTGACCGGCGCCTCCGTCCTTCCCAACTGCCGCATCGCCATCATGGCGAAGGCGTAGGCGACGGCGGCGCTCAGCCCGACCAGCGCGCCGGTGTTCAGCATGCCGCTTCCCGGCTGCACGATGACCAGAACCCCGGCGAAACCCACCGCCACCGCCCCCCAACGGTAGGGGCCGACCCGTTCCCCCAGCACCGGCACGGACAGCGCGGTCAGGAACAGCGGGGCGGAGAAGGACAGCGCCACCGCGTCGGCCATCGGCATCAGGTGATAGGACAGGAACAGCAGGACCATCGAGGTCAGGCCGATCGCCGCCCGCCAGAAATGGCCGCCGAGATGCTCCGTCCGCAGGCCGCGCCAGCCGCCGGCGCGGGCCAGCATGGCGGTGGCGGGCAGCAGGGCGAAAGCGTTGCGGAAGAAGGTCACCTCGGCCAGCGGGTAGTCCGCTGCGAGGTGCTTCGCCAGGGCGTTCAGCACCGCGTAGAGGAACACCGCCAGCAGCATGGAGACGATGCCGCTGCGCGCCTGGAGATGGCTGGGGATGGGTTGGGCCATGGTTGCCCTGCGGGTGAGGGAATGGGTTGACCTTACCCCCACCCCGGCCCTCCCCCGCTGACGCAGGGGAGGGAGAATGGTCCCCTCCCCTGCGTCAGCGGGGGAGGGTTAGGGTGGGGGCAAAACGTCTGCCTTCAATGCGCCGTGCGGCGGCTCGGGCGGCGGTAGATGAACCAGTAGACGGCGCCGACCAGCACCGCGCCGCCGAACCAGTTGCCCAGCGTCACCGCGGCGAGGTTCAGCAGGAACTGCCCGACCGGGATCACTGGTGCGGCGCGGCCCAGGTCGGCCCAGAAGGAGGCGGGGGCGCCCCATTCGATCAGCAGGCCCAGCGGCACGAAATACATGTTGGCGACGCAGTGCTCGAAGCCTGCGGCGACGAAGGCGCTGACCGGGAAGACGATCGCCATGATCTTGTCGGTCACGCTGCGCGCGCCGAGCGCCAGCCACACCGCCAGGCAGACCAGCACGTTGCACAGGATGCCCAGGAAGAAGGCCTGCCCGGCGGGCAGCCCGGCCTTGGCCGTGGCGAAGTAGAGCGCCGAGGCGCCCACCGCCCCGTGGCCGAAGGCGTACTGCCCGGACAGGAAGACCAGCAGCGCCGTGCCGGCGGCGCCGACGAAGTTGCCGATCCACACCGTCGTCCAGACCTGGAGCATCCGCCCGGTCTTCACCCGCCCGCTGGCCCAGGCCATGACCATCAGCGCGTCGCCCGTGAACAGCTGGGCGCCGCCCACGATGACCAGGATCAGCCCCAGTGAGAAGACCAGCCCGCCGAGCAGCCGGGTCACCCCGTAGGGCAGCATGCCCTCCGCACCCGACATGGCGACGGTGGCGAACAGCCCGCCCAGCGCGATGAAGGCGCCGGCCAGGACGGCGAGGGCGAACAGCGTCGCACCGTCGTAGTTGGCCTTCTTGACGCCCAGATTCTCCGCCGCGAGCGCGATGGCGTCGGGCATCAGCGCGTCGAGAGAGGACGCGGGCGGGGTTGCGGGGGAGGCGGCGGGGGAGGCGTGTGCGGCGGCCTCCGGAAGGGAATGCGTGTCCATAAAGGTGCTCCTCGTCTCGGACGGCGTCTCACACGGCCTTGAGGCCCTGCGTCCGGAAGATGCCGCGCACCCGCTCGGTCAGCTCCGGCGGGGGAGGCTCGGTGTTGGCCAGCGCGTAGGGCAGGCCGAGCTGCTTCCATTTGAACTCGCCCATCTTGTGGAAGGGCAGGACGTCCACCCGCTCGACCACCTCCAGGCCGGCGGCGAATTCCGCCAAGCCCTCGATCTCGTCGAGATGGTCGGTCAGGCCGGGAACCAGCACGTAGCGCAGCCAGATCGGCTTGCGCATCGCGGACAGCCGCTCGGCGAATTCCAGGGTCGGGCGCAGCGGCACGCCGGTGACGGCGCGGTAGGTGGCCTCCTTGAACGCCTTGATGTCCAGCAGCACCAGATCGACGTCGGCCAGCAGGTGGTCGTCGGCGTGGCTGCCGAGGAAGCCCGAGGTGTCCAGCGCGGTGTGCAGGCCGAGCTGCTTGGCGCCGCGGTAGATGGCCGCGCAGAATTCCGGCTGGACCAGCGGCTCGCCGCCGCTGATGGTCAGGCCGCCATGGGCGCGGTGCAGGAAATCGGCGTAGGTGGCGATGTCGGCCAGCACGTCCGAGGACTGGGCCGGCGACCCGTCGTGCATGTGGCGGGTGTCGGGGTTGTGGCAGTACTGGCAGCGCAACGGGCATCCGGCCAGGAACAGGACGTAGCGCAAACCCGGCCCATCGACCGTGCCGCCCGTCTCCACCGAATGGACCCAGCCGCGGACCGATGCGCCCGTCCCGGCGGCGTGTGCGGGTTGGGGGGTAATCGGGCTGAGCATGAGGCACCTCGTGAATGGGCGCCGGTGTCCGCTTCATGCGGCACCGGCGCTGTGTGCCATCCTATGTCAGGCCCCGGCGTCGGCCATGACCGGGGTCAATTGATCTGACCGGGCCTCCTGCGCGCTTTGCGTGTATCCGCCAGCGGGAAGAACGGGGCGCTCCACCCAGGCGATGCGCAGGATGTTGGTCGAGCCCGGCATGCCGAAGGGCACGCCCGCGGTGATGACCAGACGCTGCCCGTCCTCCGCCAGACCGTGGGCGTAGGCGATGCGGGTCGCCTTGTGCACCATGTCGGAGAAGTTCTGGATGTCCTCGGTCAGCACGCTGTGCACGCCGTAGGCCAGCACCAGACGGCGCGAGGCGGCGACGGTCGCGGTCAGGCAGAGGATCGGCACCTCCGGGCGCTCGCGGGCGGCGCGCAGGGTGGTGGAGCCGCTGGTGGTGTAGGTGACGATGGCCGCCGCGTGGATGGTGTGGGCGACCTGCCGCGCCGCCGCGGTGATGGCGTCGGCAGCCGTCTCCTGCGGGTCGGCGTGCTGAGCGTCCATCATCGTGCGGTAGAGGTCGTCATGCTCGACCCGGCGGGCGATGCGGTCCATCATCGACACCGCCTCCACCGGGTAGGCGCCCGAGGCGGTCTCCGCCGACAGCATCACCGCGTCGGCGCCGTCGAAGACGGCGGTGGCGACGTCCGACGCCTCGGCGCGGGTCGGGGCCGGGGCGCCGATCATCGATTCGAGCATCTGGGTGGCGACGATCACCGGTTTGCCGGCCTTGCGCGCCTCGCGGATGATCCGCTTCTGGATGCTCGGCACGTCCTCCGGCGGCATTTCCACGCCAAGGTCGCCGCGGGCGACCATCACACCGTCCGACAGCTCGACAATGCGTTCCAGATGCTGGATGGCCAGCGGTTTCTCCAGCTTGGACATCAGGGCAGCGCGTCCGGCGATCAGCTTGCGCGCCTCCGCCACGTCCTCGGGACGCTGCACGAAGGACAGCGCCACCCAGTCGACCTCCTGGTCGAGCGCGAAGACGAGGTCGGCGCGGTCCTTGGCGGTCAACGGCGACAGCGGCAGCAGAACGTCGGGCACGTTCACGCCCTTGCGGTCGGACAGCTTCGTTCCGGCCACGACGACGGTGTCGGCGTGGTCCGGGCTGCAGGCGACGATGCGCAGCCGCACCTTGCCGTCGTCCAGCAGCAGGTCGGTGTCGGGGCGCAGGGCGGCGAAGATCTCCGGGTGGGGCATGCCGACGCGGGTGGCGTCGCCCGGCTCGGCGGAGAGGTCGAGGCGGAAGGGTTGGCCCACCGTCAGCTCCACCGAACCGGCGGTGAAGCGGCCGAGCCGCAGCTTCGGCCCCTGGAGGTCGGCCATGATGGCGATAGGCCGCTCCAGCTCACGCTCCAGGGCGCGGATGGCGCGCACGCGGGCGCCGTGGTCGTCGTGCGAGCCGTGGCTGAAGTTCAGGCGGAAGACGTCCACGCCCGCCTCGAACAGCGAGCGGATCATCTCCGGCGAGGAGGAGGACGGACCCAGCGTGGCGACGATCTTCGTCTGCCGGAAGCGGCGGATCGGGGAGGTGGGGGCGGTCATATCGAAACGGGCTCCGCAAAAGAGGGCGGGGATAGTGGGCGCGGCGCGCGGGCGTTCATCGGTAAGACCGCCGCGCCAGGGCCGGCGTGACGGGAGCGGCGCGCGGCGGTCGGTGCGGTTCTCGGGGATGCGCTCGCGGCACGGGCGGGCTTGGGCCGGCCGGGCTGCGCGTCTGTCCTTCGCAAAATAAAATACTAGTATATCAGATTGAAAGGCAAGCCCGTTCCGCCGGGCAAAGCGGCCTTTCGGCCAAAATGCCGCAGGCGCCCCCGCCCAATGGATCGACCGGCGTGTAGGGCTTTTTGCCGAGGGGGATGGTATTGGACCCCCTTCGATTTTGGATTATTTTACCGACACGACGTGCTTTAAGACCGCTTCGGTGTGTTGGCATGGATTAAGCCAAGGGATCGGCAAATCATCGGTCCATCCGGATGCATGGGACAAATTTGAGGAACGCCGGAACAATGACGATGGTGGCTGAATGACGCGGGCGGTGCGGCTATGAACGGTGGCGTAGACTTGAGCAATTGCGACCGGGAGCCGATCCATCTCGTCGGGTCCATCCAACCAAGCGGATTCCTGATCGCGCTGTCGACGGATTGGATCGTCAAGCACGCTTCGTCCAACATCGGGGCGTGGCTGGGGGTGGAGCCCGACGCTCTGCTGGGGCTTCCCCTGACCGGGGTGATGGAGGAGGAAGCGCTGCACGCCATCCGCGGACGGCTCCAGCTCTCCCTCATCAACGGATCGGTGGAGCGTGCCTTCCGCCTGAAGCTGTCGGCCAACGCGCTGCCGCTGGACATCGCGGTCCATCTGTCCGGGCAGTCGATCATCATCGAGGCGGAGCCGAGCGAGCCGGATGGCGAGCTGGACGTTGGCTCCATGGTCCGCGCGATGATCGGACGGCTCCAGCGCACCGCCGACTTCGACGCCTGCTGCCGGGAAGCGGCGCGGCAGTTGCGGTCGCTGACCGGCTTCGACCGGGTGATGATCTACCGCTTCGGCCGTGACGGCGCGGGCGAGGTGATCGCGGAATCCGCGGTGCGCGGCATGCCCTCCTATCTGGGGCTGCGCTACCCGGCCTCGGACATCCCGAAACAGGCCCGCGCGCTGTACGAGCGGAACTGGCTGCGCTGCATCAACGACGTGGACGCCCCGCCCGCCGCCATCCTGCCGCCGGTCGGACCGGAGGGCGAACCGCTCGACCTGTCGATGAGCGTCCTGCGCAGCGTGTCGCCCATCCATTGCGAGTATCTGCGCAACATGGGCGTCGCGGCCTCGCTGTCGGTGTCGATCCTGCGCCGCGGCAAGCTGTGGGGCCTGTTCGCCTGCCACAACATGGTGCCGCGTCGGCTGTCGCTGGAGCGGCGCACGGCGGCGGAGCTGTATGGCCAGATGTTTTCCTTTCTTCTGGAGGGCGTCGAACGCGACCGCGAAGAGGCCTACGAGGCCAAGGCGCACCTGCTCCACACCCGCATCATGGCGGTGATGGCCGATGGCGCCACCTCCATGGAGAATCTGGAGCGGTTGCGCGGCGAGGTCGGCCACTACATCCGCAGTGACGGCTTCGCCATCGTGCTGGGCGGCCAGACCCTTGTGGACGGCAGCACCCCAACGCCGGAGGAACTGCTCGGGCTGGTGCGCATGCTCAACCGCACGCACGCCAGCCGCGTTTTCGCCACCATTGAGATCGGGCAGGTCCACCAGCCCGGCGTGGACTTCGCCGAGCGCGCCGCCGGCATGCTGGCCATCCCGGTATCGCGCAAGCCGCGCGACTACATCATCTTCTTCCGCAAGGAGTCGGTCCGCACCGTCACTTGGGCCGGCAACCCGGACAAGCCCGTGGAAGCCGGCCCCAACGGGCAGCGGCTGACCCCGCGCAAGAGCTTCGAGGCGTGGAAGGAGACGGTGCACGGCCAGTCGGAACCCTGGTCGGAGGCCGACCTGCGCATCGCCGACTCCCTGCGGATCACGCTGATGGAGGTGGTGCTGCGGCTGGCCGACCAGGCGGAGGAGGAGCGCCGGACAGCCCGCGAGCGGCAGGAGCTGCTGATCGCCGAGTTGAACCACCGGGTCCGCAACATCCTCAGCCTCGTCCGCGCGCTGCTGGCCCAGAGCCGGGCCGGGGTCACCCGTGTCGAGGAGTTCGCGGAGATCGTCGGCGGGCGCATCCAGGCGCTGGCGCGGGCGCACGACCAGCTGACGGCGGAGAATTGGAAGCCGTCCCCCTTGCGCCCCCTGATCGCGGCGGAGGTTGACGCCTATCTGGGCCATCGGGCGGAGCGAGTGGTCCTGTCGGGGCCGGAGGTGCTGCTGTCGCCGCCGGCCCTGTCCGTGATGGCGCTGATCATGCACGAGCTGGTGACCAACGCCGCCAAATACGGCGCCTTCGCCGACAGCGGCGGCCGGGTGAAGGTCCATTGGAGCCTGGACGACCGGGACGCGCTGGAACTCTGCTGGGAGGAAAGCGGCGGCCCGCCGGTGCAGGCGCCGACGCGCCAGGGCTTCGGCACCACCATCATCGAGCGTTCGATCCCGCACGAGCTGAAGGGCGAGGCGACGGTGACCTACGCCCTGGCCGGGCTGAAGGCGCGCTTCACCATACCGGCCATCCACGTCAGCTTGGCGCCTGAACGCCCGGCGGCGGCGATCGAAGCGGCGGTGACACCCTGCGCGGCGGCGGACATTCCGCTGGGCGGGACGGTGCTGCTGCTGGAAGACAACATGATCATCGCGATGAGCGCGGAGGACATGCTGCTGAAGCTGGGCGCCGAGCGGGTGGAGACGGTGGCAAGCGTCCGCCAAGCTCTGGTCGCCATCGCCGACGATCCGCCGGGCATGGCGCTTCTCGACGTCAATCTGGGAACCGAGACCTCCTTCCCGGTGGCGGAGCGGCTGCGCGAGCTGGGCATCCCCTTCCTGTTCGCCACCGGCTATGGCGAGTCCGCGATCTTCCCGGAGGAGTTCCGCGACGTGCTGGTCCTGCGCAAGCCCTATGATTCGGAGCAGGTGCGGCGGGGGCTCCAGACGGTGCGGGGGCTGTAGCGCGTCTCGCCGGAGTTCGGGATTCTCGGGGGCAACAGGGTCTTCACGGATTTCACAGATCTGAACACGGATGACACGGATTTTCTTTGATGCTTGCCCGGTGTTGGCTTCTCGAACAGAGCTTCCTGAGCAGGCCAATATTAAACAATCCGTGCCATCCGTGCCTGAATCCGCGAAATCCGTGTAAAATCTGTTGTCATCCAACAGGCAACACCCTCCCCGGTTGCCGCGCCCAGACGGTCAACCGGGTCGAGTCCTCACGCGGCGGTGCCGGTCTGGCGGGTCAGGGCCTCCTGGAGCAGGCGGGCGGTGACCGGCTTGAACATCACGCCGATCCCGTGCCGTTCGGCCTCCTGCATCACGTCGGGGCCGGAATCACCGGTCAGCAGGACGGCGGGGACCGGCACCCCGGCCAGTTCGCGGATCCTCAGGATGGCCTCAGTGCCCACCTTGTGCTCGCGCAGACGGTAGTCGGCGACCATCACGTCGGGCCGCCGCCCCGCCGCCCGCAGGCGGTTCAGCGCCTCCTCGGTGGATGAGGCGACGATGGTGTCGTAGCCCCAGTCCTGGAAGATCGAGCGCAGCCCCATCAGGACGATGGCGTCGTCGTCGATCAGGACGGCCAGCCGCCCGCGCTCCGGCTCGCGGGCCGGGAGAGCCGGGGCCGGGCTCTCCGTGGCGTCGCCGAGCGGCACGGAGATGCGGAACACCGACCCCTTGCCGAGTTCGGAGCGCACCTCCACCGGGTGGCCGAGCAGGGCCGACAGCTTCTGCACGATGGCGAGGCCGAGGCCGAGCCCCTGGTTGCGGTCCCGCTCGGGGTTGCCGACCTGATAGAACTCTTCGAAGATCCAGGACATCTGCTCGCTGGAGATGCCGATCCCGGTGTCGCGCACCTGGATGCCGGCGTGGCCGTCCAGAGGGTGGCATTCCAGGCGGATCACCCCGCGCTCGGTGTAGCGGATGGCGTTTTCCACCAGATTGCGGACCATGCGCCCCAGCAGGTTGCGGTCGCTGCGCACGGTCAGGTCGTGGTGGTTGACCACCTGAAGGTCCAGCCCCTTGGCGGCGGCGACCGGGGCATAGGCGGACCCGATGTCGTCGAGCAGCGGCTTGACGGGAATGTCCTCGATCCGCGGCTCGATCACTCCGGCGTCGAGTTGCGAGACGTCGAGCAGGCTGTCGAGCAGGCCCTTCAGCGTCTCCATCCCGCGCTCCAGCATCGCCAGGGCGTCGCGCCCGCGCGGGGAATGGACGTGGCTGTGCAGCGCTTCGGCGAAGAAGAACATGGACTGCATGGGCTGGCGCAGATCATGGCTGGCGGCGGCCAGGAATCGGCTTTTGGAGCGGTCGGCCTGCTCCGCCGCCTCGCGGGCCATCCGGCTGTCGTGCACGTCCACCGCGGTGCCGACCCAGGCGATGACCTGACCGTTCTGGCGCATCGGGTTGATCTGGCAGACGTGCCAGCGGTAGGCCCCGTCATGACGCCGCATCCGCAGGTCGAAGCCGTAGGACTCCCCCGCGGCGATGGCGCGCTCGCGGACGCTGCGCATCATGGGATGATCGGCGGGGTGGATATGCGACCAGCGTTCGTCCTGTTCCATCCCACGCCCGGTGTAGGCCCGCCATGCGGCGTTGTAGAATTCCCGCGCGCCGTCGGGGCGGTTGACCCACATCATCACCGGGGTGTTCTCGACCAGTTCGCGAAAGCGGGTTTCGCTCCGCCGCAGGGCCTCCTCGCTGGCCTTGCGCTCGGAAATGTCGGTCAGGGTGACGACGGCCAGGGTGATGCAGCCGTCGGGGTCGCGCACCGGCTCGGCGTCGGCCAGACATGTGACGGGACCGGTGGGGGTGTCGCGGCGGAGTTCCTCCTGTTTCACCACCGTGCCGTCGCGCAGGGCGCGGACCAGCGGGAGTTCCGGCGAACCATCCGGCGACTTGTCAGGCGGGCCGTCCGGGATGCGCGTGAAGGGGCGGGGGTAGTCCTCGGTGCGGGCGATCCCGTCCAATGGCTGGCCGATCAACCGTTCCGCCGCGCTGTTGTGCAGGAGGACGCGGCCGGACGGCGCCTCGGCCACCACGACGCCGGAAGGGAGATGCTCCAGCACGGCCTTGAGCAGGGACCGTTCGGTTTCCCGGAGCCGGGTCAGGCGCCCGATACCCCAGGCGGTCGCGATCAGGGAGAGCAGGAGGATGGCAGAGAAGGGTATCCAGGAGCGCAGTGCGGCAAGGTCGACGGCGCGCAGCACGGCGGCGCGGTCGATGCCGACGGCGATGGCGATTCCGCTGCCGTTCGCGCTGGGCGGGGAATAGGCGGCGATGCGCAGCACCCCGTCCATTCCCTTGGTCAACGCGGTTGCCGTTTCATGGCCATTCAGAAGCAGGCCGAACCGTTCGGGGAGCGTCTGGCCGATCAGCTCCGGCATTTCCGGTACGCGCACGATGATGGTGCCGGCGCGGTCGGCCAGCAGGATCGTCGCGTTCGGCGGGAGAGGCTTGCGGGCCTGATACTGCCGCAGCCAGTCGAGGTCGAGCTGGGCGGTGACGATCGCCGGGGCGGAGTCACCCGCTGCCGGGCCGCTGCGCGTGTAGGGCAGGGCGAAGGGCAGGACGTGGCGGCCCAACCCCTCCGCGACGACATACTCCCCCACCGAGAACAGGCCGGTGGACATGGCTTGCCGAACCTCGGAGCGGTCGCCGACGCCGGTCCCCAGACTTTGCCGGTCGGTGGCGCACAGGACGGCGCCGGACCGGTTCGCAAAGCCCAGCGTCAGGTAGCTCGGCAGGCGCAGCCTCAGCCGTTCCATGGTCTCCTGGCAGGTTGGGCCGGCTATGTCCGCCTCCGCCAGCGTGACGAGGATGTGTTCGACGTCGCCGATGATCCGCTGCTGCTCGGTCTGGATCAGGTCGAGCAGGCGCAGCGCCTCCTGTCCGATCTCGGCCTCCCGTTCCGCCCGCAGCCGGGCGTGGGAATAGACCTCGTACCCGATCAGCGGGGCCAGGGTGAAAACGAGCAGCAGAAGCCAGCGGACCATGGACACGATCGACCGTCCCGGCCCACGGGCCGTTGGAATGAATGCAACGATCGTGTGAACCCTAACATACCGAAGTATGTTGCGGTGCCTGTCCTTCGGTCCTAACGCTTTCCTTCGCCCTGGTGAAACCTCAGTGCCCCGCTGTCGGGCGGGCGCCGGTCAGGAAGAGGGCGACGGCCCGTCCGACGTAATGCTCCACCTCTTCCCTGGAGAAGGATTGTTCCGGCAGGATCAGGCGGCGCAGCAGGATGTTGCCGGTGATCATGCCGATGAAGCCGCGGGCGGCGGCCTCCGGCTCCGCGACGGTCAGGGCGCCGGCGGCGGTCTGCCGTGCCAGATAGTCGGCGAGCCGCCGCTGGGCGGTTTCCGGTCCGATGCGGAAGAAGGCTTCGGCGATGTCGGGAATCCGCCCGCCCTCCGACACCAGCACGCGGACGATGGCCATGGTACGGTCGTCGAACAGCGCAGCGACGAGGTGCAGGGCGAAGCGGGTCAGCCCCTCCTCCGGCGCGGCCCGCTCGTCGGCCTGGATGGCGGCGAGCCCGTCCTGGATGCGGGCGCTGTTCTCCTCCATCATCGCGCGGAACAGCCCCTCCTTGTCGCCGAAATGCTCATAGAGGGTGGCGCGGGAACCGCCGGCCCGGCCGATGATGTCGGTCAGCGTGGTCTTCTCGAAACCCTTCTCGACGAACAGCGCCGCCGCCGCGTCGAGCAGGGCCTGCCGGCGCGCCCGACCGCGCGGGCCGACCGTCGGTGAGTCCTTGTCGGTTGTCCTGTCGATCAATTCCCTGGCGTTTCCCCGGTCCATCGGTTTTTCCTTAGGCGCTGGCAGCCCCTGCCCCCT
This sequence comes from Azospirillum brasilense, assembly GCF_022023855.1. Lineage (NCBI taxonomy): Bacteria > Pseudomonadati > Pseudomonadota > Alphaproteobacteria > Rhodospirillales > Azospirillaceae > Azospirillum > Azospirillum brasilense. The sequence continues at coordinate 539,244 of NZ_CP059453.1, forward strand.
CCAGCGCGCATCGTTGCGGGAGCTATGAACCCTTGCCGCCCCCGCTGGCAAGACGGCAATACGCCGCTCTCGATCCTGGTCAGGGACGCGTCCCCGCAAGGAACAACCGGACGGACTGGCGGACGTAGCGTTCCAATTCCTCCATGGAGACGGGCTCGTCCGGAAGGATCAGTCGTTTGGTCAGAAGGTCGCCGACCACCATGCCGATGAAGGCGTGGGCGGCCCCCTCCGGATCGTCGACGCGCAGGCGGCCGGCCTCCGTCAATTCGCGGAAACAGTCGGCGAGCCAGCCGATGGTCTTCTCGGGGCCGACCTGGAAGAAGGCCCGGGCGATGTCAGGGATGCGCCCGCCCTCCGACACCAGGATGCGCAGGATCGCGGTGGTCTCCGGCATGGTCAGCGTGCCGGCGATGTGCAGGCCGACGCGGTAGAGATTCTCCTCCAGCTCCTCGGCCATCGCCGCCGGGCCGGCGGCGCGCATGGACGACATCTCCTCCAGCACACGGTCGCAGTGGCGCTCCATCACCGCGCGGAACAACCCTTCCTTGTCGCCGAAATGCTCGTAGAGCGTGGTGCGCGACCCGCCGGCCTGCCGCAAGATGTCGGACAGCGAGGTCAGCGTGAATCCCTTCTCAACGAACAGCGCCGCCGCGGCGTCGAGCAGCGCCCGGCAGCGCGCCTGGCCGCGCGGGCCGCAGCCGGGAGTGTCGAAGCCGCCGGCGCCGAGCCCGGCGATGCCACTCCCGGTGATTCCGCCGTGGAGCGGTGTGGATGCCCCCTTGTCGGGCATTGCGGTTCCCCCTTGCGCGAACGGTCGTTCTGAATGTATCGTCCGGTACAGTGTACTGTATGAGACAGTACGAATAAAGGGGTCATTTCCCACCGTCCGCGCCCACCGGCCTTTTCCGCCGGTCCCGAACAGCCGGGCGGAACGCGGGGCATCCCCGGCTCATTAGGACATTTCATCGCCGCATCACGGCGTTTTCACGAGGAACGGATGTTCAACAGGAACGCATTTCTGTCTCTTGCCGTGGCGGCCTCCCTGACCGTGGTGCTGGGTGCCTGCCAGGACAAGAAGCACGCCGCCGGAGGCCAGCCGGCGCCCGGCCCGGCGGAGGTCGCGGTGGCGACCATCCAGCCGCAGAGCCTGTCCGTCACCACCGAGCTGCCGGGACGCACCGCGGCCTTCCGCGTGGCGGAGATCCGGCCGCAGGTCAGCGGCATCGTGCTGAAGCGCTTCTTCACCGAGGGCAGCGACGTCAAGGCGGGCGACCAGCTCTACCAGATCGACCCGGCCACCTACGAGGCCAACCTCGCCGTCGCCCAGGCCGACATCCAGAAGGCGGAGGCCAACCTGCAGGCCGCCCGCAACAAGGCGGCCCGCTACAACGACCTCGTCAAGAACAGCGTCGTCAGCAAGCAGGACTACGACGACGCCATGGCCGCGCTGAAGCAGAACGAGGCGCAGCTCGCCGCCGCCAGGGCCGCCCACAATCTGGCGCGCATCAGCCTGGACTACACCAAGGTCTTCGCCCCCATCTCCGGCCGCATCGGCAAGTCCGCCGTGACGGAAGGTGCGCTGGTCACCGCCAACCAAGCGACGGCGCTCGCCACCGTCCAGCAGCTCGACCCGATCTATGTGGACGTGACCCAGACCGCCTCGCAGCTCATGCAGCTCCGCCAGGACATGGAGAGCGGGCGCATCCGCCCGGCCGAGCCCGGCAAGATCCCCGTCTCGCTGTTCCTGCACGCGGCGGAGGCCCCCTATCCCCAGCGCGGCGAGCTTCAGTTCTCCGACGTGTCGGTCGATCCGGGCACCAGCTCGGTCCAGCTCCGCGCGGTCTTCCCGAACCCGAACCTGAATCTGCTGCCGGGCCTGTTCGTGCGCGCCCGCGTCGAGCAGGGGGTGGCCGAGAACGCGCTGGCCGTGCCGCAGGAGGCGGTCCAGCGCGGTCCGGACGGCTCGGCCCGCGTCTGGGTCGTCGGCGACGACAACAAGGTCAACCCGCGCACCATCAAGACCGAGCGGGCGATCAACAACGCCTGGCTGGTCTCCGACGGGCTGAAGGCGGGCGAGCGCATCGTGGTCGAGGGGCTGCAGAAGGTGAAGCCGGGGGGCGAGGTCAAGCCGGTGGCGGCGCAGAGCACCGTGGCGGCCCTGCCCGGACCGCAGGCGCGCTGAGACCGAGGACCGATCCATGTCGAAATACTTCATCGACCGGCCCGTCTTCGCCTGGGTCATCGCCATCGTCATCATGCTGGCGGGCGGTTTGGCGATCCTGGGCCTGCCCGTCGAGCAATACCCGAAGATCGCTCCGCCGACGGTGTCCATCACCGCCAGCTACCCCGGCGCGTCCGCGAAGACGCTGGAGGACACGGTCACCCAGGTCATCGAGCAGAAGATGACCGGGCTCGACCATTTCCGCTACATGTCCTCGAACAGCGATTCGTCGGGCAACGTCACCATCACCCTGACCTTCGAGCCGGAGGCCAACCCGGACATCGCCCAGGTCCAGGTGCAGAACAAGCTCCAGCTCGCCGTGCCGCTCCTGCCCCAGGAGGTGCAGCAGCGCGGCCTCCAGGTGTCGAAGGCCGGCAACGATTTCCTGATGGTCGCCGGCTTCGTGTCCAGCGACGGGCGGCTGAGCCAGGGCGACATCGCCGACTATGTGGCCTCCAACCTCCAGGACACGATCAGCCGCGTCGAGGGTGTGGGCGACATCACCGTGTTCGGCCCCCAGCACGCCATGCGGATCTGGCTGGACCCCGACGCGCTGAACAGCCACCAGCTGACCACCATCGACGTCACCAACGCCATCAAGGCGGAGAACGCGCAGGTGTCGGCGGGCCAGCTCGGCGGCGCCCCGGCGGTCCCCGGCCAGCGCATCAACGCCACCATCATGGCGCAGTCGCGCATGCAGACGCCGGAGGAGTTCGGCGCCATCCTGCTGCGCGTCAATCCCGACGGCGGCCAGGTGCGGCTGCGCGACGTCGCGCGGATCGAGATCGGGCAGGAAACCTACGAGATCACCGCCCGCTACAACGGCAAGCCGGCGGCGGGCCTGGGCGTCAAGCTGGCGACCGGAGCCAACGCGCTGGACACCGCCGCGGCGGTGAAGGCGCGCATCGCCGAGCTGTCGGCCTTCTTCCCCGAAGGGCTGGAGGTCATCTACCCCTACGACACGACGCCCTTCGTCGAGCTGTCGATCCACGAGGTCGTCAAGACGCTGATCGAGGCGATCATCCTCGTCTTCGCCGTGATGTACCTGTTCCTGCAGAACTTCCGGGCGACGCTGATCCCGACCATCGCGGTCCCCGTGGTGCTTCTCGGCACCTTCGGCGTGTTGTCGCTGTTCGGCTTCTCGATCAACACGCTGACCATGTTCGGTATGGTGCTGGCCATCGGCCTGCTGGTCGACGATGCCATCGTGGTGGTGGAGAACGTCGAGCGCGTGATGAGCGAGGACGGGTTGCCCCCGCGCGAGGCGACCCGCAAGTCGATGGGCCAGATCACCGGCGCGCTGATCGGCATCGCGCTGGTTCTGTCCGCCGTGTTCGTCCCCATGGCCTTCTTCGGCGGCTCCGCCGGCGCCATCTACCGTCAGTTCTCGTTGACCATCGTGTCGGCGATGGCGCTGTCGGTGCTGGTCGCCCTGGTGCTGACCCCGGCGCTCTGCGCGACCATCCTGAAGCCGGTGGCGAAGGGCCACGGCCACGCCAAGCGTGGCTTCTTCGGTCTGTTCAACCGCGGCTTCGACGCCAGCAGCCGCGTCTATCTGCGCGGCGTGCGCGGGGCGGTGTCGCGGCTCGGGCGCTACGGAATCGCCTACGCGCTGATCGTCGGCGGCTTGGCCTACCTGTTCCTCCAGATGCCCTCCTCCTTCCTGCCGCAGGAAGATCGCGGAACCATGTTCGTGCTGTGGTCGGCCCCGCCGAACGCCAGCATTGAGCGCACGATGGAGACCACCAAGCAGGTCGAGACCTATTTCCTGGAGAAGGAGAAGGATAGCGTCGAGGGCCTGTTCACCATCGCCGGCTTCAACTTCGCGGGCCGCGGCCAGAACGCCGGCATGGCCTTCGTCCGGCTGCGCGACTGGAGCGAGCGCGAGTCCGCAGACCGCAAGCCGACGGCCATCGCCGGGCGCGCCATGGGCGCCCTGTCGAAGGCCAAGGACGCGGTGGTCTTCGCCTTCATGCCGCCGTCGGTTCCGGGGCTCGGCAACGCCACCGGCTTCGACCTCCAACTGGTGGACCGCGGCGGCGTCGGGCACGACCGGCTGATGCAGGCGCGCAACCAACTGCTGGGCTTGGCGGCGCAGAACCCCAAGCTGGTCGGCGTCCGCCCGAACGGTCTGGAGGACACGCCGCAGTTCAAGCTGACGGTGGACCGCGAGAAGGCCAGCGCGCTCGGCCTGTCGCTGACCGACGTCAACACGACCCTGACGGCGGCCTGGGGCTCCTCCTACGTTAACGACTTCATCGACCGGGGGCGCGTGAAGCGCGTCTATCTCCAGGCGGACGCCCCCTACCGCATGCAGCCGAGCGACGTCGATCGCTGGTACGTCCGCAACGCCATGGGGCAGATGGTGCCTTTCTCCGCCTTCACCACGGCGCAATGGACCTACGGGTCGCCGAAGCTGGAGCGGTACAACGGCATGTCCTCGCTCAACATCCAGGGCTCCGCGGCGCCGGGCATCAGTTCCGGCGAGGCGATGCAGGAGATGGAGGCAATGATGGCCAAGCTGCCGCCGGGCGTCGGTTATGAATGGACCGGCCTGTCCTACGAGGAGCGGTTGAGCGGGTCGCAGGCCCCGGCGCTCTACGCCCTGTCCATGCTGATCGTCTTCCTCTGCTTGGCGGCGCTCTACGAGAGCTGGTCGGTGCCGGTGTCGGTCATTCTGGTGGTGCCGCTGGGCGTCATCGGCGCCGTGCTCGCCGCCACGCTGCGCGGTCTGCCGAGCGACGTCTACTTCCAGGTGGGCCTGCTGACGACCATCGGCCTGTCGGCGAAGAACGCCATCCTGATCGTGGAGTTTGCTAAAGCGTTGTACGACGAAGGCATGGAGCTGAAGGACGCCGCCATCGAGGCGTGCCGCCAGCGCCTGCGCCCGATCATCATGACCTCGCTGGCCTTCGTGCTGGGCGTTCTGCCGCTGGCGACCAGCAGCGGCGCCGGTTCGGAAAGCCAGAACGCCATCGGCGTCGGCGTGATGGGCGGCATGATCTCCGCCACCGTGCTGGCGATCCTGTTCGTCCCGGTCTTCTTCGTCGCGGTCTACCGTCTGTTCGGCAGCAAGCGCGCCGGTGCCCACACCCCGCCGGGTGCCGAGCCGGTTCCCGCCGGCGACTGACGGTTCGGCTGCGGCTGGAAGCGGAAGGCCCGGTCCCGGAAACGGGGCCGGGCTTTTTGCTGCGCGGGAACGCTTTCGTTGGGGGCTGCGGCAGAACGGCACAGGATGCGCGGCATCTGGTAGAGCGGCTTGCCCTCAAACTAATATACTAGTATTTATTGCTCGCGGGGGTGGCGGCTGAGCGCCTGCTTGTGGCGTTCCAGCCGCTCCCGCAGGGCGTCGCCTTTGCGCAGCGCCACGGCAATCGACAGTATGTCGCCGAGGACCAGATGGCTGATGCGCGACGTCATGGGCGAGTGGATGTCGAAGTCTTCCGTGACGTCGGCGAGCAGGCTGACCGTGGCGAGCTGCGCCAGCGGCGAGCCGGAGCGGGTGATGGCGACGACCATGGCCCCGGCGGACAGCGCGTTCTGCACGGCCTCCAGCATGTCGCGGGTACCGCCCGAGCTGGACACCGCGACCACCGCGTCGCCCGGGGCGAGCGACAGGGCCGACACGAAATAGACGTGCGCATCGCTGTAGGCGACGGTCGGGATGCCCAGCCGGAAGAAGCGGCGCTGGATGTCCTGCGCCACCGTGCCGGAGTTGCCGGAGCCGTAGAACTCGATCCGCCGCGCCCCGGCCAGCAGGTCGGCGGCGCGGTCCACCGATTCCGCCGACAGGTTGTTGCGCACCTGCATGAGTGTCGCCAGGGTGCGGTCGAACACCTTCCCCGCGATGCCCGCCGCGCGGTCGTCCGGGCTGACCTCCTGGTCGATGAAGGGCATGCCGGCGGCGATGTCCTGCGCCAGCTTGATCTTGAACTCGCGGAAGCCGCTGCAGCCCAGCGCGGAGCAGAAGCGGGCGATGGTCGGTTCGCTGACTCCGGCGCGCCCGGCCATGTCGGCCATCGACAGGGTGATGACCTCGCCCGGCTGGGCCAGCACGCAGTCCGCCAGCTTCCGTTCCGAAGGACGGAGCCCGTCACGCACCGCCATGATCCTCGCCAGCATCGGCCTGTTCCCCTGTTCCGTCCGTCCGCCACCGTAGCACGGATAGCAAAACTACATGACCCGATAGAAGAGTGCTATCGGCCGTGCTGTCCCACATACCGGGACCGCTGACGATGCGGCGTTCCGTCACAGTAACTTCATCAAAGAACGTGGAAAATCAACCGCTTTTGCCTTGCGCGCTTCGTGGTTCCGGTCTATGTAGCAAAACTACAGAATGACTTTTGGCCCTGCCGGCTTCACAGCCCGTTGCCATACCGCCGCTCCCGCCCTGACCGGGGGCCGGCGGTCTTCCGACCCCTCCACTGGGGGCCTCCAGGGTCGATCAGCGACGCGGCGCGTGCCGCCCAGACGCCTTTTCGTGAGGAGACATCATGGACACCCTGCTGAGAGACGGACTCGTCGAGACCCCGGAACAGCAAGCCGAGCGCCCCTGGCGCCGCTTCGTTCCGGGCGTCTGGCAGCAAGAGGTCAACGTCCGCGACTTCATCGTCCGCAACGTCCATCCCTACGCCGGGGACTCACGTTTCCTGACCGGCCCGACCGGACGGACCCGGGCGCTGTGGGACAAGGTCACGGCCCTGCTGAAGGAGGAGCGCGCGGCCAAGGGCGGCGTGCTCGACGCCGACACGGAGGTCTTCGGCTCGATCACCGCCCACGCGCCGGGCTACATTGACCGCGAGCTGGAACTCGTCGTCGGCCTGCAGACCGACAAGCCGTTGAAGCGCGCGATCATGCCCTTCGGCGGCTGGCGGATGGTCAAGAACGGGCTGGAGGCCTACGGCTTCAAACCCTCGCCCAAGCTGGAGGAGGTCTTCCCCGGCCTGCGCAAGTCGCACAACGACGGCGTCTTCGACGTCTACACCGAGGAGATGCTGCGCTGCCGCAAGTCGGGCGTCATCACCGGCCTGCCGGACGCCTACGGCCGCGGGCGCATCATCGGCGACTACCGCAGGCTGGCGCTCTACGGCGCGACCTTCCTGATCGAGGACAAGAAGGCCCAGTACAAGAGCCTGGAGGTCGATCGCATCGACGAGCACACGCTGCGCCTGCGCGAGGAGATCACTGAGCAGATCAAGGCCCTGAAGGAACTCGCCGCCATGGCGACCTCCTACGGCTTCGACGTGTCGCGCCCGGCGGCCAACGCCCGCGAGGCGGTGCAGTGGACCTACCTCGCCTATCTGGCGGCGGTGAAGGAAGCCAACGGGGCGGCCATGTCGCTTGGCCGGGTGTCGAGCTTCCTCGACGTCTTCGTCGAACGCGACCTGCGCGACGGCATGCTGACCGAGGAGGAGGCGCAGGAGTTGATCGACCAGTTCGTGACCAAGCTGCGCATCGTCCGCTTCCTGCGCACGCCGGAATACGACCAGCTCTTCTCCGGTGATCCGACCTGGGTGACGGAATGCATCGGCGGCATGGCGCTCGACGGGCGGACGCTGGTGACCAAGAACAGCTTCCGCATGCTCCAGACCCTGAACAACCTCGGCCCGGCGCCGGAACCGAACCTGACGGTGCTGTGGTCGGAAAGCCTGCCGGAGGGCTTCAAGAAGTTCTGCGCCGAAACGTCGATCAAGACCTGCTCGGTGCAGTACGAGAACGACGACCTGATGCGGCCCTTCTGGGGCGACGACTACGGCATCGCCTGCTGCGTCTCGGCCATGCGCATCGGCAAGCAGATGCAGTTCTTCGGCGCCCGCGCCAACCTCGCCAAGACGCTGCTCTACGCCATCAACGGCGGCCGCGACGAGGTGTCGGGCGAGCAGGTCGGCCCGGCCTTCGCGCCGATCACCGGCGACGTGCTCGACCACGACACGGTGGTCGCCCGCCTGCTGCCGATGATGGAATGGCTGGCGCGCGCCTACATGAACACGCTCAACGCCATCCACTTCATGCACGACAAGTACATGTACGAGCGGCTGGAGATGGCGCTGCACGACCGCGACGTGCTGCGCACCATGGCCTGCGGCATCGCCGGCCTGAGCGTGGTCGCGGACAGCCTGTCGGCGATCAAGCACGCCACGGTGAAGGTGGTGCGCGACGAGCGTGGGCTGGCCACCGACTTCGTGATCGAGGGCGACTATCCGGCCTTCGGCAACAACGACGATCGGGTCGACGGGATCGCGGTGTGGCTGGTCGAGACCTTCATGGGCCTGCTGCGCAAGCAGAAGGCCTACCGCGACGCGGTGCCGACGCAGTCGGTGCTGACGATCACCTCGAACGTGGTCTACGGCAAGAAGACGGGCAACACGCCGGACGGGCGCAAGGCCGGCCAGCCCTTCGCGCCGGGGGCCAACCCGATGCACGGGCGCGACCGCAAGGGGGCCATCGCCTCGATGGCGTCGGTGGCCAAGCTGCCCTACGCCCACGCCCAGGACGGCATCAGCTACACCTTCACCATCGTGCCCGGCGCGCTGGGCCCGACCGAGGGCGAGCGGGTGGACAATCTGGTGGGCATGCTGGACGGCTATTTCGGCCAGGGCGGCCACCACATCAACGTGAACGTCTTCGATCGCGAGACGCTGCTGCACGCCATGGACCATCCGGAGCTGTACCCGCAGCTGACCATCCGGGTGTCGGGCTACGCGGTGAACTTCATCAAGCTGACCCGCGAGCAGCAGATGGACGTCATCAGCCGCACCTTCCACGGCGCGCATTGAGGCGCAAGGTTCTGCCCCCACCCTAACCCTCCCCCGCTGGGCGGGGGAGGGAACAAAATCTCCCTCTCCCGCCCAGCGGGGGAGGGAAGGGGCCCGCGGCGAAGCCGTGGGAAGGGTGGGGGCTCCGCCGCGACCACCTCCCCACAAAATCCACCCTCCAATCAAGGTCCATACCCCGCCATGAGCGCCATTACCGAAATCCACGCCCGCGAGATCCTCGACAGCCGTGGGAACCCGACCGTCGAGGTGGACGTCCTGCTCGAATCCGGCGCCTTCGGCCGCGCCGCCGTTCCGTCGGGCGCCTCGACCGGCGCGCACGAGGCGGTGGAGCTGCGCGACGGCGACAAGTCCCGCTACGGCGGCAAGGGCGTGCTGAAGGCCGTGGAGTCGGTCAACGGCGAGATCTTCGACGCCATCGCCGGCCTCGACGGCTCCAACCAGCGCGCCCTCGACCTCGCCATGATCGAGCTGGACGGCACCCCCAACAAGGGCCGGCTCGGCGCCAACGCCATCCTCGGCGTCTCGCTCGCCGTCGCCAAGGCCTCGGCGGAAGAGGCCGCCCTGCCGCTGTTCCGCTACGTCGGCGGCGCCTTCGCCAACCTGCTGCCGGTGCCGATGATGAACATCATCAACGGCGGCGCCCACGCCGACAACCCGATCGACATCCAGGAGTTCATGGTCATGCCGGTCGGCGCCGAGAACGGCGCCGAGGCCATCCGCATGGGCTCGGAGATCTTCCAGGCGCTCAAGAAGAAGCTCAAGGACGCCGGCCACAACACCAACGTCGGTGACGAGGGCGGCTTCGCCCCCAACCTCGCCTCGACCGAGGACGCGCTGGGCTTCGTGATGAAGGCCATCGAGGCCGCCGGCTACAAGCCGGGCGATGACGTCATGCTCGCCATCGACGCCGCCTCGACCGAGTTCTTCAAGAACGGCAAGTACGAGCTGGCCGGCGAGGGCAAGTCGCTGGCGCCGGAGCAGATGGTCTCCTACTGGGCCGATCTGGTCGGGCGCTACCCGATCATCTCGATCGAGGACGGCATGGCCGAGGACGACTGGGAGGGCTGGAAGGCTCTGACCGACGCCATCGGCGGCAAGGTGCAGCTGGTCGGCGACGACCTGTTCGTGACCAATCCGGCGCGTCTGGCGGACGGCATCCGCAAGGGCGTGGGCAACTCGATCCTGGTCAAGGTCAACCAGATCGGCACGCTGTCGGAGACGCTGGAATCCGTGGACATGGCGCACAAGGCCGGCTACACGGCCGTTCTGTCGCACCGCTCGGGCGAGACCGAGGACAGCACCATCGCCGATCTGGCGGTCGCCACCAACTGCGGCCAGATCAAGACCGGCTCGCTGTCGCGCTCCGACCGGCTGGCCAAGTACAACCAGCTCATCCGCATCGAGGAGATGCTTGGCACCGCCGCCCGCTTCGCCGGCCGCGGCATCCTCAAGGCGTAACGGACCCGCGGAAGGCGGCCTGCGGCAAAGTGTCCGGTGATGCCGGATTTGCTGCGCCGCACCGCCTTTCCCGCTAATATATCAGTACACAAAGACGCTCATACAAGAAGACGGCAAGACGCGCTTCCCCTTTCAGCAAGGCGCGCGCCGGGAGGGATCGGCTGAAACGGGCAGCATCATGCCTATTTCTCTTATCCGGAGTGTTCTGCAATGACTGCCAATGGTGAAACCAGCGGCGACCTCCCTGCGGCCCCGATTGAGGCGGCCCCGATCGAAAACGTCACCTTCGACGAGATCGTGGTCGGGCAGTCCGCCAGCATCGCGCGGCAACTGACCGTGATGGACGTCGAGCTGTTCGCCACCGTCTCCGGCAACATCGATCCGGTTCATCTGGACGCGAAATTCGCCGCCGACAGCCGCTTTCAGAAGGTGATTGGGCATGGCATGTGGTCCGGCGCGCTGATTTCCGGCGTGCTGGGGACCCGGCTGCCCGGCGCCGGCACCGTCTACGCCGGCCAGGACCTGCGCTTCCGCCGCCCGGTCGGACTGGGCGACGTCATCACCGCCACCGTCACGGTGCGCGAGAAGCAGGCCGACAAGAACATCGTCGTCTTCGACTGCCTGTGCACCAACCAGGACGGCGAGGTCGTGGTGACCGGCACCGCGGAAGTGGTGGCGCCGACCCGCAAGGTCCGCCGCGCCGCCCACGCGCTGCCGCAGATCCAGATGATCCGTCACGACAAGCACGACGCGCTTCTGCGCAAGTGCGACGGGCTGGAGCCGGTCGCCACGGCGGTCGCCCATCCCTGCGACGAAAGCTCGCTGAAGGGTGCGGTGGAGGCGGCGGAAGCCGGCCTGATCGACCCCATCCTGATCGGCCCGGCGGCGAAGATCCGCGCGCTGGCCTCCGCCCACAGCCTGGATATCGCCCGTTATCGTCTGATTGACGTGGAGCACAGCCACGCCGCCGCCGCCGCGGCCGTCGCGCTGGCCCGCAACGGCGAGGCCGAGGCGGTGATGAAGGGCAGCCTGCACACTGACGAGCTGATGGCCGAGGTCGTCCGCAAGGAGACCGGCCTCCGCACCAGCCGCCGCATCAGTCACGTCTTCGTGATGAACGTACCCACCTACCCGCGGGCGCTTCTCATCACCGACGCGGCGATCAACATCTACCCGACGCTGGAGGACAAGGTCCACATCGTCCAGAACGCCATCGACCTCGCCAAGGTCCTGGGCGTCGAGACGCCGCGCGTCGCCATCCTGTCGGCGGTGGAGACGCTCAACCCGAAGATTGCCACCACGCTGGAAGCCGCCGCACTCTGCAAGATGGCCGACCGCGGCCAGATCACCGGCGGCATCCTCGACGGCCCGCTGGCCTTCGACAACGCCATCAGCGCCGAGGCCGCGCGCATCAAGGGCATCAAATCCCCCGTATCGGGCCAAGCCGACATCCTGCTCGTCCCTGACCTGGAAGCCGGCAACATGCTGGCCAAGCAGCTCTCCTTCCTCGCCAACGCCGACGCGGCGGGCATCGTTCTCGGCGCGCGGGTTCCGGTCATCCTGACCAGCCGCGCCGACAACGTCCGCACCCGCCTCGCCTCCTGCGCCGTGGCGGCGCTGGTGGCCGCCGCGCGCCGTCCCGCCCTCGCGCTCAACGCCGTTGCCGCTCCCCTGGCTGCCCCCCTGGCCGCGGAGTGAGGATCACACCATGTCGCACCGTGACGCCTGTCTCGTCATCAACGCGGGCTCCTCCAGCCTGAAATTCTCCGTCTTCTGCGGGGCCGGGAGGCACGATCTGGAGGCCGTCCTGACCGGCCAGATCTCCGGCATCGGCACCGCCCCCCGCTTCGAGGCCAAGGACGCGGCCCGCCACGTCCTGGCCGACGGCATCCTGGACGAGGTCGGCCCCGGCGATCGCGCCGGGCTGCTCGGCTTCCTGCTGACCTGGATGCGGCACGAGCTGCGGGACGTGCGGCTGGTCGCCGCCGGCCACCGGGTCGTGCATGGCGGCACCCGCTTCGACGCGCCGGTCCGGCTGACCCCGGCGGTGCTGGCGGAGCTGGAGGCCCTGGTGCCGCTGGCCCCGCTGCACCAGCCGCACAACATCGCGGCGATGACCGCGCTGGCCGAGGTCTATCCGGAGCTGCCGCAGGTCGCCTGCTTCGACACCGCCTTCCACAGCACGCGGCCCTGGCAGGCCCAGATGTTCGCCCTGCCGCGCGAGCTGACCGACGAGGGCGTGCGCCGCTACGGCTTCCACGGCCTATCCTACGAGTACATCGCCCAGCGCCTGCCGCAGATCGCGCCGGAGTTGGCGGAGGCCCGCGTCGTCGTCTGCCATCTTGGCAGCGGGTCCAGCCTGTGCGGCATGCGCGCGGGCCGCAGCGTCGACACCACCATGGGCTTCACCGCGCTGGACGGCCTGCCCATGGGCACGCGGCCCGGCGTCATCGATCCCGGCGTGCTGATCTATCTGATGCGCGAGAAGGGCATGGGCCCGGACGAGCTGGAGCAGCTGCTCTACCACAAGTCCGGCCTGCTCGGAGTCTCCGGCGTCTCCAACGACATGCGCGCCCTGCTGGACAGCGAGAACCCGCAGGCGGCGGAGGCCGTGGAGCTGTTCTGCTTCCAGGTCGCCAAGCAGGCGGCGGGGCTGGCGGCCTCCATGGGCGGGCTGGACGCGGTGGTCTTCACCGCGGGCGTCGGCGAGAACTCCGCCCCGGTGCGGGCGCGGGTGGCGGAGAAGCTGGGTTGGCTCGGCGTCCACATCGACGGGGCGGCGAACCGCGCCCGGGCGACGCGCATCTCGGCCGCCGACAGCCGCGTCCCGGTCTTCGTCATCCCCACCGACGAGGAGCGGATGATCGCCAGCCACACGCTGGGCATCCTGGCGCGCAGTGCGGTGCACCCGCCCCTGGCGGCCTGAGCGGACGCCTCAAAGCCCGCTCAGGAAGCTCCAGATCGCGTCGAGGACCAGCGCTTCCTGTTCGCGATGCGGCACATGGCCGGTGTCGGGGAGCAGCCTTGCGGCTCCCCGCCCGGCCGCGATGCGTTCGGGGTGGGCGCTGGAACCGTACTCGTCGCGGTCGCCGTGCAGGGCCAGAACCGGGCAGCGCACCGCCGCCAGGGCCCGGTCCAGGGTCCAACTGGCGAAACCGTGCGACAGCCACGTTTCCGTCCAGGCGTCGAGGACCCAGCGGGCCTTGTCGCCGTGATACCGCGCCAGACGTGCGACGTTGGCCGGGTCCTGGAAGTCGCGCTTGGCGTCGCGGATGCCGGTGAGGGTTCTTTCTTCCACGAAGGCCTGCGCGGCGATGGTGACGAGGGCGCGGCACCGCTCCGGAAATCGCGCCGCCGTCTCGACGGCCATACCGCCCCCGACGCTGTGTCCGCAGGCGATGAACTCTGCCACGCCAAGCTGTTCGCACAGCGGTGGGATGCTGTCCCGCGCCTCCGTGGCGACGAAATCCAGGGCGAGCTGCCCCGGATGGGCGTCCGAACGCCCGAAGCCGAGCCGGTCGTAGGCAATGACGCGGCGGCTCGTCTCGCACGCTAGCCGCTGCGGGAAGCCGCGCCACAAGTCCACGCTGCCGAGGGAGTCGTGGAAGAGGATGATCGGCACGGCGCCGACGGCTTCCGGAGCCCAGCTCTTCGCGTAGAGGGCTCCCTTCGCGGTCCGGATCGACCATTCCGTTTCGGTCACGGGGGCTTCGTTTGGCGTCGGCATGGCGGGCGGCGTTGCGGTCCTTGGGACTTCCGTTATGCCGTGAAGCGTTGAGGAACGCCCGTGGAAACGTATCGGCGTTGCCTTTGCCCCCACCCTAACCCTCCCCCGCTATCGCAGGGGAGGGGACTGCCGCCGCCTCGCGGAAATCTCCCTCTCCTGCGACAGCGGGGGGGCCGGGGTGGGGGCAATGTCCAAACCCGAGCCGCCACATGAAAAAGCCGGGCGCCATCACTGGCGCCCGGCTTCGTCACTCAAACGGAACCACTCAGCCTCAGCGGGCGAGCCAGCCGCCGTCCACCGGCAGGACCGTGCCGTGGATGTAGTCCGACGCGTCGGAGGCCAGGAACACCGCCGGGCCGCCCATGTCGGAGGGAACGCTCCAGCGGCCTGCCGGGATGCGGCCCAGGATCTCCGCGCTGCGCTGCTCGTCGGCGCGGATCGCCGCCGTGTTGTTGGTGGCGACGTAGCCCGGCGCGATGGCGTTCACGTTGATGCCCTTGCCCGCCCATTCGTTGGCGAGCAGCCGGGTGATGCCGGCGACGCCGCTCTTGGAGGCGGTGTAGGAGGGCACGCGGATGCCGCCCTGGAAGGACAGCATGGACGCGATGTTGATGATCTTGCCCTTGCGGCCCTGGCCGATGGCGTAGCGGCCGAAGGCTTGGCAGAGGAAGAACACGGTCTTGATGTTGATGTTCATCACGAGGTCCCAGTCGGCCTCGGTGAAGTCCACGGCGTCGGCGCGGCGGATCAGCCCGGCGTTGTTCACCAGGATGTCCAGCCCGCCGAAGGTGCCGACGACCTCCTCCACCAGACCCTGCACCGGGGCGATGCTGGTCAGGTCGGCGGACATGCCGTGGAACCGGCGGCCGGCGGCCTCCACCAGGGACTTGGTCTCGTCCAGCGGCACCACGTCCACGGCGGCGATGTCGGCGCCAGCCTGGGCCAGCGCCACGGCGATGCCCTGGCCGATGCCGGTGTGGGCGCCGGTCACCAGGGCGACCTTGCCGGTGAGGTCGAAGGGATGTGCCTGAGCCATTGTCTTGCTCCTTATTCTTGGCGTCCGGGGATCAGCGCAGGTCTTCCATGGGGATGAAGTCCATGTCGGTGAAGTCCTGGTTGTCGCCAGCCATGGCCCAGATGAAGGTGTAGTTGCGGGTGCCGACGCCGGAGTGGATTGACCAGCTCGGCGAGATCACCGCCTGCTCGTTGGCGACGACGACGTGGCGCGTCTCGGACGGCTCGCCCATGAAGTGGAAGACGCGGGCCGGCTCCGGCAGGTCGAAGTAGAAATAGACCTCGCAGCGGCGGTCGTGCGTGTGGCACGGCATCGTGTTCCACATGTTGTTCGGCTTCAGCACGGTCATGCCGAGCACGAGCTGCGCGGTGCGGCAGACGTCCGGGTGGATCATCTGGTAGATGGTGCGCTCGTTTGACTGGGCCGGGTCGCCCATGTGCACGGCCTTGGCCTGCGCGATGGAGATCTTCATCGTCTCGAAGCGGGCGTGGGCCGGGGCGCTGTTCAGGTAGAACTTCGCCGGGTTGGCCGGGTCCAGGCTCTCGAAGCGGACGTCCAGGCTGCCCATGGTGATGTAGAGGCAGTCGCGCGGGGCCAGCTCGAACACCGCGCCGTCCACCGTGATGCGGCCCGGACCGCCGACGTTGACGGCGCCCAGCTCGCGCCGGTCGAGGAAGTTGGCCGAGCCGATGGCCTTGGCCGACTCCAGCTTCAGCGGGCCGGACACCGGCATGGCGCCGCCGACCACGAAGCGGTCGATGTGGCTGTAGGTGAGGACGATGTCGTCCGCCTCGAAGATGGACGGGACGAGGAAATGGTCGCGCAGCTTGGTGGTGTCGTAGTTGCGGACGTCATCCTGATGTGACGCGTGGCGGACGGTGATCTTCATGGCGGTATCCTCGTTTGTATTTTCCAGGGCCGGTCGGCGGCCAAATCAGGGACCAGTGAAGAAGAACGGGTTCGCCCCCTGGGCCTGGGGGATGGAGGTCAGCAGGCCGTCCAGGTGGACGGCCATGCGGTCGGCGGCCAGCGCCGGGTCGGCGTCGGCGATGGCGTCCACAATCGCCGCGTGCTCGGCCAGCACATGGGTGAGGCGCCCGGGCTCCGGCAGGGTCAGGCGGCGGTAGCGGTCCACCTGCACCTTCACCTGCTGCGCCATGCTCCACAGGCCGGGATAGCCGGCGATCTCGGCGATCAGGGCGTGGAACCGCTCGTCGGCCTCGTGGAAGGCGTTGAGGTCGCCGTCCTCCACCGTCTCCTGCTGGAGCAGCAGGTTGGCGCGCAGGCCGGCGATCTGGCTGCCGGTGGCGCGCTGCGCCGCGTAGCGGACGGCGGTGCCCTCCAGCGAGGTGCGGATGACGATGGCCTCCGGCAGGGCGTTCACCGGGATACGGGCGACGAAAGTGCCGACCTGCGGGAAGATCTCGATCAGCCCCTCGTCGGCCAGCCGTTGCAGCGCCTCGCGCACCGGGGTGCGGCTGACGCCGAAGGCTTCGGCGATGTGCTTCTCGACGATGGGCTCGCCCGGATTACGGCGCATCTCCACGATCTCGGCGCGCAGCGACCGGTGGATCGCTGCCATGGTGGAGGCGCCCCGCGCCGGCCCCCGGGACGGCTTCACCGCGCTCCGCTGGGTGGCGGGACGGTCGTTGCTGGCGTCGGGCGTCGGGGTGGTCGGCATGTCCATGGCTGCACCTGTGTCGCCGGCTCGGCCGGTCCTAGGGGGCATATTAGTATATCAGTGTCGCGGTGCAAGCCGGAAATCACAGGGTCCGCAATCTCCGGCTTTCGCCGAGGGTGGGGCGACGCTCAGTCGGTCGCCGTCACTCGGCGGGGGCGGGCTGGGCCGGCAGGGGTTGCGTTTCGGTGTTCTTTTGGGCGGCCTTCTGGGCGGCGAGGTGGCGCGGGGAGAGGACGCCGAACCGGCGGGCCCACCAAGCGGTCAGGATCGGGGTGAGCAGCGAGGTGACGACGACGCTGGTGGCGACCAGGGCGGTGGCGGCCGGGGCGCTCGGCGCGAAGCTCGGCTCGATGGAGGCGATGATCGGCGGGACCGTCACGGCCGCGCCGGCGGTGGAGGCGGCGCCGATGCCGGCGGTGCCGTTGCCCTTGGCCAGCAGGATGTCGGCGACGACCAGCGTGAAGCCGGTGATGGCGATGACCGACAGGCCGAGGACGATGCCGAGCAGGCCGGTGTTCAGGATGACCGCGAAGTTCAGGTTGTTGCCGAGCGCGAAGGCGAAGAAGGGCACCATCACCGGCACGGCCTGACCGAAGAACTTGCGGAACTCCTGGTCCAGGTTGCCGAGCGCGAAGCCGATCAGGAAGGGCAGCAGGGCGCCGACCATGGTCTGCCAGGGGAAGGCGGCCAGACCGGCCAGACCCAGCGTCGCCATCGTCATGAAGGGGCCGGATTCCAGGCACATCAGGCAGAAGGCGCCGGATTCCTCCTTGGTGCCGTACTGCTGCATCAGCGCCATGTACATGCCGCCGTTGGTGTCGTTCATGGCGGCGATGATCGCCAGCACCGACAGGCCGGTGAAGAAGCCCGAACTGACGCCCTCGTGCGGGATGAACCAGGAGGCGACGATGCCCATGGTGGCGGCGGTGAGGATCTTCACGGTGACGAGCACGCCGCTCTTGCGCAGGACCAGCGGGGTGGCCTTCAGGCTGATGCTGGCGCCGATGCAGAAGAACCAGACGGAGAGGATCGGCAGGGTGCCGGTGATCAGGCCGTTGGTGAAGGACCCGAAGAACTTGCCCGTGTTCGGCGCGAAGGTGTTCAGGCAGGCGCCGAGGAACAGGGGAAGGGATCATCATGCCGCCGGGAATGCGGTCGATGCGGGATTTGATGTTCATAGTCGGTACTCCTGGGGCGGTCCGACTGGGCCGTCGATGAAAAGTCCGGGAAAAGTCCGGGGTGGTGATTGCCGATTGCGGCGCAGGAAGGGGGAGCGTGCCGCGCATCCCCAGCGGGAGCGGCACCGGGCCGGTGGCCTTGAGGTCTGTCCAGGGATCGCGTCGTCGATGTCGTGGATACTAGTATATCAGCGCCGCGACGCAAGTCAGGAGAACTGCGTATCCCGCCGGCTGACATTCTGTCGCACGTCCTGGGGTGGTGGCTCGGCGCTGCCGCTCGCGTGCGTCGGGACGACCCTTCCCGTGTCGGAAAGCGCAAGCGTGGCAACAGCTTGCAAAGCTTCGTGGACGCGATGGTAGGCGGCCTCGATGCGCTGGATGGCCTCCTCGGCGGCGGCCAGCCGGGCGGTTTCCTGGAACAGGGCGAGGGCAGCGCGGCCGAAATCCTCGAAGCGCGCGTGCAGGCCGTGGTCGTCTAGGGCGAAGACCGGCGTGGTCAGGAAGGCCCGCCGCAGGGCGTCGGCGTCGCGCTCCAGGGCGGCGATACGCGCGGTCGGCAGCTTGGAGGTCCGGGGCATGCCGCGGCTCCTTCAAAGGGTGTTTTCAAAAATCGGGGTTTGAAAACTGGTATTTTAGTTTTTGTGGGCCGCGTTGCCCCCACCCTAACCCTCCCCCGCTGACGCAGGGGAGGGGACTGCCGCCGCTTCGCAACAATCTCCTTCCTCTGCGCAGCGGGGGAGGGCTGGGGTGGGGGCAAGAGTGACTTCGCCCTTACTTGGCGTTGGCCATGGCGACGGCGGTGTCGCTCATGCGGTTGGAGAAGCCCCACTCGTTGTCGTACCAGGTCATGATGCGGACGAAGTTGCCGTCGATGACCTTGGTCTCGTTCAGCGCGAAGATCGAGCTGTGCGGGTCGTGGTTGAAGTCGGTGGAGACCAGATCCTCGGTGTAGGCGCCCAGGATGCCCTTGAGCGGGCCGTTGGCGGCCTCGGCGATCGCCTTGGTGATCTCCTCCACCGAGGTGGCGCGCTTGGCGGTGAACTTGAAGTCGACGACCGAGACGTTGGGCGTCGGCACGCGCATGGCGGTGCCGTCCAGCTTGCCCTTGAGCTCGGGCAGCACCTTGCCCACCGCCTTGGCCGCCCCGGTCGAGGTCGGGATCATGTTCAGCGCCGCGGCGCGGGCGCGGTGCAGGTCCTTGTGGTTGGTGTCGACGATGCGCTGATCCCCCGTGTAGGAGTGGATCGTCGTCATGAAGCCCTTCTCGATGCCGATCAGGTTGTTCAGCACGAAGGCCACCGGGGCCAGGCAGTTCGTCGTGCACGACGCGTTCGACACGATGCGGTGATCGGCTTTGAGCTGGTCGTGGTTGACGCCGTAGACCACCGTGATGTCCTCGTCGGTGGCCGGGGCGGAGATCAGCACCTTCTCCGCACCCGCTTCCAGATGCTTGGCGGCGTCGGCGCGCTTGGTGAAGATGCCCGAGCATTCCATGGCGATCTGGATGCCCAGATCCTTCCACGGCAGCTTGGCCGGGTCACGCTCCTGCACGACCTTGATCGAGTGGCCGTTGACGATCAGCTCGCCGTCGCGGGTCTCGATCGTGCCGGGGAAACGGCCGTGGACGCTGTCGTACTTCAGCAGGTGGGCGTTGGCCTTGAGGTCGGCCAGGTCGTTGATCGCCACGACCTCCACGTCGTTGCGGCCGCTCTCGTAGATGGCCCGCAGAACCAGACGGCCGATACGGCCAAAACCGTTGATCGCTACCTTCACGGACATGCTGTTCTCCGCTGGTGTTCGCGGCCCCGGATGGGATCGGGGGCGGCGCCGGCCAGGGCCGGTTGGAATGGGGGTACCGGATCGGGCGGCCCGCCGCGGCAGGGCGCGGGCGCTTCCGGTGTTTTCCGGTGTTCGCCATGATGTATACTAATATATCAGATTGACGTGCAAGAGCAGACGGTGGGCCGGGAGGTTCGCCGGACAAAATGTCGCGGTTGCTGCGCTGCAAGACAAACCGCGCCCGGCGCTGTTGGCCTGGATTGGACCCGTCAACCGGTACCGCCAGAGGACGATGACTTTCGACGACCGTGCCCCACGGCTTCCCGCCGCCCGCTTCCGCGCCTTGCGCGGCCTGCTCGCCCTCCTTCTCCTGCTGACCGCCGCGCTGGGAGGCATGGCGACTCCGGCGTCGGCCCAGATCCCGACGCCCGCCCCGCCGGCCCAGGCCGAGCCGGCGCCCAATCCGGAGGAGATCGCCCGCCTGCGCCAGACGCTGGAGGACCCGGGTCGCCGTGCCGCCCTGCTCGGCCAGCTCCGCGCCCTGGAGCAGGCGGAGGCCGCCACCGCGCCGACGGAGCCGGAGGGGATCGGCACCCGCCTGCTCACCTTGCTGTCGGATCGGCTCGACGGGCTGGGGCAGGAGGCCGCGCTGGCCGGCGACGCCCTGCTGAACGCGCCGCAGGGGCTGCATTGGCTGGAGCGGCAGGTGTCCGACCCGGCGCAACGCGCCGCCTGGGGCTGGCTGGCCGCCGAGCTGGTGCTGGTGGTGGTGGTCGGGCAGGGCGTCCGGCTGATCGCCATCCGCACGCTGCGACGCCCGCGCGCGATGCTGGCGGCCCGGCCCATCCATTCCGCCATCGCCAAGGTGCCGCTGCTGCTGGTGCGGTCGCTGTTCGATCTGGCGCCCATAGTGGCCTTCGCCGCCGCCGGCTTCGGCGTGCTGGCGCTGTTCGACCCGCCGCCGGTGGTGCGGGTGCTGGGCGTCACCTTCCTCAACGCCAGCATCTTCGTGCAGATCGTGCTTCTGGTCGTCCGGGCGCTGCTGGCCCCGGCCTCGCCCAACCTGCGGCTGATCCCGATGAGCGACGGCTCGGCCCTGCGCCTGCTGCGCTGGTGCCGGACCATCGCCATCACCACGCTCTACGGCCTGTTCCTAGCCGAGGCGGCTCGGCGGCTCGGCTTGCCGGCGCAGAGCCACAGCGCGCTGGTGACCCTGGTCGGCCTGATCGTCGCCGTCATGCTGGCGGTGCTGGTGCTGCAGAGCCGGGAGGCGGTGGCCGCTCGGCTGCGCGGCGGCATCGCGGCGGCGCAGCCGCTGTCCGACGCGGTGTCACCGCTTCCGCCCGGGCGGCGCGCCGCCGGGGCGGGGCGGATGCTGCGCGCCGCCGGCCGCCGCGTGGCCGACGTCTGGCACGCCATCGCCATCCTCTACATCATCGTCCTGTTCGGCATCTGGGCGCTGGAGATCAGCGGCGGGCTGCTGTTCGTGGTCCAGGCGACGGCGGTGACTCTGGTCGTCGCCGGCATCGCGCGGCTGATCGGTCGGGGGATCACCCGCGCCGCCGCGGCGATCCTGGAGCGCATGGACCGTCGGCGGGGCCACTCGGCCTGGGCGGCGGGGCGGCTGCGCCGCTACGTCGCCCCCACCGCGCGGCTGCTGCACGCGGCGGTGGCCGTTCTGGGCGGGCTGGTGGTTCTGAACGCCTGGGGGCTGGATGTCTGGGGCTGGCTGCAGACGGCCATCGGCCTGCGCATCGTGGCGTCGGGCCTGTCGCTTCTGCTGGTCGGCGCCATCGCGCTCGCCGTGTGGGAGGTGACCAACGGGCTGATCGAACGCCATCTGGCGACGACGGACCGCAACGGCCGGGCGATCCAGCGCAGTGCGCGGGTGCGCACCCTGCTGCCGCTGCTGCGCAGCGCCCTGCTGGTGGTCCTGCTGACGCTGGTCACGCTGATCACCCTGTCGGAGCTGGGGCTGAACATCGGGCCGTTGCTGGCCGGCGCCGGCGTGGTCGGTCTGGCCGTCGGCTTCGGCGCGCAAACGTTGGTCAAGGACGTCATCACCGGCCTGTTCATCCTGTTCGAGGACACCATCTCGGTCGGCGATGTCGTCAATGTCGGCGGCAAGGGCGGTCTGGTGGAGGGGATGAACATCCGCACGATCCGCCTGCGCGACTTCGACGGAACGGTGCACACCATTCCCTTCAGCGCGGTCACCAGCGTGTCGAACATGACGAAGGACTTCAGCTACTACGTGTTCGACGTGGCCATCCCCTATCACGAGAACGCCGACCGCGTCGTCTCCGTGCTGCACGGCATCGGCGACGAATTGCGCAAGGACCCGCGCTTCGCGCCGCTGATCCTGGAGCCGCTGGAAGTGCTGGGCGTCGATTCCTTCCAGGAGTCGGCGGCGGTCATCAAGGCGCGGATCAAGACGCTGCCCATCCAGCAATGGAACGTCGGGCGGGAGTTCAACGGCCGCATGAAGGCGCGCTTCATCGAGCTGGGAATCGACTTCCCGCTGCCGCAGCGCACGCTGCACATCGCCCGCGGTGCCGCGGAGATGCTGGCCGGGATGGGGGCCGAGGCGGGCGCCGCCAATGCCGGCCGGATGCGCCACGCCGGGGCGGCGGAGTAGGGTGGCTGCACCAACCCCCTCGGTCTTGCGAAAAAGTGACGGGGCCATGTCGATTTCGCTTGAGCCCGGCCGGCGGCGCAGCTATATCAGCGCTCCCGCGTCACCCCAAGGGACGCGGGATAAAGAGCAGACGATGCGCTTGTGGCGGAATTGGTAGACGCGCTAGGTTCAGGTCCTAGTGGCTGAAAGGCCGTGGGGGTTCGAGTCCCTCCAAGCGCACCAACACTTCTTGTGTTGGTCTGAGATTATAGTGGGGCCATAGCTCAGCTGGGAGAGCGCTACAATGGCATTGTAGAGGTCAGGAGTTCGATCCTCCTTGGCTCCACCATCATGAAGCCAGCAACCTTGACGGGTTGCTGGCTTTTCCTTTTTCGCGGCCCCTTCCGCCATCGGAAGCAGGACCGAGTGGCCCGCTCATGCCGCGGCGGCGACCAGCAGAGCGATGGTCAGCGCCACGGCGTCCTCGATCAGCGCCGCCGGCCAATCGCGGCCGAAGGCGGCGGCCATGCGCCGGCGCGCCGCATAACCGAGGAGCGTGCCGACGACCGCGCCCAGCCCACCCGCGATCAGGCCAACAACCCAGACGCCCGCGTTCCAGACGCCCGCGTTCGCGCCAATGGCAGCGCCCGCGATGGCGCCGCCCACAATGCGGCTGGCGAAGGGGAAGGGGCGTTTGCGGCTGGGGGTGCTCGGCAGCTTGTCGGTGACCAGCTCCGCCACCGCCATCGCGGTGAAGACCCAGGGCGAGACCGGGTGGCCGAGGAAGAACAGCCAGCTTCCCGACAGGTCGAGCCAGCCGCCATAGGCGGCCCAGGACACCGCCGCCGGCGCCAGCAGGGTGCGCGAACCGGAAACGGCGCCGATCAGGACGGCGAGGATCACAACAGTCGTCACGATGGTCTCCGGGTCAGTCGGTCCGGCGGTCGCGCAGGGCTTTGAACAGGGTCCGGACTGCCCCGGCGCGGGTGCCGGGACCGCCATGGAGCAGGCGGAGCGCCGCCAGCATCAGCGCCGCGTCGCCGTTGCGCGGCGGGTCGATGTGGAGAAGCCGCCGGCCGCGCCGCACCGAGACGGTCTTCACCCGCGTCATCTCCAGCAGCCCTTCGGCGCCGCGCGTGACCCCCCAGCCGCTGGCGCGGCGTCCGCCGAAGGGCAGGCGGGGGTCGGCGGTCGGCACGATCAAGTCGTTGACCGTCACCGTTCCGGCGTCCAGCCGCCCGGCCAGCGCACGCGCCTCCTCCTCCGGCCCGAAGACCGAGGCGCCGAGCGCGTACGGGCTCTGCGCGGCGGCCTCCAGCGCCTCCTCGACGTCGCGGACGGGCACCAGCGACAGGATGGGGGCGAACAGCTCCTCGCGCAGCAGCGCCATGCCCGGCCGCGCGTCGGCCACGATCAACGGCGCCATCGCCGGGTCGGCGTCCTCGGGCAACGGGCCGAGCGGGCGGGCGCCCTCCGCCATCGCCGCGCGGACCAGCCCGACCAGCCGGCGCCGCACCGGCAGGGGCACCGCCGCCGGCGGAATCGCCGCCACGCTGCGCGTCAAGGAATGCTCCAGCTCGGCGGACAGGGCGCGCGGCACGAAGACCCGGCGCGGCGCGATGCAGGTGGCGGAGCCGTTGAGGCGCAGGCCGAAGGCCAGCGCGCGGGCGACCGTGTCGAGGTCGGCCCCCGGCAGGACGAAGACCGCGTCGTTGCCCGACAATTCCATGGTGGAGGGCACCAGCGCTTCGGCGAGCTGGCGGGCCACCGCCCGGCCGGTGGCGGCCGATCCGGTCAGCACAAGCTTGTCGATGCCGGCGGTGATTGCGTCGGACACCGCGTCGGGGGACTCGTCCAGAAGCTGGAACAGGCCGTCCGGCAGACCGGCCTCGGCCAGCCAGTCCGCCAGCCGTTCCATCGGCGCGGAGCAGCCGGGCGCCGGCTTGACCAGCACGGCGTTCCCGGCGGTCAGCGCCTGAAGCGCCTGCACTCCCGGCAGCAGCAGCGGGTAGTTGGACGGGCCGACGATCAGGACGGTGCCGAACGGCTCCCGCCGCACCTCCGCCGTGACTCCGAACAGCCAGACCGGGCGGCCGCGAGCCCCCAGGCGCCGCGGGGCCAGCAGCGCGGCGGCCTCGCGCTCCAGGAAGCGGCAGGCCTCGGCCAGCGGCAGGACCTCCGCGCTCAGGCTCTCGGCCGCGCTGCGTCCGGGGCGGGTCGCCAGCGTTTGCACAAGATCCTCTGCATCTGCCGCGATACGGCGACGGATGTTGCGGATGATGGATAGTCTTTCGGCTGTATTGCCGCCGGCCCATGCCGCCCGCGCAGACGAAAATGGATCGCTGGTCCCGTTTGTCCAAGGGGTTACACCTGGAGAGGTGGGATTGTGGCTGTGATCCATTCTTGGTCCATGTTCGTAACTGCCTTCACACAAGTCGTCAGCTCGGGAGCGTTTGGCAAGCGGATGGAACGGCAAGTCGTGATCATTGGCGCTGGGCCGGGTGGATTGGCATCCGCAATGCTTCTGGCGCTCACCGGGGCGAAGGTCACCGTGCTGGAGCGACAGGACCGCGTCGGCGGCCGGTCGGCCGGCTTCGCGCTCGACGGGTACCGTTTCGACAGCGGGCCGACCTTCTTCCTCTATCCCCGCATCCTGGAGGAGATTTTCGAGGCTTGCGGGCGCCGCCTGTCGGACGAGGTCGACCTGATCCGGCTCGATCCGCTCTACCGACTGGTCTTCGAGGCCGGCGGGGAGTTGCGGGTCCAGGCCGACATGAAGGCGCTGATGGCGGAGATCGCCCGCCTCAACCCGCGCGACGCCCAGGGGCTGCCGCGTTTCCTGGCCGACAACCGGGCGAAGATGGAGTTGTTCCGTCCGATCCTGGAGAACGACTTCTCCAGCCCCTGGGCGCTGGCCTCGCTACCGATGCTGAAGGCGCTGGGACGGCTTTCGCCGCAGCGCTCGGTCGACCGCGACCTGTCCCGTTACTTCCAGGATCCGCGCGTCCGCCTCGCCTTCTCTTTCCAGAGCAAGTATCTGGGCATGTCGCCCTTCCGCTGCCCCAGCCTGTTCACCATCCTGTCCTTCCTGGAGCATGAGCACGGCGTCTTCCATCCGCGCGGCGGCACCGAGGCGGTGATGGAGGCGATGCGGCGGGTGGCCGAGGACCTCGGCGTCACCGTGCGGCTGAACGAGACGGTGCGCCACATCCGCTTCCAGGACCGCCGCGCCGTGGGGGTGCGGACGGAGGCCGGCGAGTATCCGGCCGACGCGCTGGTCATCAACGCCGACTTCGCCCGCGCGATGACGACCCTGGTGCCCGACGACCTGCGCCGGCGTTGGACCGACGCCCGCATCGCCACCAAGAAGTTCTCCTGCTCCACCTTCATGCTCTATCTCGGGATCGAGGGCCGGATGGAGGGGCTGGACCACCACACCGTCTATCTGGCGGAGGATTACGCGCGGAACCTCGCCGAGATCGAGGACGGCCGCGAGATGCCGCGCCGCCCCTCGATCTATGTCCAGAACGCCTGCGTCAGCGACCCTGATCTCGCCCCGCCCGGCGGCAGCACCCTCTACATCCTGGTGCCGGTCGGCCACCAGCGCGGCCACATCGACTGGACGGCCGAGGCGCCGCGCTACCGCCGCCTCGTGCTCGACCGGCTGGCCGGTTTCGGCCTGAGCGATCTGGAGCGCCGCATCCGGGTCGAGCGCGTGGTGACGCCGGCCGACTGGGACCGCCTTTTCGCGGTGCACCGCGGCGCCACCTTCAATCTGGCGCACAGCCTGGACCAGATGCTCCACCTGCGTCCGCACAACCGGTTCGAGGATCTGGACGGCGTCTATCTGGTGGGCGGCGGCACCCACCCCGGCAGCGGCCTGCCGGTGATCTTCGAAGGCGCGCGCATCACATCGCGGCTGCTGGCCTCGGAGCTGGGCCTGCCGACGCCCTGGCGCAGCGAAACCATGGGACTGTCCGGCCTGCCCAAGCGGGCCATAGCGGGAGGACTGGCATGACGGATCGGATCGCGGTGATCGGCGGCGGCCTGGGCGGGCTGGCGTCGGCGGTGGTTCTGGCGGCGCGCGGCCACAAGGTGGTGCTTCTGGAGAAGAACGGCTGGGTCGGCGGCAAGGCGGCGGTGCTGGAGGAGGGCGGCTTCCGCTTCGACATGGGGCCGACCATCCTGACGGTGCCGCGCGTCCTGCGCCGCATCCTGGCGGAGGCCGGCTGCGATCTCGACCGCGAGCTGGAGCTGGTCCGGCTGGAGCCGCAATGGCGCTGCTTCTTCGACGACGGCACGGTGCTGGACCTGTCGGAGAACATCGGCGCGATGGCCGCGGAACTCGACCGGCTGGCCCCCGGCCGGGGCGCCGGGGAGGGCTATCGCCGCTTCCAGGCGCTGTCGGAGCGTCTGCATGGCATCTCCGAACGCTTCTTCTTCTGGAAGTCTGTGGAGGATCTGGGCGACACGCTGAAGCTCCGCGACAGCATGAACGCCAGCACCCTGTCCGACGTGCTGGCGCTGCGCATGGGCAGCACGGTGGCCGGCACCATCCGCAGCCACGTCCCCGACGCCCGCGCCGCCCAGATGCTGGACCATTTCACCCAGTATGTCGGCTCATCCCCCTACGGCTCCCCGGCGGTGCTCTGCGCCATCGCCCACATGCAGACCAACGACGGCGTCTGGTACCCGATGGGCGGCACCCGCGCCGTTCCGCTGGCGCTGGAGCGGGTGGCCCGGCGCCTCGGCGTCGAGATCCGCACCGGCACCGGCGTGCGCCGGCTGGAGGTGACCGACAAGCGCGTCACCGCCGTCGAGACCGAGGGCGGGGAGCGCGTCCCGGTATCGGCGGTGGTCTCCAACATGGATTCCGTCCGCACCTACGAGGAGCTGGTGGGCGGTGCCCCGGCCAAGCGCTTCCGCAAGCGCCGCTGCTACGAGCCGGCCTGCTCGGGCGTGGTCTTCTATCTCGGTCTCGACCGCGGCTACGAGCATCTGCTGCACCACGACTTCGTCTTCTCCCGCGACCCGGCGGAGGAGTTCGACTGGATCTACCGCCGTGGCGAGCCGGCGCCCGACCCGACCTGCTACATCGCCGCCCCCGCCCGCACCGAGCCCGGCGTGGCGCCGCCGGGGGGCGAGGCGCTCTATGTGCTGGTCCACACCCCCTACCTGCGGTCGCACCACGACTGGTCTCGGATGCTGCCTGACTACCGCCGCACCGTCTTTGACAAGCTGAAGCGCACCGCCGGCATGACCGACCTGGAGGACCGCATCCGCGTCGAACGCGTCCTGACCCCGCAGGACATCCACGACCGCTACCGCGTGCTGAACGGTGCCATCTACGGGCTGGCCAGCCACGGCCGCTTCATGGGCGCCTTCAAGCCGGGCAACCGCTCGCGCGACGTGGAGGGGCTGTATCTGGCCGGCGGGGCCGCCCATCCGGGACCGGGCATGCCGATGGTGCTGATGTCCGGCTGGATCGCCGCCGACAGCCTGGACCAGGACCTCCGGAGCGGAGCGCGCGACGGCGACCTGCGCGCCGTCGCCTGAGGGGTGGGCTGGGCATGGGGCCAGGGATGGAGGATGATGGGCTGAAGGACGATCCGGTCGTGTTGCGCTCACCGGTGCTCTGCCGCTTCTTTGGCGCCGTCATGGCGCGGCGGATGCGGCGCGACTTCCACGCGGTGCGGCTGGCCCGGCCGGGCTGGCCGGCCCTGCCGTCGGACCGGCCCGTGATCGTCTGCCTGAACCATCCCTCCTGGTGGGACCCCGCTTTGCTGATCGTGTTGGGGACGACCC